>JADHUC010000220.1 GCA_016784735.1 Pirellulaceae bacterium | reverse complement strand
GCCAACGTCCGGCAGATCGAGTCGGAATTGGGGCACGCGGTGGCCGTATGCGGCGACCTTTGCGGGCCGAAGATCCGCGTCGGCATGCTCGACGAAGGCGCGGTGTTCCTCGATCCCGGTCGCGAAATCGTGATTCAGCGCTCTGCGATCGAAGGAACCGTGGAACGCATCTCGACGACATTCGAAGAACTGGTTGATTACGTTTCGGTCGGCGACCGGGTCTTTCTGGCCGATGGCCGCTTGCGTTTGGAAGTAGTCCGGACCGCGCCGCCCGACGAATTCACCTGTCGCGTCGCCGTTGGCGGCAAGCTGTCGAACGGCAAAGGAGTGAACCTGCCCGACACGCACATTCCCACATCGCCCCTGACCGAGAAGGATCGGCGCGACGTCGAGTGGATCGCCCAACGCGATTTCGATTATGTCGCCTTGTCATTCGTCCAGCGAGCCGAGGACATTCACGAGCTTCGCGGATTGCTCGACGACGCCGGAAGCAATGTCCACATCATCGCCAAGATCGAAAAGCCGCAGGCGCTCCAGCGAGTGGACGAGATCATCAAGACCACCGACGCCGTCATGGTTGCCCGCGGCGATCTGGGCGTCGAGATGGATTTCCCGGCCGTCCCCGTCGCCCAGAAGAGCATCGCCGCAAAGTGCCAATTGGCCTCCAAGCCATGTATCATTGCGACCGAAATGCTGGAGAGCATGATTCAATCACCGACGCCCACACGAGCCGAGGTCTCGGATGTGGCGAATGCCGTGTTCGACCATACCGATGCGGTGATGCTGTCCGGAGAATCGGCGATCGGCTCGTACCCCGTCGAAACGGTTCACATGATGAACGAGACACTAAAGGCCGCCCAGGATTATCTCGAGGAACACGGCCGACCCGTGCGAATCGAGGTCCGCGATCGCCTTACGGTGGCCGCGTTGGCCGGGGCAATTCGCCAAGTGACCAAGGTGCAGCAGGTGGCCGCCGTCGCCGTCTTCACGGCATCGGGAACAACGGCCCGTCTGATCTCCAAGAACCGGCCGCCGTGCCCGGTCTTGGCGTTGTCTTCGGACGAACACATCGTGCGCCGTTGTTGTTTGTATTACGGTGTCGTCCCGCGCCTGGTCGATTGCCCGAACGACTCCCGCGAGTTGATCGGCGTCGCGGGTGCGATGAGCAAAGAACTCGGGCTTGCCAAGTCCGGCGACAACATCATCGTCGTCGCCGGCCATCCCATCGGCTCGCCCGACCGCACGAACGGATTGATCATCGAACAGGTCCCGTAGTGGGGGACAAACAAAGAGGATCCCGACGTGACTGTGCGTGAAGTGATCAGGCTCCTTGCTCAAAACGACTGGTGCTTGGTTGCCCAGAAAGGCAGTCACCGCCAGTACAAGCATCCGACGAAACCGGGCCGTGTTACGGTGGCGGGCAGCATGAAAGATGATCTTGCTCCTGGTACACTGAATAGTATCCTCAAGCAAGCTGATCTTAAGGAGTGACAAGGTGCAGAAGTACCTGGTGGTAATTGAGAGGGCCGAGAATAACTTTTCCGCCTACTCCCCAGACATACCGGGGTGTGTGGCCACAGGCGAAACCAAAGAAGCGGCCGAGAGCAGGATGCGCGAGGCCATCCGGATGCATCTTGATGGTCTCAAGGAAGACGGGCTGCCAATTCCGGCTCCCTCTGCGATTGCCGAATACGTTGTGGCGTAGTTTGCCGCCGAATAGGATGAACGGGCCGATCCGCATTGCATTCGTAATCACGGAACTCGAAGTCGGCGGTGCCGAACGCTGTCTGGTCAACGTGGCGACTGGGCTCGATCGGGAACGGTTCGATCCCATTGTCTATTCGCTGGATTCTCGACCGGCGTGTGATAGGGAATCGCTGGTGCTGCGATTGGAACAGGCCAGCGTCCCTGTGCGCTTCATCGGTGTTTCGTCCTCCTGGCAGGTCCTCTCGGCAATTCGTAGGCTGGGGAGGCTGCTTGCGGAACAGCAGCCTCACATTGTGCAAACGTTCCTTTTCCATGCCAACGTCGTCGGCACACTCGCCGGTGTTCGTCGACGGCCGCGTCCGTGTATTATCAACGGAGTTCGCGTCGCAGATCCGTCGCGCCGGCGGCAGCGTCTGGAGCGGTGGGTGAGCCGACGGGCCGAGAGGATTGTCTGCGTCAGCCGGTCCGTCGCGGATTTCTGCAGCGGCCAGGGGCGAATGCCACGAGAGAAACTCGTTGTCATTCCTAACGGAATTAACCTCGACCAGTACCCGGCCGCGTCTGCGGCGGACATGACCCAATTTGGGGTCCCTGCCGATCGTCAGGTCGTCGTCTTTGTCGGTCGGCTTCACGCGCAGAAAGGTGTCGACTGGCTGTTGCGGGTGGCTCCGCGGCTACTCACCCAGCTTCCCACTCATGACTTACTGCTGGTAGGCGACGGGCCCGACCGGAAAACGTTGCAGGATCTTGTTGGCACGCTCGGTATTGCCGACCGCGTCCATTTTGCTGGCTGGAGGCCGGATGTGCCGCAAATCCTTGCCGCTTCGTCCATGCTGGTGTTGCCCTCCCGATGGGAAGGCATGCCCAACGTGGTCCTCGAAGCGATGGCGACTGGGTTGCCCGTGGTCAGCACGCGGTCCGCCGGTGTGGAGGAATTACTCGGACCGCTCGCCGACTGCCAGACGGTGACCATCGATGACGCCGACGGCTTTGTGGCAACTGTGCTCGATTTGGCACAGGATCCGTCAAAAGCCCAGGAAATTGGGCGTCAGAACAGCCGACGCGCTGCCGAGCACTTCTCGCTGGCAGCCATGATTGCTGCCTACGAACAGCTCTACGAATCGCTGCTTACCGCCTGACCCAGGCACGCTTATCGCGCCCCGTGAACTCATGTTCAAGCCATTTCTGGCGGCGAGTTAGCGTCTGGAAAAAAAGTCTGGGAATTCTTTCAGACGGTCTGTCGCCCGAAGTCCACTGCTGGAAATCACCTACGTCAAATCGGGAAGAAAATCTGGACTTGGCACGGCCGAAAGAGTGTTGACGGATGAGGCGTGGTGGGTATGCTTGGGCGGAAATGGTGCGAAGTGGTGAGAGGTGGTAAGCGATGTTGCTCACAGGCGCGTTTCATCGATCTCTAGACGATAAACTTCGCTTCGCCATCCCGAAACCACTGCGGGATGCGATAGGGCACCCCAGCAACTCAGTCCTTTATCTGGCCCCCGGTACTGAAGGATCCTTGGCCCTGTACACCGAGGATTCCTTCGAGCGTATGGCTGGTCGCCTCGAGCAAGGATCGCCGACCGGCCGAGACGTGAGAGCGTTCAGTCGACTGTTCTACGCCCAGGTTCAACGGGTCGACATCGACAAGCAAGGCCGTGTGAGGCTGCCAGCGGATTTGGCCCGACTGGCTGCCGTTCAGAAGGAAATCGTGTTGGTGGGTGTGCGCGATCATTTGGAGATTTGGGACCGAACGCGTTGGGAGGAATACCTTTCCGAAACGCAACCGCACTACGACGAACTCGCAGAAAACGCATTCACAGGGAGGACCATTCCGGATTCGATGACCGCGCGGAAGGAGCTGCCGGCCAAACAACAGTCCCACGTTGACGCTCGTCCGGTTCAACCGCGTTAGCGTCACGCAAGGATCGCCTACTACGTCAGGACTTTCGCCATGCGTGGAAAAAGGCCAGACAGTTCACGGCCACGAACTGCCTCGCTCGCCAGCCGTCCGACCCAGCGGCCGCGTCCACGAGTATGAGAGAGGGAGACTCTCGGCTGCGAATGGGCGGCCCGTTCGTCTGTTCTTCGGGGACGAACTGGTCGCCGGCTCGGCCCACAAGGGGGGCACGGATGCTCCCCGGGTCTCTGCTAACCATCGCTAGAGAAATAGGTGTCCGATTCTCGTGGGATAGGCTTCCAGCCTGTCGTCCGTTTTACCTGACAGGCTGGAAGCCTATCCCACTTCTCTATGCCCCAAACTTCCCTGTATCGAGACACCTGTTTCTCGAACGATGCTAAGATAGTGATCATGTCCGCTCCGATCCATATTCCTGTCTTGGCCGATGAAGTACTTCGGCTGCTCGCGCCGCAACCGGGCCATGTGCTGGTGGACGGAACACTGGGCGGTGGCGGGCATACAGGTTTATTGGCGGAACGCGTCGCCCCCGATGGGTACGTGCTCGCTTTGGACCGCGACGCCGCGGCGATCGCTGCCGCGGAGCAAAACCTCGCCGGCTTGGCAGTGAAAGTGGCCCAAGCCAACTTCTGCGATTTGCAGGATGTGCTGACGGAAATCGGGATTGACGCCGTTGACGGCGTGTTACTGGATTTGGGGTTGTCCAGCGACCAACTGGCAGATCGAGAACGTGGATTCAGCTTCGACTCGGACGGACCGCTTGACTTACGCTTCGATCCCTCTGAAGGTGAACCGGCGTGGAGACTCATCGAGCGGCTAGCGGCCGATGATCTAGCCAACCTGATCTACCTATACGGCGAGGAACGCTTCAGCCGTCGCATCGCACGCAAGATCGTTCAAACGCGCCGCGCGTCCCCCATCCGTACCTCTGCCGAACTGGCCCAGCTTGTGCGAAGTTGCGTCCCGCGAAGCCGTGGGCACTCGATCGACCAGGCGACTCGGACATTCCAAGCATTTCGGATCGCGGTGAACAACGAAATGGGGGCGTTGGACAAGGCACTTGAGCGGATTCCGGACTGCCTGAAACCGCATGGATGCTTTGCAGTCATCAGCTTTCATTCGCTGGAAGATCGACGCGTCAAGCAGGCATTTCGCTCGGATCCTCGACTCGAAAACCTCACGAAAAAGCCCATCCGGCCGACGGAATTGGAAGTCCAGCGTAATCCTCGCAGCCGCAGCGCCCGGCTGCGTGCGGCGTCGCGGCGGCCCGACTGATCTACGTTTCTCACGATGTTGAATCAAAGGGATTTCTCCGCCTCGATCGGAGTTTGCTGGCGGAGATGCCGATAGAGTAACGAAGGACATTGGATTCCCACGCACCAGCAATACGCTAGCACACTTCAGGGAGGAAGCGTCGCGCATGTCGAGTCGGACCAAGATTTACTCGGCCTTTCTAGTCGGCATGGCGGTGATTTTACCCGTGTTGGCCGTCAAGTATCTGGCCGCACCACGCGATGTGCCGGCCACGTCCATTCCCGACGCCCAGGACGCCCCGAGCGAGAAGCCCGCTTCGCCCTACGTGACGCACCAGCCCACGATCCTCAAGGCCGACGCAGCTTTGGCCCCGCCCGTCGACGAATCGCCCGCCGTGTCGCCGGCGCCGACGGTCTTTCGCGACTACATCACCGACGACGACAAGTCGACTCTGCGAGAAGCCTCGTCGGCCGATTTTCTGCCCATACCATCGCTGGACGCCCCAGAGCGGCGGTAGCATGCTGTCGCGTCCATCTGTTACGATGTTCCGTCATGGGCACCCATAATCGCTACGGAGTGCGACGCATCGTCTCCGGTGGTCAAACCGGAGTGGATCGAGCCGCGTTGGATGCTGCCATCGCGCTGGATCTGAAGCACGGCGGTTGGTGTCCGCGAGGTCGTCTGGCGGAGGACGGCCGAATCCCTAAACGTTACCGATTGAACGAGACTGAATCGCCCGAGTATCCGGTGCGCACGGAGCAGAATGTGGTTGATTCCGACGGCACGCTGATTCTGTACCGCAACCGGCTTGTTGGGGGTACAGAGCTGACCCGACGTTTTGCCCGAAAGCACAACAAGCCCTGTTGTCTGGTGGATCTCGGGCAAAGCCCCGACATTCAGCGTGTCCGGCAGTGGCTCGCCGACCATTCGATCGAGGTATTGAACGTGGCGGGCCCGCGCGAGAGTTCTTCGCCGGGCATCGGCCGGGAGGCTCACGATTGCATATGCTCGGCGCTGTCCGAGGAGAAGGCTTGAAAATGACTGCTTCTGTTCCCCAGGGATTTCGATTGGCAGGCGTCAGTTGTGGAATTAAGCAAGATTCCTCCAGGGAGGACCTGACGCTGATCGTAGCGGATGCCCCTTCGGTCGCCGCAGGCGTGTACACGCAGAACCTTGTCTACGCGGCGCCGGTTGCCGTAGACCGCGAAAGAACGCCGTCGGACAAGATGCGTGTGGTCGCGGTCAATTCCGGAAATGCCAATGCCTGCACCGGCCAACGTGGTATGGAGGACGCTCTCGAGATGGCCCGGCTGGCTGCCGAGGCATGCGATGCCGAACCGGACCAGTCGCTGGTCATGTCCACAGGGATCATCGGCGACTTCTTGCCAATGGACAAAATCGCGGCCGGGATCCGATCCGCCGCGGAACGTCTTGGTAATGACGAAGACGCATTCCTGTCGGCGGCTCGCGGAATCATCACGACGGACAAGTCCCACAAGATTGCCGGGCGATCCATTGAGGTGGCCGGTCAGACGATCCGAATTGCCGGTATGGCCAAAGGCGCGGGGATGATCGGGCCCAAGATGGCCACGATGCTGGCCGCCGTGATGACGGACGCCCGGATGACGCCGGCCGACGCCCAAGCCGCGCTGGTCGCAGCGGTCGACGACAGTTTCAATTGCATCAGCGTGGAAGGCCACATGAGCACAAACGACACGGTGCTGTTACTCGCCAGCGGCGCGGCTTGTAGCGAACCGCTCGCCGGTGATGCTCTATCCGCGTTTCGAACGGCCCTGCGTGAAGTCTGCATCGAATTAGCCCGGCAGATTCCCGACGACGGGGAAGGGGCTTCGCACCTAATCACCATCGACGTGTGCGGTACTGCCACGCGTGATGACGCTTTCTCGATCGCCAAGACGGTTGCCAACAGCAACCTGGTGAAGACGGGCATTTCCGGTAATGATCCTAATTGGGGACGGATTGTGTGTGCCGCCGGCTATTCGGGTGTGCAGTTCGATCCGAACCGCCTGAGCCTTCGCCTGAACGGAACGCTGCTGTATCGCGACGGTGCTCCGGTGGAGTTCGACGCTACGTCGGTCTCGCATTCGATGCAAGAGAATCGTGAAACTCACATCATACTGGAACTTGCCGAGGGCGATGCGTCGGCCCGTTTCTGGACCAGCGACCTCACGGTGGACTACGTGAGATTCAACTCGGACTATCACACATGAGAGCCCCACTTCACCGCATCCGACTCGGTGCCCTCGTGCTGGCGGTCATTTTTGTGGCGGCAGTATTGGGCTATCATGCGCTGGGCTACGACTGGCTGGATGCCGTCTGGATGGTCGTGATTACGATTTCCAGCGTTGGCTACGGCGAAGAAACTGATAGTGATGCCAGCATCAAGATGCTCTCGATCGCTGTGATCGTTTTCGGCCTGTCGGCCGCCGCCTATACGATCGGAGGTTTGTTGCAGATGATTACCGAAGGGGAATTGGAGCGTGCGTTGGGCCGCCGCAGGATGACTCGTGACATCGAGCGTTTGAAGGGCCACGTCGTCATTTGCGGGTTTGGCCGCATGGGCGAGATGTTGGCGCGCGATCTGAAGAGTATGCGGCGTCTGTTTGTGATCGTCGACAACGACTCGGAACGAATCGCCGACGCCGAAACGCACCGCTATCTTTGCCTGAGCGGCGACGCCACGGAGGAACAGACTCTACGCGAAGCCGGGATCGAGCAAGCGAGCGCCCTCGTCACTGGCTTGCCGAACGATGCAGCCAGCGTGTTCATCACGTTGACTTCGCGGAATCTCAATCCGAATCTTCAGATCATTGCTCGCGCCGAGCACCCTTCGACCGAGAAGAAGCTGCGTCAGGCCGGTGCCGACCGAGTGGTGATGCCGGCTCTTGTCGGTGCCCGGCATATGGCGAGGCTGATCACACGGCCCTCGACCGCCGACTTGATGGAACTGGTCTCGGAAACGAGTTTCTTGGACTACGAATTGGATGAAATCGCCGTGCCCGACGACAGCAAAATGGCCCAGGTGACGGTGCGTGAAACCGAGGCCCACCGCCGCCATCGTCTACTGGTTGTGGCCGTCAAAGAAAAGGACGGCAACATGGTATTGAATCCCGACGCCGAATACCGCTTCAAGTCCGGCGACGTCGTGATATTCATGGGCCACACCGAAGATATTGCGCGGTTCCGGAAGGAATATGGGCTGTAGGAAGTGGCGAGGAGGTGTCGGGTGTCGGGTGTCGGGTAAGAGGGGGGCCAGTGCGAGGAGTCGAGAGTATTGAAAGCTCGGCACTGGGCTCGTGCTGATTATGGAGTTGGTGCAAGGGCGAATGGATCGGTTTTCCTTTCTCGCACAGAACGAAGATGAGACTCGGCGATTGGGTGCTGCGCTGGCCGCGGCTTTGCCGGACGGGAGCACCGTGTCCTTGGTGGGAACACTCGGGGCGGGCAAGACACGCTTGGTGCAGGCGATCGCAGAAGCCTGTGGCGTTCCGCCGGACACCGTCTTGAGCCCCACGTTCGTTCTTTGTCAGGAGTATCACGCCGACCGAACGCTGTATCACATGGACGCCTATCGCGTGAAGGACGATGACGAGTTCCTTCAGTTGGGTCCGGAGGAGTACTTCGATTCCGAAGGCATCACGCTCGTCGAGTGGGCGGATCGCGTCATCGATTGCCTGCCGCCCGACCGAATCGAGATCCGTATTGAAGTGGCAGGTGAGACAACACGCGATTTCGAGATTGTCGCCGTCGGCGAACGTCTGTCGACCGTCCCAATGAAGTTGGGCGACGCGTTGCGACGATAGGACAGGCCGGGGGCTCGCGGCCTTGAGAGCTTTCAATTCGCGGTGTTCAGAAAGAAGGACTACCGCCTGACACCCGACACCCCGCTTTCCCGCCCTACCCCGTCAAGCACTCGTTGATCGCCGTCAACGTCTCGCCAATCGATGCGTGAATGACGATGTCGGCAAGGTCGTCTTGTCCCGTGGGATCGCGGTTGATAATCACAAGCCTTGCCCCGTTCTGTTTGGCCAACGGCGGCAAGCCTGCGGCCGGATGGACCACCAACGACGAACCCATGGCGAGGAACAGATCTGCGTTGGAGCTCAACTCGACGGCCCGCTCCAGGACATCCGGATCGAGCGACTGACCGAACGAAATCGTGGCGTGTTTCATGATCCCGTCGCACTCGGGACACCCTGGCACCTGGTCCGTTTCCAGAAACTGCCGCACTAGAGGATCCGCGTCGTATCGTTTGGCGCACTCCAAGCAAGCGATGTAGCGTGCCGTGCCGTGCAATTCGATTACGTCCTGACTGCCGGCGTCTTGATGCAGCCCGTCGATGTTCTGAGTGACGACCGCCTGCAAACGGCCTTCGTTTTCCCATTTGCCCAGTGCTTGGTGGCCTGCATTGGGCTGGCTGGTCGCGAAATCCTCGTGCGAAACGGCTTTCTGACGCCAGTATTCGTAACGAGCCGTGGCGCTGGTCAGAAACTCGTTGTAGTAGACAGGCTGGGACTTGGCCCATACGCCGCCGGGCGAACGGAAATCGGGAATTCCGCTTTCGGTGCTGATGCCGGCGCCGGTAAAGGCGACGGCGAATGTGGCTTCTTTCAGCCACCGAGCGATGGTGTCGTATTGGTTCATGACGTCGAAAGCTTGCCATGAACGATAGGCGGTTGTCAATGTCCCTAACGTGGCCTCGGGCTGCAACCAAATCTGAATCTCGAAATGCGAAACAAATCCAACACCGAAAAACCAAAGGACCAAAACAGTAGCCACGCATTCCCACGAATCGCGTACCGCCCTATACTTCGGTCGCCATGTCAGAGATCGACGAATACGATTACGAAGTGCCTCGCGAGTTGATCGCTCAAAAGCCACTCCATCAGCGCAGTGACGCCCGTCTATTGGTCGTCCGCCGCGATGGAGCATCGCTTGAGCATTCCCACGTGCGCAATCTGCCCGAGTTGCTTGACCCCGGCGATTGCCTCGTATTGAACGACACTCGCGTGATTCCGGCCCGCCTGGTTGGGCACCGCACGAACACGGGCGGTCGATGGACTGGACTGTATCTAGAAACGGACGAAGCCGGCAATTGGAGGCTCATATCCAAGACGCGCGGTAAACTAGCGCCCGGAGAGACCATCACGCTCGAAGATCGCCTGGGACAAGACTTCTGTCGATTGATACTCGTGGCGAAGCTGGACGATGGCGACTGGGCGGCCCGGCCCGATGCGGACGAGCCGACATTGAGCCTCCTGGAACGCATCGGGCGAGTGCCACTGCCACCGTACATCCGTGGCGGCGAAATGACCGACGCCGACTGGCAGAATTACCAGACGGTTTTCGCCGAAAAGTTGGGCGCGGTGGCAGCACCCACCGCAGGTCTGCACCTCACGAACGATCTGCTGAAATGTTTGGAGAGGGAAGGGATCGAGGTCTGCCGGGTTACCCTGCACGTTGGGCTCGGCACCTTTCGGCCCGTATCGACCGAGCGGCTGGGCGAGCACCGCATGCACTCCGAGTGGGGATGCATCGACGCCCAGACCGTAGACCGCCTCGCGCGGCGGCGTGCCGCCGGCGGACGCATTGTGGCCGTGGGAACCACGGTCGTTCGCACGCTCGAGACCGCAGCCGCCGATGGGCACTTGAGCCCGTGGGAAGGGGAAACGGACTTGTTTATTCGCCCGCCTTATCGGTTCAAGGCCATCGACGCCCTGATGACCAACTTTCATTGGCCGAAGAGCACGCTGTTGGTATTGGTGCGGACTCTGGGCGGCGACGAGTTGATGAAACGCGCCTACGAAGAGGCCATTCGAGAAGACTATCGCCTGTTCAGCTACGGAGACGCGATGCTGGTGCTCTAGCGGCCCTTACCTGTGCACGGGCCGATTGAACGTGGCGTGTCTGACGCGACGACCGGTCGACGCATTCTTGGCTGGCGTCGGTTCAGGTTCCGGTTTCGGTGGAACCAATTCCTGTTCCATCTCCTCCACCTCGATGAACTCCGTCGTCTCAGTCGGATAGGAGTCGTACGCAACGTCACATCCAGCCGGGGCATAACGATAGCCCCACAGGTGACGGATTCCCTGAAGCGGGTTGCAGTGCGGAGCGCCGTACGCGTCGCCGGTCCAGTTGCCGCAGTCGTCGCACGGATCGTTGCAGGCGGGCGGATCGTTGGCCCACTCGCCCCAGTAGACCTCGCCGCAACCGGACCCGCAACTGAGCGCCTTGGTTGCGCAATCGGCCAGATATCGGCTGCCGCATGCGGCGGATGCACCCGCACAAGAGCCACAGCCAGCGACCCCGCAGGAATCAGGAACGGCAGCATCCCCGCAGAGCGATGGCTGCGTACAGACGCAACCGTTGGCCAGCATAAGAAGGGCAGCCGCAAGACAGATCGGCGCAATACGCACTAACATGGTCTATTCCCTTTCAGGTTCCCAGCAACCACACAGATCCATTCGTAGGAAATCTGAAACAGGTATCGGCCGTAGAATCGCTAGAATCAAGAAAATCGTTACAACCCGCACAAATTCTCAGAAAACCGCCTTTTGGCGGGCGATCTCATCCCAACACATGGTCGGAATAGTCGGCATCCCCGAAACTGACCAAACCGCGACCGAAGATACCGCACCACAGGGTATTGTTAAATCCTCCAAAATGCTTGACGTGTACTTGTGGGGGTGATAGATTGTACCTAATAAAACCACGCTACTTCCCGCCCATGTCAGCGGGTCGCCAAGATCTGCTCCCGCCTGTCAGCACCCACCGTGTTGGAGAACGCAATGGAGATGCTCGCCTGTCCTTACTGCAATGGTGCCGATATGCGCAGAAGGTCTCGGGGCCCCCTTTGGTTCCTGCAGCCTTCGTGGCTGTTCCTGCTCCCCTATCGATGCAATGTGTGCGGAGGCAGATTCTACCGACTTAGGTTCACGTCTTGGTCAGTGAGGTCCTTCAGACGAAACACCGGTCGGTGAGTGGAGCGCTGATCGGTCAGAGAGTACAACGCTCGTGGTTTGGCTGTTCCATTCTAACTGGGAGGGAAGTTGCCTTCCCCCTTTTCCTTCGCGGCGTTTTCTTTCCGTAGCCCGCCTTTCGTGTGTGAGCGATCGCTTCGGTCTCGGGGCCTTTGTCGCCTTGCGACTTCATCCACTCGTCGAGCTTTCGGGAAAGTCCCGCCTTCAACTCCGCGAAACGAGGGTCTTCGATCAGGTTGTTTAGGCAATGCGGATCGTTGACGACGTCGTACAACTCTTCGGCGGGACGGTGCTGATACTTGCTGGTCATCGCTTGCGCATGGGCGTCTCCCGCCTCGGCCTTTGTTAGCCATGAATTCCAGAAGTCGGCTCGGTCGCCGCCTGGGCGCGTGACGACGTTCTGGAACTTGACATCGGGATGTAGGTTGCGGATGTAGCGATGTGTCTTGGTTCCGCATGCCCGAATGCCAAACACCTCTGACCCGTTGCCGATGCCGCGTGTCGTTTGAAGGCCGAAGGTGTGAGTCTTGTGCTCAGCCTGTTCACCCAGCAGAACGGGAAGGAATGACATGCCATCTATCGTTGCCGGAACCTGGAGACCGGCGGCGTCCAGAAAGGTAGGCATCACGTCACAGTATTCAACCAGTGCCGCGGTCTTTGATCCGGGCTGGACTTCTCCTGGCCAACGAACGATCATGCCTGACGTCAAACCAAGTTCATAACAAGTCCACTTGGCAAAGGGAAATCCTGATCCCTGTTCGGAGACCACCATCACCAGCGTACGGGAGGCGACGCCATGCTTGTCTAAGAGTCTCAAGAGCGCTCCGCACTGGGCATCGAAGTAAGTGATTTCGGCCAAGTATTTTGAATACTGATGCCGTGTCTGGTCCGTGTCGACGAACGAGGGAGGCAACTCGAGTGATTCAGGCGGATAGGCCGTGGGATTTCCCTTGGTGTAAGGTGTATGCGGTTCGTTTGAACAAGCGAACAGACAGAACGGCGAGTTTGAGGCCTTCGATTCGATGATCAGCTTCTCTATCGTCGCATAGGGATTCGGTTTCGCCGGATCGGCAGACCTGAATTCGCCTGAGTATTCGAACGGGAACGATTCACGCGGGGCAATATGCGTCTTCCCGGACAACGCCACCCGATAGCCAGCGTCCTGGAGATAGTGAGCGATCGATTTGGTGCCCGGGTAGACGCAAGTGTGATTCGGCCAAGCACCGGATTTCACCGGGTAAATGCCGGTATAGATGTTGTGCCGAGTCGGTGAGCACATCGGCGCTGCCTGAAAGCAGCGCGAAAACAGCATTCCTTCGCGAGTCAACTGGTTCAAGTTGGGCGTCTTCGCTTGTCCGCCATAGATTTCCATATCCAAGTAAGTACAGTCATCCGCGATCATGAAGACCAGGTTCGGTCGCTCGGTCGCCACCGCTTGAGTGGCCGCGATGATCACGGCGAAGACTGCTGGAAAGCCATGCGATCTCATGCGCGTATCTCCTCTGAGTTGAAGCATGAAAGTAAGCATTTGCCCACAAGTTTCCGTACAGATTGATATATCAGGAATGTCCTGGATTTGCTACGCCATCTGCATTTCATTCTTGCAGACGGCTCGAACCAGGGAGGAAAGGCATGGTAAGACGCCCGGCCGTTACGTTGAAGCGCTCACTGAAGAGGATCGGGAGGTACTCAGCTATCTTCGAAATCATGGAGAAATGCCGCGAATCCCCCGGCTCCCAAACTCCCGGTATACTACTGACTGCCGAATCCTATGGCTGCACACCGGTCCGGCGTTGCAGCAATCCGCGAAACTCGCAAATGGATGATCAAAGATGAACGCAAGAACTACCGGTATATCGAGACGCCGTTTTATGGCGATCACTGGTTCGATTGGTGGCGCCGCCTGGCTGGGCGCCTCCCGCGCGCGTGCGCTTGGCCGGGACGAACCTTCGTCGATCATCGACTGCCACCTACATATCAATCACCGCAATCGATCCTTAGAGGATACAATCAAGCACATGGACGCCACCGGAACCAACCAGGCGTTCATTCTTCCCCTGGAGACGGGCGAAGGGGGCGTGGTGTTGAAATCCGACGCGGTCCTCGAGGCGCACCGCCAGTATCCAGACCGGATCATCCCCTTCTGCCAGTGCGACGTCCGGAAATCGGACTCGCTTGACCGCATCCGCCGCTACCGCGAATTAGGCTTCCGAGGCTTTGGGGAGCAGAAGGAACACGTGCCTTTTGGCGATCGCCGCATCGAGAACCTGATATCCCTCTGCGATGAACTCGATTGGCCGATCTTAGTCCACTTCCAGGACGGTAAGAAGGGCTACAACCAGGGCATGGCCGAACATCTGGAGGCCTATCTTAAACGATACCAACGCGTGCGCATCATCGGCCACGCCCAGACGTGGTGGGCGAATATCAGCGCCGAGGTTCCACCGCCTGAAGAGACGCTCTACCCAATAGGGCCTGTGAAACCCGGAGGGCTGCTCGACCGCTTGCTGGGCAAGTACCCCAACCTCTACGCCGACCTCTCGGCGGGCAGCGGTTACCGCGCGCTGACTCGCGACGAAGACTATACAGCGGGGTTTTTCGAGCGGCATTGGAAGCAATTACTTTTCGGCACCGACTGCCCATGCTGGGACGGCCGAGGAGGCAGCGGCCGGGACGACAAGCCGCGAGGCGTATGTTATACCACTCGTCTGAAAGATTGCTTGCGGAAAATGATCCGCGATGAATCGGTGCTCAAGGCGGTCTTTCACGACAACGCCAAACGCGTGTTGGAGAGCGATGTTTGAACAGATGCCCAACACTATGGAAGGTGCCTTGAGGGACCGGTGCCGTACTTCAGTCAATTAACGGGAGACTCATCCATGTGGAACGACCAGATCAGCCGGCGGAGATTCGTTCGTAACAGCACGCTGGCGGCGGCCGGGATGGCCGTTGGCTTGAACGCCGCAGAAGCCGCCAAGAGAACGCGCAGTTACAGCGAAAGCATGGAGTACCGACCGTTGGGCGCGACGGGCCTCATGCTCTCGGCGATCAGCTTGGGCGGGCATTGGAAGAAGGTCCCCTATCAGTACGGCACCGAGGCGTTTGCCAAGAACCGGCGTGACGTGGTCAGCGCCTGTATTGATTGCGGCATCAACTACATCGACGCCTGCGCCGAGGGCGAGGTTCTCGCCTACGCCGAAGCGCTCCGCGGTCGGCGGGAGAAGATGTACCTGGGCTTTTCGTATTACGAACACGAGATGCGCTTCGCCGAATGGCAGACTGCCGAGAAGCTCCTCGCGGCGCTTGACGACCTGATGGCTCGGGCAAAGCTGGACTACGTCGACTTGTGGAGACCCACGTGCTATTGGCAGCCGCACACGGACCATGCGGTCGCTCATGAAGAGGCGATGGTCGAGGCGCTGGAAAAGGCGAAGAAGGCCGGAAAAGTTCGTTTCGGGGGGATGTCCACGCACAAACATGATTGGGCGATGCGGATGGTTCAGACTTATCCGCAGACGATCCAGGCGATCGTGCTCCCCTACACCGCTGGGTCGAAGAAGGCCCACATGCGAGTCGAAAGGAGCAAAGGCGGCTGGCAGGCGGTCGCTGAGCAGGAAGGGGACAGCATGTACAGCTTGATCGATGTGGTGAAGAAGAGCCGTTCCGGTTGGGTGGGCATCAAGCCGTTTGCTGGCGGTTCCCTGTTCAAGGCGCACGGCGCAACCGACTCGCGTGTCAAGGATGAAGACGATCAACGAGCGCGACTCACCCTTCGTTACGTGTTATGCAACGATGCTCTGACGTGCGCTATACCGGGGCTGGCCACCACGGAACAGGTCTACAATGCCGCCAAGGCGGTCAATGAACGCCGCGAATTGGACGTGGCCGAAAGGCGCCAGCTAGACGAAGCGGTCGAAGAGATGTGGGCGAAACTGCCGAGCAAGTACAAGTGGTTGAAGAACGAGTGGGAGTACGTGTAGGCGGATAAACCGACCAGTACCCTCTTGCCTGAGTGGTTAACCAGGGCAGGATCACAGCCAACAGCAATGTCTGGTATCGGGGCGATGCAGAGGATACATTGCTGGTGAGCAAAACCAAGACCAGTTCTTCCAGAGGTACGATCACAGAATTGAATGCCGTAACGGCGTTCCCCAACAGAACGTGGTCTTGTGCACAACGCACACACACGCGGCCCCCAACGCTGCGTACCGTGAATCCGATGACATGGCCGGTCGGATCCTGTCTCTGGTAGAAGACGCCGTGAACAACCTGGAACCGGCCCAGGTGGGAGCATCAAAGGTCGCTGCAATGTCAACGTCAATCGTTGCGCACGCACAGCCACCGGCAGCGCTCTGGGGGGCTGGGCCAGAACCCCGATGGGCCCGTCGACAAGGCGATGCACATGGTCAAATCCCAGTCGGTCGACGGTCGCCCGATCGCAATCCTGGCGAATTACGCGGCCCACGGTACCGCCATGGGCCAAGACAACACGCAGATCGCGGTGGTCATCCCGGAGCCTGTTCAAGATTTGCGGAAGCCCCTTTCCCGAGCTTGCTTGGCACAATCACATCGACCGACGCGTTTTGCGAACAAACGCCTCGGTGCCTCGGGCGCTGTGACCTCCCGGCTCCAGGCCAGTTCCATTCAACACTATCTGCTCGTTGAATGGCGGTTCGTTCCGCGACCCTGCCTTTGGCGAGAAAGCCGGACACCTGCTACAATACGTTGTTCTGGGAGCATCGCAGAATTCGAAGTATGCCTGCACGGAAGACACTCTCTCACAAAACCAACGGAGGCAGGCGATGCGATTCCGATTTAAGTCCTGCGATCTCCTGCTGATTCTCTGCCTTGTCTTGCCGTTTAGGAACGCGGGATCAACAGAGTCGGCTTTCGCTCCGCGAAAGCATGCCCGTTCGCGGAGCGAACGGCGACTATCTCCCGAAGTTATTCTTCCCGCGTTCCTTAAGAAAACAACTACCCATGCCGAAGAGCAACCTTCAAGCGATGCGTCCGTGGCTTCTGAGGAGACACACGGCTGGCCCTCGTTCTTGGGGCCGACCGGTGATGGTAAATCGCCTGAAACGGGAATTCTGACTGAGTGGCCGGAAGATGGTTTGGAGGTCGTTTGGCAGAAACAGGTTGGCGAGGGATATGGGATCGGCGCCGTTAGCCAGGGACGATACTTCCATTTCGATCGCCATGGTGACCAAGCTCGACTAACTTGCATGAGCGCCAGCACGGGTGCCGCACAGTGGACGTTCGAGTACGCGACGTCCTACACGGATAGGTACGGCTACGACGGCGGCCCGCGTTGTTCGCCGATTGTGGATGACGACCGCGTGTACTTATACGGCGCGGAAGGTATGTTGCACTGTTTGCGCGTCGAGGACGGCGGGGTTGTGTGGAAGGTCGACACGTGCGCCGAATTTGGCGTCGTGCAGAATTTCTTCGGGGTCGGCAGTAACCCGGTGGTGTTCAAGGAACTGTTATTGGTGATGGTGGGCGGGAGTCCAGCGGAATCCGAGCCGCAGTCCCCCTGGCTCTTGGATCGTATCGCGGGAAATGGGACGGCAGTTGTGGCGTTCGACAAGCGGTCGGGAGAAGTGGCCTACAAGACCGGTGATGAATTAGCCAGTTACGCGTCGCTGAAGTTGGCCGAGATCAACGGGCGCTGGTGGTGCTTTGCCTTCGCACGCGGAGGCTTATTTGCGTTCGATCCCAGCAATGGCAAGATCGACTTTCACTATCCATGGCGCGGCAGGATGCTGGAAAGCGTGAATGCGAGTGTACCGGTCGTGGTGAAAGACGAAGTGTTCCTTTCCGAAACCTACGGCCCCGGCGCATCGTTGCTTCGCGTTCGAACCGGCGGTTGCGATGTCATCTGGAAGGACGAACTGCGTAGTCGCCAGCGACGCTTTCAGGCTCACTGGAGCACGCCGATCTACCACAACGGCTACCTGTACGGTTGCAGCGGTCGCCACAAGCAGAACGCGGAACTGCGATGTATCCACTGGGAAACAGGGAAGTTGGCGTGGAGTGTACCAAAGCTCGCCCGCACATCGCTACTGTACGTGGACGGGCACTTCGTGTGCCTGGGGGAGTATGGAGTGTTGCTGTTGTTTCGCGCCTCGCCTGAAGGCTTTCAACTGGTCGCCGAGAGCCTCCTTCGTGACAAGGACGGAAAGCTGTTGCTGGACTACCCCTGCTGGGCTGCCCCAATCCTTGCTGGCGGTCTGTTGTACGTCCGCGGCAAGGGCCGCGTGGTTTGTCTGCGTCTGATACCGCCAACGCCTTAGCCTGGCACGGGTTCCATGGGCACCAGTGGCCAATGATCTACAGCTTTGCGCGACGTGTCGATTGCTTGGTGCCGGTGTCGGTTCCTCGCACGTATCGAGCCACCTTTTCGCCATTCGCAATGCCTTCGACAAAATGTGCCATCGCCAGGTCACATTGGGGCTGGTGACTCCACGCCGGCCCAAGAAGCTGCCGGTGGTGCTCAGCGTCGAAGAAGTCCGGCGTTTGCTCGAGGCAACGCTCGTGGTGCGCCGGCGGGGCGGAAATAGTCGCGGTACGATCCGATCGGCGGCCCCAATTTGAAGGGATTCCCATTGAATCGCCTCGGCGTTTCGCAGATATTGAATGGTGTGAATCCCGTCGGCAAGGCTTTTTCGATCGGTGACCAGACTTGCCGACATCATGACGACTGAAAACCCGCTGGCCGTACGGGGGCAACTATGGAGAATCATCTTCGGCTCAACGGCGTTGAACCGATCCACGGGAGAGCTGCTGAGTCAGCGATGCGATCCGTTCTTCGACGATCTGCTGCTGCGCCATCGCATCCAAACCGCAAGAGCTTCTATACGGATACTTGTCGCGCGAGAGAGTAGCAAATCTCAGAGCGGACCGCAGGTCTCCGCGTTGCTCGTGGTATATTTCGGAGAGAGCCAAGCACGCGGAATGGCGGCTCGAGTCCCAGATGGCATCTGCCGGGCTTGGACCGGCAAGCACCATTTCGAGAACTGTGATCGCCTCCCCGTGTCGTCCATCCGCCCGCAACGCCAGGGCTGCGTCCAGTAACGCCCAATCAGTGTTCGTTTTCGTAGCAAAAATGTCCGTATCTGTCAGGTTATAGGGATCCCATTCGCGCACTCCCGTCGACGGGTATTGAATGGCTCTGTCTGTGCCACCACGGGCGGGCGCAGGCTCCATAGCGGACGCCGCCTTTTCTCGCGGAGGCGTGAACGAAGGTTGTTCCTTAGCAATCGCGACTTGCTGCGGCTGTACCCTTTCGACTTCCCGTACCACGCCTTGTGACTGTAGGTCCGGCGGCGCGCACCCCAAGATAGTTGAAAGGCTGAAAAGAATCACGATCTTGAATTGTGCGCTGTTCATGCTAGCGTCCTCAGGTTCCGGGGGAGAATTGTACCTTCGCTTCCCAAATGAGAACCGTAGCAATCCGCGTGAATCGTCGGCCAACATGGCGTGGCCGCTGAGCGGAGTCACCGCTTGGTGCTTCAAACTCTTGGGATTTCGGCTACACTGAATTGTTGTTCAATCGTTTTTCATGTTGGGAGGTGCGGTGACGGCCACGCCTCCCGTTGGGGCGGCGTCGGCAGAACATCCCGTTCCGGAAGCCCCTCCCATCCCATCACGCCGCCGAATGCGCCGGTAACCTGACCCCGCTGCAGCAGCAAGCAAGAGCCACGCGCTGAACGGCCCGACACGAGCCGTTCCCCGAGAATTGAGTGTCCATTCGAGCGAGCCCTAAGACGCAGAGGTGGAGCACACCGAAGTCATCCGTTCTCGTCGATTCTGGACGCTTGGGGCGACACCGAGGTCAGGCGTTCCCGGAAGTCCGAGTTACTTGCGGAATGTACCGTCCCCCTCACCAGGACTTTGCAGGTCCAAGAGAGGAAACATGGAAACAGGCTGAGACTGTTCGATTAAATCCAAGATGGAGGCGAGCGGCTGTTCATCCGTTTCGGCAAGCTGTTCTGCGACTTTTCGGTAGCCCGCTGCCACGTGCTGAAAGTCACCCGCAAACAGCGACATCTGCGCCGGACGCTGCTTGTGCACCTCGGACAGCGCTTGAAGCGATTGTCGATACAAGTCGTAAGCCATTCTCGACTCTGACCGCCGCGCGTGCTCCGCGGCTTCCTGTGAGAGCTTTCGGGCCAACTGCACCTTGGCACTTTGTTCGAGTTGGCATCGCATCAGCCAATAGTCATATTGGATTCGTCTTCTCGCAGCTTGGAGCTGCTTGACCGAGGTATCGTTCGGACCGAACTTGGCAAGTCGAGACTCCAAGTCGTCAAGCCGAATGCGCATCGAAGTTCCCACTAAGATCGTTCTTTCGCCTAGTTCGTCGTGCAACTGCTCGGCTTCCTTCCAAGCCTGCAGGGCTTCGTTCCAGTGCCCCGATTCACTTAGCGCTTGAGCATATCGAGCCTGAGTGGCAGCCGGTCGCGAGAAAAACAGTACTGGCGGAATGGTGGAAGACGCCCGCGACTTCGCGTGACGATCGACACAGTGCTCGAACAACAACTTGGCCACGAGCCAGTTGTCGACCTTCTTGTCGGGGGACCTCGCTCTTTCCACGTCAATGATCTTGGCGATCCGCTCGTGTAAACGCTCGTCTTGCGAAAACAACTGTCGGTATGCTGCGCGTTCGTCGGAATCTCCGATTTTCCGTCCAATAAACCTGGCAGTCATCCAAGTCAGGTCCGTTGTGTCGGGATTCTGTTCCGCGCCGTCGAGGAGGACATCCACTCCACGGCGAACCCAAGCATAGCGATTCTCATAACCGT
>JADHUC010000219.1 GCA_016784735.1 Pirellulaceae bacterium | reverse complement strand
ATGCGAGAGAGAGGACTCGAACCTCCACGGGCTATGCCCACTGGATCCTAAATCCAGCGCGTCTGCCAATTCCGCCACTCTCGCTTGTTACTCGCAGTGTGTAAGTCTAACAACCGTGACAGTTCACGTGCCAGGGGTTATTCGATCCAGCCGCCTCCTAAAACACGCTCGCCGTCGTAGCAGACGACTGCTTGCCCCGGTGCCACGCCGTAGCGGGGTTCGTCAAAGGTGACTTTCAATCGCTGGTCGGCCAACGTCTCGGCGGTTGCAGCGGCGGCTTCGGCGTTGTAGCGAATCTTGGCTTGACAGCGGAACGGTCCGACGGGTGGATCGACCAGCCAATTGGTTCGATCGGCCGTCAGTTCCGTACGCCCCAGTTCGTCTTTCGTGCCTATGACGACGCGGCGCGTCTTGGGCTCGATTCGCACCACAAAGTGGGGCTCGCCCATTGCCACTCGAAGTCCCTTGCGCTGGCCGACGGTGAAGCATTCGATGCCAGGATGCCGGCCAACGACGCGGCCATCGGTGGTGATGATGTCTCCGGTGCGGTCTCGATTGTCGCCGCTCCGGCTACGGACGAGTTCGTGGTGCTCGCCCGTGTTGACAAAGCAGATTTCCTGGCTGTCTCTCTTATTGGCTACGCGAAGCCCCAATTCGGCAGCGATCTTTCGGATGTGCGACTTCTCGTGGTCCCCGACCGGCAGTATCATACGCCGGAGCACCTGCCGTTCGATGCCGAACAACGCGTAGGATTGGTCTTTTGTGCGATCCAACCCTCGACATAGCCACGGCAATTCGTCCACGCCCGATCGTACCAACCGGGCGTAGTGCCCTGTGGCGACGAACTCGGCGCTGATACTGTCGGCGTACTCGAACAACTTGCCGAACTTCAGCCATGTGTTGCACATCACACACGGATTGGGCGTGCGGCCCGTGGCGTACTCGTCCACGAAGTAGTCGATGATCCGGCGGAACTCCTGCTGCAAATCGAGTGCATAAAAGGGGATGTCCAGCCGATCGGCCACTCGGCGAGCGTCTTCGGCGTCCGCAGCACTGCAGCAACCCTGTTTGTGATCAAGCCGCGAGTTGGATACCGGCCGCGGCCCGTTTTCCGGCGAATCGCCGGTAGCGCAACCGATCACGGGCGACTGGCCGCCGTGCCTCATGAACACGCCGATCACCTCGTGGCCCTGCTGCTGAAGCAGATGCGCCGCCACGCTGCTATCGACGCCTCCGGACATTGCGAGTACGATTCGTGCCATGGCATTGGCAGACTGGAAATCTGCCTCTGGGTGTTCGAAATCCGGACTGGCGGGTCGTTGACAAGGGGTGCGCAACCGCCTGTACATCAGTCTATGCCTACCGAAGACAGGCGGCAAGGTGCGACGTGCCGCCCGACAAACGCACGAGATTGCGACCGAACCACCTTTTCGAATTCGGTGTCTTTGGGATAATGCGGATTCGGGACAGACAACATCAGCCCAAAAAGGGGAACGACGAATGGACGCAGAATTGATCGACCAGGCACAGGCGATTCAACAGCGGCTCTTGCAGCTACGAGACAGTCTTTGACTACGCTGGCAAGAAGCAACAAGTCGCAGAAATCGAGGCCAAGATGGCCGCGGCGGGTTTCTGGGACAATCAGGATAAGGCTCTGGGAACGGTCGGTCAGCTCAAATCCCTGAAGGCAGTCGTCGGTCCGCTCGAGAAAGCTTCGGCGGCGGGCGAAGACCTGGACGCCATGCTGGAGATGGCCCAGGAGGACGACGAGTTTGCCGAAGAGGTCGTCGGCGAGGTCGAACGTCTGGAGCGGACGGTCGCGGATCTGGAGTTGAAAGCGCTGCTGAGCGGTCCGAACGACGAGGCCGGGGCCATCTTGTGCATTAACGCTCGCGACGGCGGCACCGACGCCAACGATTGGGCCGAGATGCTGTTGCGCATGTACATCCAGTGGGCGCAGAAGAGCGACTATTCAGTATCGCTGCTGGACCGCAACGAAAACGAAGAGGCCGGTATCAACAGCGCCACCATTGCCGTCCGTGGTCCCATGGCTTACGGCTTCCTGAAAGGCGAGACCGGGTTGCATCGGCTGGTGCGCATTAGCCCCTATAATTCAGAGGGCAAGCGACAGACCAGTTTTGCGGCCGTGGATGTGTCGCCCGAGATCTCAGACAACGTCGAAATCGAAATCGAAGCGAAAGAGGTGCGGGAGGACACCTATCGGGCCAGTGGCGCGGGCGGCCAGCACGTGAACAAGACCAGCAGCGCGGTCCGGTTGACTCACGAACCCACGGGTATCGCCGTCCAGTGTCAAAACGAGCGCAGCCAGCACAAGAACCGCGCCATTGCGTGGAAGATGTTGCGTTCGCGATTGGCGCGGATCGAGGAAGAGAAACGGGAAGCGGAACAGGAAGCGAGGTACCAGAGCAAGGCTCGCGTTGGCTTTGGATCGCAGATCCGCAACTACTTCCTTCACCCTGATCAGCGTGTCAAGGATGCCCGGACGGGGCACATGATCGGGAACTTCCAGAGCGTGCTGGACGGCAATATCCAGGGCTTCCTGGACTCGTACTTGCGTTGGCGCGTGGGCCAGGAGCAGAACGGATAAGGCATGGCCGACTCGCCCACTCTGGAGGTGACGGACCGAGTCGGCCGCTGTCTGCGCGCAACATTCGCTTGGCAGCGAGATCGGTATTCGCATCAAATCGAGGTTCTCGAACGAGGCAGCATGGCGACCTGCCTGACGAGCGAAGAAGGGGACGACCGCGACCAGTGGCCGCTCAGCCCACCGTTGCAGCAATCCAGCATGGAGACTGCTGCCCACGGTCGGAACATCGCGCTGTTGGTGGGGATGGCGGGAAAGAGCCACTGGTCGGTCAGCGTGGAGTGCGACCCGGCGACGTCCAGCCTAGTGTTCGATGTCGCCTGCCGCGTCGGGCGGCAGCCGCGATGGCTGGGGACCACTTACCGCGCCAACTCGCCGATCGCGATTGATAGTCAAGACGCAAACCACGCGATGATCTGCAACCGCACTGCCATGTTTTCGGTTGATTCCGTGGATGCTGCTCCCGGCGCTGCTGTCAAGCGGGAGGGCGATTGCATCTCGGTCGTTGCGCCGTTGCTCGACGCGTCACCACCGTTCACCGTCCGATGGAAGTACCGTATCGGGCTGCTTGGATGAGGGCGGCCAGACGGGCCAGCATCGCTCGCAGCAGTCCGTGAAAGACTCGCGTTACTTCTTGACGCGTTCCTTCATGGCGTCCAGGATGGGTTGCATCTTCTCGTTCAGCAGGCCGTAGAGTTCCTTCGTTCGTGACCAATCTTCGACGGTCACTTCCTCGACGGGTTGAACTCTTGGGTCTGGCTTCGCGCCGATCTGTTCGATCTGCCAAGCGTACTCGCTTGCCATCTTCGGAGCGCCGAAAGGCCGAAGAGATCCTTTCACAGTGTGGGCGGACCGGCGCAAAAGTTCGGCGTCACGATTGTCGATAGCAGTCTCTATCCGCGACAGCATGGCCGGCGCTTCCTGCAAGAAGGCAACGGCCAGATCCGTGAGCAGTTGCTCATCGCCTCCGGTGACCTTCAACGCCTCCGACCAATCCACTTGGTCCCGATTCTCTTGAGGCTTGGGGGATGTCTCTGGCATTTCTCCGTGCGTTCCCGTTGCCTGTGGTTCTAGTCTGGAAGAAACGGGAATAGCCGCTTCGCGTCCTCAGCCGTCAACGGCGAACCGTACTCGCACGGCTCAAACGCCTCGACAAACTTGACTTCCCGGCCGCGTGTCTCGCCGTACGTGGCGATCAGGATGTCGCGGTATCTGTCCGCCAACGGCGACATGATCTCCAAATACCAGTCTTTCAGGAATTGCCTCTGTCCTTCCGGATCGGCGGGAACACTTTCGGATCGGCAGAAGTTATACGGCAAGAAGTCGAAGAACTGAGAGCGGTGGCACGCCAACATATCAATCACTTTGTCCAACACCGGCTCGATGTCAACGACGACCGTGGGCGAGAATGGATAGGGACGAGTAAACTCGTCCGACATGTACGCGATGATTGGGTTCCTTCGCAGTGCCGGTGTGTCCGAAGCTACGGCTGGTATCGTCACCATGTAAGCGGCGTCGCACACCAGTTGCGACGTGTAACGGTGATCGGGATGGTAGTCGTTCGGCCGATGCGTCAGGATCAAATCGGGATCGTATTGCCGTATCAACCGAATGATCTCGAATCGCGCCTCCAGCGTCGGTTCCAGAAAGCCGTCTCGGTAATCAAGTACACGATACTCGAAGTCGACGACTTTCGCCGATGTCATCGCTTCATCGCGGCGAATGGCCGCGATTTCGGGGCCGTAACGAGTTTGATGTCCCGATTCGCCGTTGGTGACGCTGACAAAACAGACTTCGTGACCCAACTGCCGGTACAGTGCCGCCACGCCGCCAGCCTTGAACTCGCAGTCGTCCGGATGAGCCCCAATACCCAGTATTCGAAGAGGTTCTTTTTCCATGTTACAGTCCCAACTCCTGCTTCACTTCATTAAACGCCTTGATCGCAAACTCCAGGTCCTCGCGCGAGTGGGCCGCCGAAATCTGTGTTCTGATTCTCGCTTTTCCCTTTGGCACCACGGGATAGGAAAAACCAATCACGTAAACGCCTTTTTCTAGCATGGCGTCTGCCATCCGGGTCGCCAGAGCCGCGTCGCCCAGCATGATTGGCACGATCGGATGTTCGCCGGGCAGGATATTGAAACCCGACTCGGCCATGCCCTCGCGGAAAAAGCGAGTGTTCGATTCCAGGCGATCGCGCAATTCGGTCGACTGGGACAGTAGTTCGATCGCCTTGATCGACGCCGCCACGATGGGCGGGGCGACAGAATTCGAGAACAAGTAGGGACGGGATCTCTGTCGCAACATCTGAATGATTTCCGTGCGGCCACTCGTGTACCCGCCACTGGCGCCACCCAACGCCTTGCCGAGCGTGCCGGTCAAGATGTCTACGCGGTCCATTACGTCTTGGTACTCGTGTGTGCCTCGCCCGCGGCTGCCCATAAATCCAACAGAGTGGGAGTCGTCGACCATGACCAACGCATCGTAACGGTCCGCCAACCCGCAAATGCCCGACAAATTGGCCACGTAACCATCCATCGAGAACACGCCGTCCGTGGCAATCATCCGGAACCGAGCGGACTGAGCTTCCTGCAGCTTCGCCTCCAGATCTCCCATGTCGTTGTTTTTGTATCGAAACCGCGCGGCTTTGCACAACCGAACGCCATCGATAATGCTTGCGTGATTCAATTCGTCCGAAATGATGGCATCTTCTTTCGTGAGCAGCGTTTCGAACAATCCGCCGTTTGCATCAAAGCAAGAACTGTACAGGATCGTATCCTCGGTACCGAGGAAGTCGGCGATTTCCTGCTCGAGTTGCTTGTGAACGGCCTGAGTGCCGCAGATGAAGCGAACGGACGCCAGCCCGTAGCCCCATTGATCTAGCGCGTCTTGAGCCGCGGCTTTGACTTCCGGGTGTTCGGCCAGCCCCAGGTAGTTGTTCGCACACATATTCAACACCGATTGCCCATCGCCAACCCGAATATGCGCGTCTTGGGGGGTCGTGATCACCCGTTCGGCCTTATGAAGGCCCGCTTGCCTTATTTCATTTAGCTGGTCGACTAAGTGCTGCTGGATTTGCCCGTACATGATTCAATTATCCTCCTTGTGTACCTCGCGTCGTGCGTCTGACGACAGCGGTATCGGCGTATCTATTGGCACAGAAACAACTTAGCTGTTTTCACCTGGCCAGCGTCTGGCCCTCGACACCTGCGGTCGCTTTCGCTAACATTGTTAGTTTCAAACTCCGAAGATTATCCCCATCGGTTTGGGGTACGAGAACAGTTTTTTCCGGGATTGCCCATAGGTTAGGACATGTACGCGATTATTGCAGACAGCGGCCGACAATACAAAGTGGAAGAAGGTCAGGAACTGGAAGTGGACTACCGAGATGTCCCCAAGGGCGAGGAACTCACGTTCGACAAAGTCCTGGCCGTTTCCGGCGACGACGGATTGAAGCTGGGCAAACCCACGGTCGAAGGCGCGACGGTAACCGCCGAGGTGTTAGGGCCGACCAAGGGCGAGAAGATCTACGTCCAGAAACTGCGTCGCCGGAAGAACTCTCGCCGCCGAACGGGCCACCGCCAAATCTACACGAAAGTCCGCATCAGCAAGATCGCGGCTGGCGTACCGGCCGAAGTCGAGTAGACCCTTCGGCTTTCCGCATCGACAAGGAAGTGTCGGTTGCGCCAAGAGGGTTAGTTTCTTCGTTGGAGTTCACGCTTTAGCGTGCGCATGAAGACACGCTAAAGCGCGAACTCCAACGAGTGCTTTCACCGCCACGCACTTCAATCGTCCTCTTGCGGCGGTTCCTCCGCGCACGCCAACTGCTTCTCGACGTATTTGGCGAGTACGTCTGTCTCCAAGTTCACCGGATCGCCGGCCTGCAGGCCACCTAGTGTCGTGATTTGCAGCGTGTGGGGGATCAGAGCGACGCTGAACCGCTCGTCCTCGACATCCACCAGCGTCAGGCTGACTCCGTCAATTGCCACCGAGCCCTTGCTGGCCATCTGGCGCGTCAGTCGCTTCGGCATCCGAAACCAGATTGTGGACCAGTCCTTCTCGTCGACACGCTCGTCCAGATACCCAACGGCGTCGATATGTCCGGTGACGAAATGGCCACCAAGTTCGTCGCCGATCTTCAGCGATCTTTCCAGGTTGACGTTACTCCCCTCCTCCAGTTTCCCAAGATTTGTGCGGCTGAGCGTTTCGGCCCCAGCGTCGAATCCGAACGTTTTCTCGTCCATTTCGACTACCGTCAGGCAGCAGCCGTTGACCGAGATACTATCGCCGATTTTCGTGTCGCGGGCGATCTCCGCCGATTCGATAACAAGCCGTACGCCGGGCGGATCGGAAATCAAACGCCGCACGGTTCCCATACGTTCTACAATTCCGCTGAACATGGAAGGTCGTCCTCTCGAGTGTCAGGTGTCAGGTGTCAGGTGTCGGGTGTCGCGTGTCGCGTGTCAGGTGTCGGGTGTCAGGTGTCGGGTGTCGGGTGTCGGGTGTCGCGGGGCAGGTGACGGGCGTCCTCTTCCCCGACATTCAGCACGTTTCCTCCCCTCTTCCCGACACCTGAAACCCGACACCCCTTTCCCCGCTCGTCCGCCCGTGCAATCTCCTTCAGGTGTGTTATGTTAATGGCAGTTCCGGCTCCATTTCAATACGCCATGTGATTTGCCATGAAGCTGATCAAAGTCGCCGCTGCTGTGCTTAACCAGACCGCCCTGGCCTGGGACGAGAATAAGTCGCACATCATTGACGCGATCCGCTCCGCTCGCGAGCAACATGTCAGCGTGCTTTGCCTGCCGGAATTGTGCATTAGCGGCTACGGATGCGAGGACGCTTTTCACTCACCCGGCACCCAGCAGATCGCCCAGGATGTGCTGCTGGAGATTGTCCCGGAGACCCAGGGGATCATCGTATCGCTGGGGTTGCCGCTCTTGCATCGCGGCGGGCTGTTCAATACGGCGTGCCTGGTCGCCGACGGCCGAATCCTCGGTTTCGTCGCCAAGCAGAATCTGGCCAACGAAGGCATCCACTACGAGCCTCGATGGTTCAAACCGTGGCCGGGACAAGTCTGCGTGGATATCGAGGTCGGCGGCGGGAAGTACCCGCTCGGGGACCTGGTCTTCAACTGCGGCGACGTCCTGTTGGGTTTCGAAATCTGCGAGGACGCCTGGGTTGGTGGCCGGCCCGGCGCCGAACTGGCGCGTCGCAACGTGGACATCATCCTGAATCCAAGCGCCAGCCATTTCGCCTTTGGTAAACACCAGGTCCGCAAACGTTTTGTACTGGAAGGCTCTCGCGCCTTTGACGTCAGCTACGTGTACGCAAATCTGCTAGGCAACGAAGCCGGGCGAGCGATCTACGACGGGGATGCCATGATCGCCAGCGACGGACAGATGCTGGCAATCGGCCCGCGTTTTTCTTTCGCAGATTTCCACATCACCACGGCGGTGATCGACGTGCACGCAACCAGGATGAGTCGGGCGCGGTCGGGTACCTCTCGCGTGGAAGTGACATACCAGCAGGATTCCTGTGCTGCGGCCGAGTTCGATTTTCCCGGCATCGCTCCGGAACAACCGAAGATCGAACCGCACGCTTGGGAAAACGGGCAAGTCGTGAAGGAGGAGGAGTTCGCTCGGGCCGTTTCGTTGGCACTGTTCGATTACATGCGGAAAAGCCGCTCGCGCGGATTGGTCGTATCATTAAGTGGCGGTGCGGACTCCGCCGCCGTGGCGACGCTTTCGGGAATGCTGGTCGAATTGGGTGTCGCAGAACTGGGGCAAGAGAGGTTCGTCGAGAAGCTGTCGCACATTCCGGGGCTGGCTGACGCGGCGGACGGTCGCGAGTTGGTGGCGAGTTTACTGACGTGCGTATACCAGGCGACTCGCAACAGTTCGCCGGTCACGTTCGAAGCGGCTCGCGGAGTTGCCGAGGCGATCGGGGCTCGGTTCTTCGGCTTCGATGTGGATGATCTGGTGCAGAACTACGTCACCGTCGTGTCCGACGCGATCGGACGACCGCTCACTTGGGACCAAGACGACATCGCCTTGCAGAACATCCAGGCTCGAGCCCGTGCGCCCAGTGTGTGGCTGCTGGCCAACATCCGCGGTGCCTTGCTGCTGGCGACCAGCAATCGCAGCGAAGCGGCGGTTGGGTATGCAACGATGGACGGCGATACGTGCGGCGGTCTGTCGCCAATCGCCGGCATCGACAAAGCGTATCTGCGTCGTTGGCTCCAATGGATGGAGCAACAAGGTCCGGAGGGCATCGGACCATTGTCGGCTTTGTCGAAAGTGAACCAGCAGCAGCCGACGGCCGAATTGCGCCCGCAGGACGCGGGGCAAACTGACGAAAACGACTTGATGCCATACGTCGTGCTCGACGAAATCGAGCGGGCCGCGATTCGTGACAAGCTCACGCCGCTGGACGTGTTGCATCGTATGGAAGCTCGCGACTGGCAGTATTCACGCGAGCAACTAGGGGTCTGGATCGAGCGATTCTTCAAGCTCTGGTGCCGCAACCAGTGGAAGCGAGAACGATACGCGCCGTCGTTCCATCTGGACGACGAGAACGTGGACCCAAAAACATGGTGCCGCTTTCCGATTCTCTCAGGCAGCTACGAACGAGAACTGGCCGAACTGCGCAAGTACTTGGGGGACTAGATGCTCGGAGGACGCAAAACGTGATGAGTTACAGACGCTGAACTGAATGGCGTCATCTCAAGACAAGCAAAGGACTATCCAAGGTGCATACCAGAAGAGCCTCACTACCGACTCGACGAAATGAAATCTGGATTATCGTACTGCTGATGGGCGTGCTGTGGTTCCCGTGGCTGGCTCGTGCTCAGGAGACTACGGTGAAGACGGACCCCGTGTTGCTTGTGGCGAACAAGCACGACGATACGCTTTGCTTCATCAATCCAAACACGCTGGAGATTCTTCAGACGATTGCCACGGGTCCAAACCCACACGAGATCGTGATTACGCCCGACCAGCGGTTCGCCTACCTGTCGAACTACGACCCGCCGGGAAACACGATTTCCGTTATTGATCTCGTGCAGCGGAAGCACATCCTGCAGATACCCACTGGAAAATACACTCGCATCCACGGCACGGCCATGGCCCCTGATGGCAAACACGCCTATTTCACAGCAGGGCAAACTGGATTCGTGGTCGAAGTCGACACGCGTGCCAACCAAGTAACACGAGGCATTCCCACTCACGGCAAGATTTCGCACATGGTCCTCGTGTCACGCGACGACAAACTAATCTACACGGCCAACATCGTGTCGCAGACCGTCTCGGTCATCGACCGGGTTTCCGGTGAATTGATCACCCAGATACCCTGCGGCAAGGGAGTCGAAGGGATGGCCTTCACGCCCGACGGCAAGCACCTGTGGGCGGCGAATCAGACCGGCGGTTCAATCGCGATCATCGACTTGGCTACGCACAAGCCCATCAAGACCTTCGACTGCCCGGGTATGCCCGTGCGCATCCGCTTCACCGACGACGGCAAACTGGCCCTTGTGCCAAGTTGGACGGAAGAAGGCCAACTGATTGTCATTGACGCGGAGACGCACAAGGAGATCAAGCGAGTGAAAGTTGGCGGTTACGCCATTGGCGTAGAGCTTTCCCCGGACGGCAAGCGGGCTTTTGTCGGTTGCGAGCACTCGGACGGTCTGCACGTCGTTCGGATGGACACGCTGGCCGTAGAAGCCGTCCTCAAGATCGGTGACGGCCCCGATCCCATGATGATGTGGTTTCCGCCCGGCGAATAAGCAATTTGCCACGACGTACGGCGTGAATGGCTACCACGCCGCGACAAAGACGCGTTCCCGTGAGCACGTTTCATGGACGGAATTTCCCTCTCGATCTCCTCCTTCCGCTCCTTCTTGACAGGGGGCTTCTGCGACCTAGGTTTCCATCGGGCCATACAGTGCCCGAGGGAGAATTACACGCATGCGACGGCGAAAGATTCGCGTGCACGATTGGAGGCGATTGTGTCGCATCATCCTAACGAACCGCGATCAACGGTCGTCTTGGGGCTCATCGCCGGTGTGGGGCTTTGCCTTCTTGTGGTTGGCCTAGGCCTGTCACTTAGTCCACTGACTAGCAGGCTGTTGGCTTACGTCGGGTTGATGGGACTACTGTCTGCTGTTGGCTTGGAGTCCAGTGCCCGAAAGGGCTTCCGGCAACAGAGGGACCTCCTTGCTTCCCGCATGAGCGAAGCTCGAACGGATCCACTAACGGGCCTGGCTGATGGGCAAGCTCTGAATCTGGAACTCGGACGAAGGATCGCCCAGTGGCAGCGTCAGGGAACGCCGGTATCGCTGCTTCTCGTGGATGTGGACCAATTCAAACAGTTGAACGATGAACACGGTCGCAAAGCGGCCGACAAGATGCTGTGGATCGTGGCCCACACCCTTTGTGCCGCGGTGCGCGAGATGGACGTAGTCACCAGATTCGGAAAGCAGAGATTCGCCGTGGTCCTGCCAGGGACGAGCCTGAGCGCGGCATGCCGAGTAGCCGAGCGCACGCGCGGAATAATGGCGGACAATGCGTTGCGTTTTTGGGGAAACGTACTCCGAAGCACGGTCAGCATTGGTGTTGCGCGCGTCCGGGAAGGGGACGACACAGAATCCCTCGTCCAGCGCGCCCACGCGGCCCTGAGCGCCGCCAAGCGGGCTGGAGGAGATCAGGTCTATTTGCGCGACGCCAGAACATGCCTTCCGGTGCTCCGCATGGCTAGCTCAGAGCCAGCACCGGTACCCGAATGCTGATGGTCTTTGGGTGCCCCGAGGCTCCGAAGGTCAATTCTAGCCGCTTGGTCGGGGTGGTAGCAGGTTTGTTTCACCGATGCAAGGATGCCATAGCAACGCTGCAATCAGTATCGGAGGCACGTGCGGCAGTATTCCGTAGCCTGTTCAGGCTGCAGCACGCCTTTCAATTCCTCCGGATACTGACGAAACCACGAAGAAGCCAACTGCATCTGATCGAAGTCTTCGTTCCAGGACTCGTGCTCTCTACACTCACAAAACGCCTCAAGCGACTGGAGACATCGGTAGGCGGACTCTTCCGAATCCGGTTCTCGTACCACTTTCACGATACTGCCACCCGCCACTAGCATCCACAACCTAGCCCCTGTGTGGCAAGGCGCGGGATACACGAACCAGTAGTCGCGACGGACATCGCGAATTAGCTGAAGGTGCTCGTGTAGGAATGTCAAGTCTGTCCAAGCATCGCGAAGCGTGGCGGCCTTCTCAAAATCACGTCGCGATGCCGTATCCTGCATCTCGATTTCCAGGGTTTCGAGGATGCTCGTGTCGCTTCCGTCGAGCAGCGCTCTGGCTGCCTCTATCTGCTGGGCATACTCGTGCCGCGTGCAGCCACCCGCACAAGGTGCAGAACACGTGGCCAACGGCCCTCGCATGCACCCGGCCTCCCGATTTTCATGAAACAGCGTTTGTTGTTCCGCATAGCGGATCGGAGTGTCCTGCGGGCAGTCGCGAAGCTTGAAGACGTAGTTGAGGCGATCGACTGCGACACGTAGGCGGCGGCTCAATCGCACCGGGCCCCAGACCCAGCGGCTAGATTTCGGCGGCAAGCGGCCCGCACGGAATCTCGGAGCTTCACCGGTAGTAACATAGACGTATCCGACCTTGCTTCGTTCGGGTCGGCCGCGAGCGTTGAACCGGGGACGCCAGCGACGAATCAGCTCCAGCTCACGAAGTCGAACGGTGAACTCATGCCCGCCGACCTCCCAGACGAGCCGATGGGCGCGTTCGGCCACACGCTGTTCCTTTGCATGTGGTGGACCTTTGGTGAAGTACGTTAGCAAACGATCCCGAAGCTGGGCTGACATGCCCACGTAGATCAAATGCCCATAGCGATCAACCATACCGTACACGCCGGGATCGCAAGGGCACTTTTCACGAATTCGCCGGCGAAGATCCTTGGGTTCGCCCGACAAGTCCATCCTGTGCAGCGGCGGTTGGTTGGTGGCGAAATCTGTGGCTCCAAAACCTGTGAACGCCGGTCTTGGCGGAGCCTTGCAAAGAAGTAGACCTTCCATGGCTAGGACTCGCGAGTGGACGGTGAACCTGTATCCGATCGCATCAACTTACCGAGTCGTCGGTGAAGCGTCTAGCAGGTAATCCTAAGCCGGGCCTTTCCTACCGGACTTCGTACCCGCTACGGACGAAGAGGTGATCTCCAAACGCAAGAAACGACAAAAGGAATCACGGCCCGTTTGCCGTAATTCCTTTCGCCTGTTCGACTTCTGCTTAGTGGGCGGTATTGGATTTGAACCAACGACTTCCACGATGTCAACGTGGCGCTCTAGCCAACTGAGCTAACCGCCCGAGATTCGCTTTGGGACATCACACCAACATCGGCAGCAATGTCCTGGAACACGAGTAATTCTGCCCAATTGGCCGTCGATACGTCAAGGCGGGTGAGCGGGAAATCCAGTGGCTTCGCGGGTGCTTCTTCCTGGTACGATGGCCCTCCGAGGACGTCGGTGAAGTGACAATCTCTCGAACCGACGGCCTCAGAGGGCCATCGTACAGCGTTCGGGGATACTCCGTTAAAGCGATTTCAGCGGGTTCTTGCGATTCTTCAGCGGAAACGTCACGGGACCGCCGAGGCGGTGGGATTCGAAGACGGCGGCGATCATTTCTACGGTGGTTCGGGCTTCGTAGACGTTGCACTCGGGAAGGCGGTCTTCTTCGATCGCTGCGATCAAGTCCTTGCAGGCCAGCAGGTTCCCGCCGTGCAGTCCGCCGTCGTGAAGCGGTTCCTCCTTGCCGATGCCGGCCGAACTGACCGGAATCCATCGCTTGCCGCTCCGTCCGGGCGACCATTGCGTGTCCTGGAGGATGTGGACGGGAGGCAGGTGGCCTGTGTGCACCTCGATGATGCCCTGGGTGCCGAAGATCTGAAGGCCGAAACGCAGGCCCGGTTTTGTGGTCTGAGCGCCAAATCCGCCTGCGTGGCGGTGAGTGCCGAAGTAGGCGGTGACGTCGCCCGACAAGCCGTACATGGCGTTGATCTTGTCGCCTGCCAGCAGACCGATGCCCTCGTTTCCGGGGGCTACGTGTTCCTTGGTCACCGGCTTGCCGGCCTCGAGCACGTTTGCGAAACACCAGCTCGGTTCTCCGCCAAAGTGGTGGATCAGGTTCATGATGTGGCTGCCCAGCACCCACAGGTCTTCGCCGCCGCCGCGGCGGTCTTCTTTGCCTCGGCCTCGCATTTCCAGGATATCGCCGATGGCGCCCTCCAGCAGCAAATCGCGGATCGTTTGCAGTTTTGGGCTCCAACGGGTCTGGTGGGCGATCGCCAGCTTCACGTTGTTCTTTTCACACGCGGCCACGATCTGGTCGGCTTCCTCCGGTGTGCGGCAGAACGGCTTCTCCATGTAGACGTGAATCCCCCGCTCGGCGGCGGCCACCACCATGTCTCGGTGCTGGTCGATCCATCGAGGCCCCACGGCGGCGATGTCCGGTTTCAACTCGTCGAGCATCTTGCGATAGTCGGCGAAGCCTTTCGGCGCCTTCAGGCGGTCGATCGCTGCTTTCAATCCAGCTTCGTCCGCATCTGCCACGCCGACGATTTCACACTGTGGCAATTCCAGCCAGACGCGGTCGATGCCGTGACCGTAGTTCCCACGTCCCGTGTGGCCAATGACGCCGATACGATACTTGGTTTGCATGGTGTTTCCCCTGTCGTTGGCATACCGCGAGAGATCCTTTCAGATTTCCTCGGATGCTGCGAATTGCACCTTTTCGAATCCTTCCAGGCGCGTAACGTCGTAGACATCGATCACGTCTCCTAACGGTACGTCTTGGTCGGGGTGCAGAATCACGGGCGCGTCCGGCTTTACTGTGGCAATGCTTGCCAAGCTGGCACGTACTGCATCCAGGCTGGGCATCGACTGCTCGTTCACTTGCCATCCCGGTCGGGTGTCGAGCCAGTGAATGCGAATCACCACGTCGTCGAAATCCTCTTCCGCCGGCGGCGGTGTGCTCGGATCCGACGGTTGGCTTCCGCGGACCGCGGATACGCTACTTGGCAAAATGTGCTCGACAATGTGGAAGCTGGCCGTCCACACAAAGAACACCAGCAGCAAGAAGACGACGTCAATCATCGGCGTCATTTTGACGTCCAGATCGCTGCGGCGCTGTGTGTAGATCGACTCTCTGCGCATCAGCGTGCGTCCTCCGGACGATAGACGGCGAAGGTCACGTTCCATATGCCGGATCGGGCGCAAGCCAGCATGATCGGCTCGACGTACCGATATGGCACGCTGCGATCGCTGCGGATTCGCACTTCCAAATCGCTACCAGCGTCGGTAATCCTGTCTCCCAGGCGTGCGGCCAATTCCGTGGGTCGCACTGCTCTGCCTGCCAGCAGCAATTTCCCGTCGCCGCGAACATTGACCGTCACTCGACGTCCTTGCTCCTCGATCTGTTTCGAGCCACTTTCAGCAACGGGTAGCGGCAGTTGCATTTGAGCTTCCTGCTTGGCCAAGTGACTGGAAACCAGAAAGAAGATGATCAACAGGAACACGACGTCGATCATCGGCGTCATGTTGAAGCCAAGTTCCCCGCTGCGCAGGTTATTAGGCACTCGCATCACTTGCCTCCTTCGACCGGCGGAGGAGGCGGGGGCGAGGCCGGCGACGGCGTCACTTTTGCCGTGCGCCGTTTCAGGGGGGAAAGTGCGTGTTGGGCCAAGTACGCGGCTTCCGCGACGAACTGGTCAACTCGGTTTCGAAAGATGGCAAAGGCACCCAAAGAGGGAATCGCTACGATCAGGCCACCGACGGTCGTAACCAACGCTTGATAGATGCCTTCGGCCAGATCGGCCGCCCCCGCGTCGCCTGTGTTGGCCACTTGCTGGAATGCGAGAATCATGCCGGTCACGGTGCCCAGCAGTCCCACCATCGGAGCGATGTTGCCGATCACCGACAGGTATTCGATCTTGCGGAACAGCCGAGCCGATTGTTCCGCCGTGGCGTCCTCCATCGCCTTTTCGATGTCCGGCCAGCCGCCGTCGTGCTCGGCTAGCCCGTTCAAGAGGACAAACGACAGGAAGCACGGTTGTTCGCGACATACGCGGTCGGCATCGGTCGCGCGTCCCGCTTGAAGCAACTGGCGAACCTGCTCGCTGAGACCCTCCGGCATGATCTCTTTCCGGCGGATCGTCATGATGTGCTCGAACACCAGATAGGCTGCCGTCAACGACAGGGCGAACAGCAGCATGATGATGGTGAATCCAACCAGACCGCCGGAGAAAACGATGCTGAAGAAGCCCTCGGGCGCGGATTCGTCGGCGGAGGCGGTAGGCGCGGACGGCGTTGGAGTGTCCTGGGCCAGAACGATGCCCGTTTCGAACACAAGAAAAAAAACGGACGCCAGGAGGATTGCTGCAGCAGGTTTGGAATAACGCAAGGTCGGTTGTCCTTTCCCCGAGGTCTGATTTCGTCTCCGTGGCAGTCCGCCGTTTGGTCGTTTCAACTTGTGCCCTGCCCTGCGGCGAGATTCTCCAGGCGACTCGATGCCTCTGCAGCCGCTGGCGTTTGGCTGTGATCGCGGACAATCTCGCGGTACAAGGCGACGGCTTCCTTGGTTTGGTCGATTCTTTCCAATTCTCGAGCGGCGGACAATAGGGCTGCCGCCGCCAATCGGCTGTCTTTAGGATACAAGATTGGTACCCGAAGAAACGCCAATGCAGCTTGTTCGCTTTGCTTCTGCCTCGCAAACGCCCGTCCCAACGCAAAATACGGCCCAGCGCGCAATTCTTCTGGCATTCGCGTAACGAGCTTTTGCCAGCGAACGATGTCCTGTGGTTTCGCCGTCACGATTTGTGTGCGCCACAACTGCGCCTCGGCCAGCGTTGCGATCCGCGCGTCCGAGTCTGCCGTGAGTTCACGCAATGCCGCGATGGCAGTGGCACGCGCGCCGGTCGACAACAGCCAGCTAGCCCCTAGTAGTTTGGCGGTCGCACCTTGTCCGCCGTCCAGCCATGCGCCCGCCTTGCGCTGAAAGGTCAGTGACGGTTGGTATGGCGACCAGGACAGCGGAATCGAATCGAAGTACTGCGTCGTGGGATCCTGTCGCAACAGAATCAGGAATGCTTCGGCGGCTCGATCGAACTGGGCAAGCTCCCGATAACAACGGATGCAGTGCGCCATTATCTGGCGGCGGGCCCAGTCGCGTCGTTCATTGCGCAGTGCATCCAAGTAGTTGCTCACTGCCTCCTCGTACTCGCCGGCATGGACAAGTTCGTCGCCAGCCAGTTTTTGGGTCGACCACGTGGTCTTGATTTCGACCACACGCGGCGTCGGGATGCTTTGGTCCCTTCCTCCGCTCGTGCGCAACACAAGGCGTTCCCCGGTGAAGTCGATGATTGTCCCGGTCGTGGTGCCGCGACCGCTCGAGTCCGTCCCGGTGGCGTAGATCACCGTGTCCTCGCCGCGCAATTCGGCCGACAAAGCGAGGAGGAGGGCCAGAGAGGAGGATATGCTGAGCGAACGGAAGACAGCGAGGAGGGATAACGAAAGGATAGAGGAACGGGAAAATCGACGGAGAGCCACATAACCCTCACTATGACAGTACGACTGCGTGCATCTGGGCCCCGAGGCTTTTCCACGTTCCGTGTCTCGCCGTCTCCGCATCTCTGGCTCCATCATGGGGTAAACGGCAATTTGGTCACGTCCACGTAGATGTGCCGACCGTCGTTTTGTCTGGCCAGTTTCATCAGGAAGTTGTCGCCGCCTTGAAATGGACCGGGACCGAATTCGATAGCGTTGATCATCGTTCCCTTGTTCAAACGTTCGAGCTCCCGCAATTCATCTGGCGACAACTGAGGGTCGGCGGCATCGGTCAAGAAGAAAATCACGTCCGGCCCGAGACGTAGTGCGGCCCGTAACGCCGCCATGTGCTCCGTCGAGCCAGATGCCTGAACTTGGCGAACGAACTGTTCGGCCGCCGTCTTGCCGGTATCATCGGCGAAGATCAATCGCGGTTGTTGCGGATGGTTCGGATTAAAGACCGTCAAACGGTTGTTGTAGAAGATGATCTGAAACTGGCTTGTAGGACTCAGTGAATGCAGGCTCTTAATCAGTTCCGACTTCGCGGCGCGGATTGGTCGGCCTTGAAAACCGCTCATGCTGCTGGAACGATCGAAGACGTAGATGAACACGCTCCCTTCGCCTTCGACACCGAAGATGTAAGTCTTCGAATCGCCTCCGATCTTCCTCGACGGCCCTGCACCGACCGTCAGATCGCCAACGCCGGGCAATGCGTCGCCGAAGTCGCCACCAGCCCCAATGCCCTCGAATTCATCCCCGGAAGGCAACACGCCCGCTACGTCAAGCGGCAATTCGGTCTCGGTAGGAAGCAAGCTTCCGGCAGAGTGGGCGGCTTGGGTGGCGGTGGAGGCCTCGTCGGTTGCCGCATTGATGTCTTGCTCTGACAGATATTCGGTCGACCCTTTGGCGCGCTGCACCAGCACGATTCCGGCGGTCCGCTGTTGTTCGTCTGCTGCGCCGGTCGTCACGTCGCGCACCGCAAAGGCCAGGACCAACATCAGCACAAGATGTAGCACGCAAGACATCAGCCATGCAGGCAGACCACGCCTGGGAACGGCGGGCTCTAGCTCGAATTGGCCGGGCGGATGACCCGCTGCGGATGGTTGTCGCTGTGCTGAAGACATACGATTGGCCGAAAGACTGTTGCCCCCTGGGCGAGGAATTGAGTAGACCCTGACTTCATGTTAAGAGTCGCGAGAGAATCGGTCAACTTCAAGCCCACGTAGCGCCAGCCTCGCTTGACCCTACTCCTGCAGCTTTCGCACTGCGTAGGCCAACGCCCAACGGATATACAGGGGGTATGTGCCTCCGGTGGCCTCTCGTTCAATGGCCTTTTCCATGTCAGCCAGCGCTGAGCGTGCGGCATCGCCCACGGCAACCAGGGTCATCGCAGCGTAAAGACGGACGACCGGGTCACCATCTTGTAGCCCGGCAACCAGAACCGGTATGGCGTCCGCCTCGCAATCCACGTGACACAACGCCTCGGCCGTAGCGAATCGCACGTTCGGTGCCGCATCAGCCAAGGCCTTGATCAACGGTTCGCGTGCCGGTCTTGCGTCCTTTCCCAACGCGGCCAATCCAGTTGCGGCCCAATAGCGAACCGATACGTCAATGTCGCCAAGTGCCGAGATCAGTCGATTCCGGGTAGCCGTTCCTTGCCCGATCAGTTCGGCGGCAGCCAACGCTCTGGTCGCGTTGAAATCCTCCGTCTGGCGAGCCATGTCGTAGGGCGATCCTCCTCCAGAGCGCATTCGCATTGCGATTTCCGGCATCAGCCCCGTATCACGCGTGCGCACCATCCACCCGTGCAACTCGCCTCGGAGGCTTTCAAGGATCTCACGATGATCGGCTGACTCGGCCAAGTTGTGGATCTGAAAAGGGTCGGTCTCCGTATCGTACAGTTCTTCCGGAGCCTTTCGGTCACTCATGAAATCCTTCACCGTGCCCGTCAGATTTCCTTCCGCTGCGAGGCGGCGAAACTCCTTGCGAGTGGGCGTGCGTTCCGAGAAATCGCTGTGCTGCATGCGCGGCCGGTGTGGTACGTAGTTGCGGATGTACTGGTAGCGATGGTCGCGAACCGAACGACTCATCTCGTACACTTCGTCGACGCGGTCTCGAATGGCGAATACGTGATCGCGCGGCTGGCCGGTTTGCTCGCCCAGGAACGCACGGCCTTGCATGTAGTCGGGGATCTTCAGGCCCACGAGGCTGAGTACGGTGGGTGCAAAATCAACGAAGCTCACAAGGCGGTCCGTGATCGCGCCGGGCTTGCCGGGAGCCAAATGCTGATACTTCTTCGGAAAACGAACGATCATCGGCACGCGCGTCCCGGAATCGTACAGCCATCGTTTGTGGCGAGGCAGTCCCGTGCCGTGATCCGAGTAGAAGAACACGATCGTGTTATCGGTCACATCGTCTTCGTCCAGTTGATCCAACAAGTCCTGTGCCTGTTTGTCCATGGCGGTCACGAGATCGTACAGTTGAGCCACGTCGTGACGGACCAACGGCGTGTCGGGATAGTACGGCGGTAGCGGCGTCTTGGCTGGATCATGCCTCTCCTCCTCCGCCAGTCGTGACGTCAGCGCCTCGTACGGTTCCTTCGCAAACCGCACGCGGCTCTGGTGAGTGGTCATGAAATTGAACACGGCGTAAAACGGCTGGCCCGGTTTGCGGCCACGCCAATGGGCCTTGGCGCTCGATTCGTCCCAAGCTGTCTTCGGCGTGGGGAAGTTGTAGTCTTCCTTCACATTGTTGGTGCAGTAGTAGCCAACGTCGCGCAGGTATTCCGTGAAACAACGCATTCCACTGGCCAACGGCTGTTCTCCGCGCAGGTGTTGCGTTCCCAGAGAGCTGGAGTAAACCCCCGTGATCAAACAAGACCGGGCCGGCGTGCAGACACTGGCCATGGCAAACGCATGTGTGTAGCGGACCCCTTGTTGGGCCAGCCGGTCCAGATTGGGCGTGATCGCGTACGTGTCGCCGTAACAGCCCAACACCGGACTGAGATCTTCCGCGGTAATCCACAGAATGTTGGGACGTTGTTGGCTGGGCGCTGACTCACCCGCAGAAGCCGTGATCGGCAAGGCCAGAAGAGCAGCTAGTAGGAACACTTCTAGAATGCGGTATCTTCCAATGTTGGTCATCTCGGATGTCTCCGTGACGGTTGGTATTACGTAGGGTGGGCCAAGTCTTCGCGGGCCCACCGGCAAGTTGCGGGGCGATCTGGTGGGCCCGCGAAGACCTGGCCCACCCTACACAAGAAGCACCTACTGTCTTGGCTCAACCTTGATACGGATGCACATACGGTTCCCGGTACTCTCGCTTCAGCAGCTTTGACGCTTCCGGATGGTCGATGATTTGCTCGGTCTGTTCATCCCAACGGACGACGCTGTTCGATTCGTAGGCGATCATACCCAACTGGACGGTCGCCGTCGCCTTGAAGCCTTCTTCGATAGGGCAGGCCGGTTGTTCCCGAGTGCGGACACATTCCAGGAAATTGGCCATTTGCAGCGTGCCGATATCGCTTGGCACGTTGAACTCCTGCCGTTTGTCGCTTCCGCCTTTCGGGATAACCACCCAGCGGCGGTCCGACGCAAACACCGTGGCCTCTTCGCCAAACAAGAAAATGCCGTTGCTGACCTCTGGGCTGTACTCGGTAGCGCCCC
>JADHUC010000218.1 GCA_016784735.1 Pirellulaceae bacterium | reverse complement strand
GTTCGTGGTCGTGGAACTGTCCGTCGCCGACGACTTGGAACCGGACGCTGTTTCCCTCGCTCTGACTGGAAGTGGCAGTGGCCCAGAACAACTGGGCGTGGTCGTCGGTATCGGATCGCATGCGGATGGTTAGGCGCCGTGTGCAGTCGGCTTCGATTCGAACACCTGGGCCCTGAAGAATAGGGTCGTTGCCCGTGGTTTCGCCGGCCAGGAGGCCGCCGTTGACCTCCGCTCGCAAATAGCCGTTGGGGGTCCAGCCTTCGAAGTCGCCGTCGGTGTTGAACTGCCAGTCGGTCTTCGGCGCCAGTTGTGGCAGGTCGTACGGGCCGCGGCCCACGTCGGATGGGATCAGGTTGGGTGGCCAGTCGCCGGGCGGGCAATAGGCCGCGCGAAGCTGATCGAGATCTTGGAATCCGTACTCAGCGTACGGCTCGATGTAGCTGCCCTCGCCCCATTCGTTGCATGGGCCAATGGCAATGATCTTCTTCCGAGTCTGATCGGCGTATGCGCGGGCGGCTTGACAGAGTCTGCCGAACTGCTCCGGGGTGCGATCGCTGATGACCAATGACTTGTTCCCGTGCCACGGTTCGGAGGACCAGCCGCTGTCGACGATCGGCATGTACAGCAGCCCCGAGGCCCGCTCGTCGGCCTCGCGCCAGACCTGCGGGCTGGTCTCGACGACGTCGGCAAAGGGAAATCGCTTCGAACCGGCCCGCTGCGCGGCGATCTGGAACCCGTGATACGAAGTAAACGCCTCGTAGCCTTCCGTCTTCAGGTGCCCGCTGGCCGCTTCGCTCTCGTGCGAGCTCATGGCCACGAAGTAGATGCCAGGCAAGCCGGCGTCGCGGGCCATTTGCTGCGAGAGGGCGTACAGCTTGGCGGCCTCCTCGCTGCCGCCCACATCGCGTCGGATGCCCGTCGGCGACCAAATGAAGACCGCCGGACGGCCGTCGATTTGATAGTACTCGTCCGTACGGAAGTAGTGGTCGATCCAGTACTGAGTGACCTTTCGCCAATCGTCGGCCGAATGCGTATTCGGCGGATTGTGGTTTGCCCACATGATGGCCCACTTCAGGTACTTGCGGAACCGAGCCTTCATATAGGCGTCGTGAAGCCAGTGTTCCAAGTGGCGATTGCCCTGGCACCAGTACCAGTCGACCATGAAGAACGTGATCCCGTGCTCCACGGCCCACTTGATCTGCCAGTCCGCGCACTCGGGGTTCGATTCGTCGTACCAGCCGAGCACGGGCTTGCGCATCGGGTAATCGAGGATCGGCTGCCAGCGAGACATCGAATGCCAGCCGGGGAAGTAGAAGACCCCAATGTCGTATGGACTTTTGACCGGCTGCGGTTCGGGGATGTACGATGTCGGTGGGACCTGTGGCGCGGGAGTGAATTCGATCACGGCCGTCGATGACACCGGTCTCGCGTCTGGGTATTCGAGCTTCACGTCGACCTGAGCACGCTGCGGCCGCGATGCTTCGACTTGCCAGGAGACTGTCTTGGGAAGCCAATGCGTGAGCTTCTCGATCGTCTGCCGTGGCGGACCGATTGTGCGAAGGCCTTCGGGTGCCACGAGAGTGGCGACCACGTTTCCGGCCACGTCGCCACCCAGATTCCGCACCGACAACGTGACCTCGGCCGGTCGGCCGGCACGGTTGATCCCATCGGCAGGCCCGAAGTAGCCTATCTCCAATTCCGCGGGTCCCCGAGGTGCGTCGGCGATCTCAATCGACTCGATTGACACATCCGCACCTTCCACGTCGGTTGGCTGAACGCCGAGCATGATGATCTGATCCCGCCATGCGCCCAGGTGCCCGACATCGATGTTGTACGAGTGAACCAGCCCGTCGGCCCGCAGCGGGAACGTGATTTCCTCCCAGCCGTACTGCGTGCTGGAAACGCAGAACACCCGTCCGCTGGAGCCCTGCTTCGTCGCCATCCGGATCGAAACGTAGGGGTTCTGATCGGCAGGCACGGATAGCAACGGACTCATCAGGATCGGCGATTTCCCCTCGGCAGTCACACAAAGACACCCCGCCCGGACAGCCGGTTCGGACACCTCCTGCCAGGCCCGCCAGCCGCGAGTTTCGGATTCGAATCGCCAAGCCTTGTCTGTTGTGCGAGTTAGGCTTCCGTCGTCGACAATGCGAATCGACTCGATTGCGAATTTGCCTGTCGCAGGCGGATCGAGGCGCAGACGGATGATCTTGCCGGCCGCGTGCCAGAACGGATAGACGCGATACACTTGAAAGTCCTCGCCCGAGCGGGTCTCGAACGCGCAGCACTTCTGTTGGCTGAAGCCGCCATACTGGCCCTCGAGCGTCTGGGTCCAGAACAATTGGCCCGATCCGCCGCGCGGCGTCCGCATCTTGAGTTCCACACATTGGGTAGGCGTCGCAGCGATTTCGAACACGGGCCCGAAGAGGATCGGATCCCAATCGCTCGTCTCCCCCATCAATGCACCGCCCGAAACCTTGGTGCCGCGAATGTGCCCGCCGACAGCCCATCCGCACAGGTCGCCCTCGGTGTCGAACTGCCACTGGATGGCGACATTGTCGGCCGACCGCGAGACCGAAGGGAAAACACACAAGATCACCAACGGCCCCAGCAGCAACCGCCCTGGCTTTGATCGTCGCACCATGACCATGTCTCCTTTGTTCGCCGTAGACCAGCAACAGCTACCGGGCAAGTGCATCCCGGTCGTGACGGGCGGCCTGCTGCAATCTCGCGAGCATTTCTTCGACTCGTGTTGGCTCGGCGTCAGCCAGGTTTGTCGATTCGCTCGGATCGTTGGAGATGTTGAACAGCTCCAATCGTCGACGCTCACCTTCGCCGTGTACGATCAGCTTCCAGTCGCCGTATCGAAGCGACGTGGCTCGCCAGCGCGGTCCGGCGGTGTAGAGCGGTCGATCCGGAAGCGGCGACTTGTCGATCAACAATTGTGATATATCGGCTCCGTCCCACTTCAGGTCGCGTTCCGACCGGTAACCGGCGATCGAGCAGAACGTGGGCATCCAATCAGTAATTTGAACCGGACTGTCCACCCGGCCCGGCTTCACGCGAGCTGGCCAAGAGACAATCGTCGGGACCCGTGTTCCGCCTTCGTACACATCGCCCTTGCGGCCTCGCAGCGGATGGTTGTTGCCGGTCAGCTTGCCATTGGGGCAGTTGTCGTCCGGATATTTCAAGTCGTTGTTTTCGACCGTACTGCCGCCGTTGTCGCTGGTGAACACCAGCAGCGTGTTGTCACGAACGGCCGCCTTTTCCAAAGCGGCGATGATCCGGCCGACCGCATCGTCCAAGTGCATCACGCACGCGGCGTAGTGACGCGGCACGTCGCCCGTGATCGAATCTGGCACTCGCTCAAGCCACTCGTCCGGCTCTTTGAGCGGCAAATGCACCGCAGTGTACGGGACGTAAAGAAAGAACCGCGACGAGCCCCGCGATTCGATCCAACTCACGGCTTCATTAGTGAGCAAATCCGTCACGTGGCCCGATTCTTCGATCAGTTCCTCATTGCGGTGCCAGGTGATCGAGTACGGCCCTTTCTTGTACCGATGATTCCACGGGCTGATACCGCCTGCCAGCGAACCGTAGGAATGATCGAAGCCAAAGTGATTCGGTCCCCATTTGGGCAGCGATCCAAGATGCCATTTGCCGGCCAGGCAGGTGCTGTAACCGACGCTCCTCAGAGCGCGTGGCAGCGTGACCGTGTCCATGGGTAGGGCCAGTTCATTCGTCGGCGTCGTGACGCCAAACCGGCTCCAACATCGGCCCGTCAAGAAGCCGGTTCGAGTGGGGCTACAAACCGGCGCGACGTAGTGCTGCGTCAGTTCCAAACCTTCCCTTGCCAACCCGTCCAGGTGAACCGTCGGCGCGTTGCCGTCATGAAACGCCACATCCGCCCAGCCCAGGTCGTCTGCAATGATGAAGACGATGTTCGGGCGCGGTGCCGTCTCAGCTACAGCAAGTCCGCATTGCACGGCAAACAACGGGCCGATCAGTGTCAGGATAAGTGGCTTCATGGCAAGTCCTCTTCCGGTTGTGTCATCCTCAATAAAACCTCAGCGGTGATAACAATCCTATCAACGCCTGCTCGCTGTTGCGAGCCGCCCGAGAGCGCATCAAGGAACCCGGGTTTTACGAATTGCTGCAAGGCGAAATTCCGAAGCGGCTACTCCAGTGGACGCCGGGGTGAAGACGCCTGGGAGAACGAAAACGGCCTTGAGAATTGAGTTACTTCGCGGACGGTTCGCTCGTGCCCCCACCAAAGTCGCCTTTGCCCGCTTCGGATCGCCGGACAAGGAGAGATCCCAGTTGACCGGACACCCTGTTTGGTGGATATTGAAAGAGTGAAAACGGATCGGCAAATCTGAGCAGCATTAGGCGACCGATTCTTTCGTTCCGCAGGCCCTAAGGCAACCCCTCTCCCACGGGCGCTTGGTTTGAAACGTGGACAGCATACGTCCCACAATTGCCCCTCAGGGCAGCGTCAGTCTCCAGACGTCGTTTCGCACCGGCCAGGTGTTCCCGGCGACTACCCAGAGGCTCTTCTTGAAGACGTAACATGTGGGTTCGTGTCGTGGCTCGAACGTTGTTTTCGACTGGAACTCATGCCATTGCACGCCGTCGTCCGAATACCACACGTCGCCGAAGTTCTTGTGATTCACATTGTCATAGCCGCCGATAATCCACATGCGATCTGCGTAGACTTTCGAAATGAACCACATCCGGGGTGCCCACGGTGCGTGCTCCATTACACGTTCCCAACTGACGCCGTCTGCTGAGGACCATACATCGTTGAAGGTTGTGTATTGCTCGTAGCCTTTTTCCGGCGGACGATTGCGATTAGTAACGCGACCGCCCATCAGCCACAGCTTGTCATTGAACACCACAACCGCAGACGCCGCCCGAGGCCCGTAGGGAGCAGCCTTCAGGGCACAGGTCCATTCCTTGCCGTCCGCTGAATGCCAGATGTCCTGGCCGCTTCCCAACTGCCACATCTTTCCGTCGTGCACGACCAACTCGCCGTAGCCTCGCGAGCCGAACGGAGTGCGTTCGGCCACTTTCTGCCAGTTCACCCCGTCCGTCGAATTCCAGACGCTGCCTTTGACGGCCCACATCCTGCCCTTGTACGCGACCATCTCGCTGTAGCCATCATAGGGCGTCTCGGCGTTGACCAGCGTCCAATCAACTCCGTCCGCAGAACACCACAGGTCGCGCGAGAGGACGTTTCCATGGTAGTATCCATTGCTCAGCCACATTCTATCGTTGAAGACCAGATCCTCCGACGTGTCGCGCGGACTGAACGCGGTCTTGTCGCAGACTTTCACCCACGGCGCTGCTGACTGATCGGCGTCCGCCAGGCCGGCGCGTCGATCCACAGGGGCGTTGCCTGAAGGTTCGCCACCCGAGAGCCGCGCGCGCTCGGGCTGTATCGCATAAAGCAACATCACCAATGCCAAACAGGCAAGACGTGTCACGGCGATTCTCTCTATCACGGCGAATCGAAGGCGAAGGCCAGTCGCTTTATGCGAACGGGTCAACAACCGTAACGGTATCGTACGTCATGCCGTCATCGAGGTCCTCGCTAAAGAGAGTGTCCACACCAGCGTCAAGACAAGCCGCCAAAAGCAGGCTGTCCCAATGCGAAAGGCTGTAGCGAGAACTCAGGTCCAGCGACGTGCGGAGGAGCGAGCGGGACGGCAGGACGCATGCGAATGTGGCTTCCAGACGCTCCAAGTGTGCCAGCGTCGTTGCCCGGTCAATGCGCCCCTCATTCTCCCACCGTCGCAGGCAACTTAGAAACTCGACGGCGACCTGCCACAGGAGCGTGGTTTCGGTCTCTTCCTCGCCGAGGCGTTCCAGAAGCTCGGTCGCTTTGGCCTGCTTCGCTGGTTCGCTTTCATCGACGAAATAGACGAGCACGTTGGTGTCAACGGCGTTCATGCAGTTCGTCCCGTGTGTAACGGCGTCCGCCGGAGTTGACCGGTTGGTCCCGGCAAAGCTGTTTCCACGCTTTCAGGCCCGCCTGGAACCTGGCACGCCACTCCTCCAACGACTCGACGGACACGCGCACGCGACTGTTATCCGGCAAGTCGATGCGCTGGTCCAGTTGCAGCACGCCAGCAATGATCGTTCCCGTGATTTCGGTCTTCATCGTCCCGTCTCTGGAGAAATGCGCCTGCTACATCTGGATTGTAGCAGACGACTCCCAAAAAAGACAGCTACGATGCGGGCAACCGCCCCGGGCTTGGCATGCATGCCTCGGCGACGATGCATGTTAGCCCTCCGGCGGCCAGCACGACAGATTCCAGCGGGCGACGCCCATGTGATATCGTTGGTGCCAGGGCAGGCCGTGCGCTGCCCACTCCGGTTTCTTGGGGCCGAAGTAGTACGCTGTCACGATGGTTCCGTCGTCGATCTGAATACTGGACGGGTAGCCGCAATCCGTCTTGTGCCAATCTCGGGCCGGCATGGAAATGAGAACGACGGGGTACGACCAGCTCTCGCCCTTGTCCGCGCTCATTCGCAGCACAACGCCAAATAGTCCGGGAATGCGACTCGTGAAGGAGCAGAGCAATCGACCGTCCTTCAGCTCCAATAGATGGGCGTTCTCCTGCCCCTGCGGCGAAAGAGGTTTCCCTGGTGACCAGGTCTCCCCGTCGTCCTCGGACTTGAACAGCATCTGGCCGCTTCCGTGAGGCAGGACTCGGTCCATCGAATCGACGCAGCTTGTCCGCCCGACGGCGAGTAATACACCGGTCTGGCTGCGAATGATGTGCGTTTCACTTGTGTCTGCGACACGGGTTTCGTTGCCCCAAGTTCGGCCTTCGTCCTCGCTGAAGAAGATCGCGCACTTGCGTCGAATCGGCTGCCCGTCGATGCGGGCGTACATGGAGCAGATCAGCCTTCCATCAGGAAGGGCGAAGATGTCGCCAAAAGGAACGTAGTCGATATCCAGGATACGTCGCTCCCAGGTGGCGCCCTGGTCTTTCGATATGCAGCATTGCAGAGGAAGAAACGGTAGCTTCTGCCGTTCCTGATAGCCGCTGACGATGGCAACGAGTTCGCCATCAGCGTTCAGGCCAACTGCGTGATTCATCCGGATCGCGTTCGGATTGTCTGGGTGATCCGTCACCTGGCTCCGAAAGCCCCAACTGCGACCACCGTCGCCGCTCACCCACAACTCGACGTCACTATTGCTGCCGTAGCCGTGGCTGGGATGGTTGTATATTGCGGCGGCCAGTTCGCCGTTTGGCAGCTTGGTCAAGTTTGGCCAAAGGCCCTTGTTGTCGATGGCAACGTAGAATTCCGCCCCTGGCATCAAATGGCAACCATTCACGCCGGCGGTCCCGGGCCGGATGCCGCTTGCTTCATCAGCCATCGTCAACCCACTGGAAATCGCGGTAAGGGTCGAGGTGGCGAACGTACCCTTGAGCAGGTTCCGGCGATTCATGTAGCGGTCCATATCGAGTCTCCTCCGAGTGACGGGGATTGCTTCAGCCAGTGTACCACGGGCTTGTGGACGATTTTTTGCGAGGCACGACATTTTTTGTCCTAGCGCGTTGCATGCGGCTCGTCACGTGGTTAGATTAACTTTCGTGGATATGTGTGTCCGCAAGCGTAACTGACACAACGACGTACCGTTATTTGAGGAGGAGTCATCCATGATGCGACTTGTCGTTCCGTCCCTCGCGTTGCTGGCCATGTCGGTCGGCACGATGGCGGCGGGTGCAGATCTGAAGTCCGGGCTGGAAGTCGGCAAGAAAGCCAGTCCATTCCAGGCCAAGGACTGCACCGGCCCGAGTAAGGGTAAATCGCTCTGCTTCATCTGAAAGTTGGGTAATCGTCCGGTGGCCAACGTGTTTGCACGTGAACTCACCGACGACTTGGCCAGTCTGGTCAAGCAACTCGACGCCGTGGCAGGCAAAAACGAAGAGAAGAAGATGACTGGTTTCGTCGTTCTGTTGAGCGAGGATCCGGACGCAGATGAAACGAAGATTCAGGAGTTTGCCGAGAAGCACGGTATCAAGAACCTTCCGCTGGCGATCTTCGATGGCATAGCTGGGCCACCGAGATACAAACTCGCTAAGGAGGCCGACGTAACTGTGCACCTGTATGTGAAGAAAGAGGTCAAGGCAAACCATGCCTTCGCCAAGGGTGATTTGACCGCAGCAGCCGTCGAGCAGGTGGTGGCGGATACGAGCAAGATCTTGGAATGACCTCCGAGAGATCTCGTGAACATTGACACGCACGCCGACCCGCTTCCTGGAATACGGAAGCGGGTTTTTTCTGCGCGGCCTTCTAGATCGCCGCGTGAACGGTGAAGCTGCTTTTGGGGCACACAACAGATGACAAATGAATGGATATTGAGGCCGTTCGTAGTCCCGCCTTTAGGCGGTCTTCCGGCCTGTAACTTGTCTCAAGACCGCCTAAAGGCGGGACTACAAACTGACCCATACACCGGTTCTCAAGAGAACGGATCGAAATGATGAACACGCTGTCCCGTGTGGCTGCATTTCGGTGGCATGCGACTCTGGCGATCGTTGGCGCGGCGGTGCTGAACTGCGCGGTTTCGTCCGTGATGGCAGGTCCGTCCAATAGTCTGATGGACATTTCCAGCGACGGCTCGTTGCTCGCCTGCGCAAACCGCGATAGCGGTACTGTGACAATCGTCAATCTGGACGCCCACACGAAACGCAACGAAGTCCTCGTGGGCGCCAAGCCCGAAGGCGTGAGTTTCATCGGAGCGACGCACGAAGTCGCTGTCGCCGTCTATGGCGAAGACAAGATCGTCTACGTCGACGCCGATAACGGCAAAACGACGGGACAGACAGAAGTATTTGACGAACCGTATGGGATCGTGAGCAACGAACGGGGTGACCGGCTGTACGTCACGCTGGACTATCCGGGGCAAGTCGTCGAAATCGACGTCAAAACACGCGAGGTCGCTCGTCAATTTAGCGTCGGCAAGTTCATCCGCGGCATTGCCCTGGCACCCGATGGACGCCGGGCGTTTCTTACCGAGTTCTACACTGCGGTGGTGAAAGCCGTGGATCTCGCTACGGGAAAGGTCAGTGACGAGTGGCATGGCGCGAGCACGGATAACCTCGTGCGGCAAATCGTCTCGCATCCGCGGCGACCGAAAGCGTACTTCGCACACATGCGTTCGCGGGCGACGATGTCGCACGGTGAAGGTTCGATCTTTCCGTACGTGTCCGTTGTGGACACCGATCCAGGCGAAGGGCGCCGCCGCAAGCGGATCCCCATGGACTCGTTTTTGGGAAACCGAGTCACGGCGAACCCTTGGGAAGTGGCCGTTTCGGCAGACGGGCGTCAGTTTTATGTTGTTTTCAGTGGAACCGACGACATGTTCGCTTGCGACGTCATCGATGACAACTATCGCGAGATTGCCTTACGCGGAAACCTGCGATTGGGGCACAATCCGCGTGCTGTACGCGTGGCGCCGGATGGCGAGACGTTCTATGTATACAACGCCTTGGATTTCGCTGTGGCGGCGTATGATGCGCAGCGGCTCAGATTGCTGGCCACGATTCCGGTTTGCGACAACCCTCTGGGCGAAGAAGTCCGTCAAGGGAAAATACTCTTTCACTCGGCTCTGCAGCCAATGGTCGGACGTCGGTGGATCTCTTGCTCCAGTTGTCATCCGGATGGTGAGTCGGACGGCCGGACATGGCAGAAGCAGGAAGGCCAGCGGGACACGCCGTCGCTGTCCGGTCTTGCCTGGACGCACCCCGTTCTCTGGTCCGCCAATCGCGACGAAGTGCAGGACTGGGAGCACACGATTCGCGGCTCCTTAATGCAAGGGCGCGGGCTGATCCGCGGCGATGTGCAACCCGTCCTCGGACCGCCGAACAAAGGACATTCGGCGGATCTCGACGCATTGGCCGCGTACACCAACTCCCAGACGTTCACGCTAAGCCCGCACGCCAAAGGCGGATTGTCCGATGCGGCGAATCGTGGTCGTGAGATCCTCTTCTCGGCGAAAGCGGGCTGCGTGAGGTGCCACAAGGGGCCGTTCTACACGGATTCCGCGCCGAGGCCGCCGGAACGGATCATTCGCCACAACGTCGGCACGGGCGACGACGATCCCACGGAGACGATGGGGCCCGCTTACGACACGCCCACGTTATTGGGAGTTTACCGCACCGCGCCGTACCTTCACCACGGCAAGGCCCTGACATTGAAGGAGGTGTTTTCTGTCTATAATTCCGCGGACAGACACGGGACGACCAGTCACCTGACCAAGTCACAGATTGCGGACTTAGTTGTCTTTCTTAAGTCATTGCCGTACGAAGATCCGGACTCATCGGCGACGAAAGTGGGACTGACGAAGATCGTCGATTAATTGGCCGCCTGGAACCAGTACGGCTAACAGGGAGGATTGGACAGTGATTTCAAATCAAAGAACTGGCGGACAAAACGCCGTCCAGGATCTGTCTGGACTTGTTTCGTTGCGTTGTGGATACGCCGTGGTACGAAGCGCGACCGCCAGGGTGACTGGCTTGTTCGCGGTAGCGCTTTGCGTGTGTTCCGTGGCGGTCGGGATAGGTGCGGACCCGAACGACGATCAGGGAGCGGCCGCAAGCCCTGGGCCTGGCAAAGCGCTGGAAGATATCCTTGCCACAATCGAGGTTCACGATTGGGGCCAACTCTACGATCGACTCGATGCAGCCGGTCGGCGCGATTTTTCGCGCGACAAATATGTCACTCGAATGGAGCGCATCCTTAAGTTGCGTGAACTGCTCGAAGACCCCGATGAGAGAAAGTTCTCGTCGGTGTTGCGTGTCGCTGGCCACAAGCAGGAAGGCAATGACGCGGTCGTGCAGGTGGAGTATGCCAGACGTCTGGCAACCTTTACGGAGATCGCCCGCATCGAGTTTCATCTGCAGAAGGACGGTTCCCAATGGCGGCTGAAATTGGAGCCGCTGTTCGAGGCTGCCCAGGCCATCAAACAAAGAGATGCGGCCATCGCCAAGGCGGGCGGCCTGGTAGTGTACGACTACCAACTTGACGCCGAAGGCCGATATCTTCCCGATGCAGAGCCCAACCTGCCACACTCGTTGCGAGCGGCGTTTCCGGCCGAGTACGTGCTTCACGAAGTAGTACGGGTCTCGTTGGACGATTCCAACTGCCGCGACGCGGACCTCGATAATCTGACCGGGATGCCTGGTCTCGCTGAGTTGTCGTTAAGAAACACTCGCATCACCGATGCTGGGCTGAAGCGAATCGCCACGCTGCGAAGCCTCCGTCAGCTCGACTTGAGAGGCACCTGGGTAACCGATGACGGCTTGGCCCAATTGGCTCGCTTGCCGCAGTTGGTTGACCTGCGACTTGGTCGCCTGCCGCCTCCGCCCAATGTGGGTGTCGCGGCCGTGGAGGCGCCCTCGATGGTCGCCCTGGGAGACCCATTCACCGTTGGCAGCTATGTCTACGCACATGGAAGGACACGTGGGGTATTCCAGGTAGATCTACTGCGGTCGGAGGCCGCCGACGAGGCTTCCGACGAGCCGGAGCCGGTCGCGACGCGTCGTGTCGAAATCTCGGGCGACGGCGATTTCGCCAGGGTGACGTTCCCGGTCGAGTTGTTCGACCCCGGCCGGTATCTCTTCTCGATCAGGATTCATGCCCCGCTGGAGGATAGCTTCAAAGAAGACGACTCGCGAGACGTTATTGTGAATATTGCCGAGCGTCCCCATCGCGTCTTGTTGTTTTGCGGCGGCCCCACGCGGGAATACCGCTTTCTGCAAACGTGCCTCTTTCGGGAACGGGAGATTGACCTAAGCGTCTATTTGCAGTCGGCCCGACCGGGGGCGTCGCAGGCGGCCGGTCGCTTACTTGACGAGTTCCCGACGACACGGCAAGACCTAGCGGAATACGATTGCATCGTCGCGATTGATCCCGATTGGAGCAAGCTGCAGGCCGAGCAAATCAGGACGCTTACCGACTGGGTGTCAAGCATGGCCGGCGGCCTGATCTTCATACCTGGTCCGGTCCATACGAACAAGTGGCTGCGGCAATCCAAAGGCTCGGATCGGGCGGGTCTTCTGCAGTTGGTGCCCGTCGATATTGCAGCGCGGGACGGCGAGGCAGAACCAGCCAATTCACCTCGTCCCATAGAATTGACTCCGGCGGGACGAGGGGCTCCGTTTCTTCAACTCGACGATGACGCGAACTACAACCTGGATCTCTGGCAAAGTCTTGAGGGCCTGTATGGTGTGGCAACTTTGCAGGTAGGCGAGCCAAAGCCAGCGGCGGAAGTCTATGCATGGCTCGGCAGTCCGTCGGCGGATGAACCGGAAGAACGCACGGTTCTGCTCGCGTCGCAACGTTTTGGCCGCGGGCGAGTTGTGTTTCAAGGAGCCGGTGAGATGTGGCGTTTGCGTAGTCACGACCCGGCCTACTTCGAGAAGTACTACGTAGAACTGATACGATGGACGGTCAGGTCACGTTTGGAAATGACGTCGAATCGCGCCGCGCTGATGATTGACCGACGGGAGATTCGCTTGGGTGAAGAGCTGTCGGTGGGAGCGTACGTCACCGATGCGCGATGGCAACCGCTGGACCGGGACGAAGTGATCGCGACCGTCCACCCGCCAGCGGGTGATCCGGAATCGCTCGTTCTCCACAAGCTGGAATCCGGCAAGGGAAACTACCGCTGCCGCTTCAGGCCAAACCGCGACGGTGTCTATCAGCTTGAACTGAAGCCTCCGGACGACGAGGAAGGCAAGGTCTCTTGCCAGTTCCGCGTGACGCTTGACCACTTGCCGCCGCCGCTGACGGACAAAGGCTTGGTCCGCCTGGCTGAGCTGAAGTCGCTCGAGCGGTTGGTCTTGTCCGAAACGAAACTCACCGACGCAGGCCTTACACGACTTGGCGTACTTTCGAGCCTGGAACTGCTGGATGTGCTGGGAAGCCGCGTCACACCGGCCGGTGTAGAAAGACTCTACAACCAACTTCCAGCATGCCGGGTGGTCCACTGAATTAGCGATTGTCGTTTCCAATGCCTCGATCGTGCACTTCTCGGAGACGTTTCCGCCACCGCTATGTCGACACTGAATCTCTCCAAGATTCGTCACGTTTGAGCAAGTGAAGTCCTGATTCCCAGGGAGTTCGGATGTCGGTTGCGTGTTCTTACCTCGCATGCGATAGAACTGCCCCGGTTTTGTGCGTCTGCTGCGGCACAACTGCAGCCTGAATCCGGCAGTTCAGATGCAAGTAGTATCTTAGAGCTGTATGCCAGCGGCCCAACTGGTGCAATCGCGGGCTTGATGATCGCCGGATCGCTGGTCGCGGAGTCAGGGCCGCGCCTGTGATGGAGGCAAGGACCAATACGTCGCAGTCCAAATTCTGGTTATCTTTCCGAAGGACAGTGCACCTCTAGGTGAATTCTGTGACACTCAATGTCCGCTTTTCCGTGTCGATTTCGATGTAACTAAGTAGGGGGCCTTCTACCGCAGGTCGCGGATCGGACGGCAGAAATACAGACTCGCACAAATGGGGTTTCGCCATGTGTTCTCGGATTATCCCAGATTATCGCGTGCCACCAGGTGACGTCACTGGATTCGGCCGCGGAAAGTGCACGCGTCTATCCCGGGGGTGGCCATGATTACGCTGCATCTTGTTGTCACAATTGCCGATGCAACCATTCGCGATCATTTCACGCAATTATTGAACTCGCTGGAGACGACCGGGCAACTGCGGGACGCGATCCCACGGTATGAGACGAAAATCGCTTTCCATCAGACGCCCGAGGATTCGGTTCAGCATTTGCAGCGTCACTTCCACTCCGTCGAAACCGGCGCGGCGATCGTGCTTTCCGATCTATTCGAAGAAACGATCGGTACGAGGTCACGAAGCAAGCCGGAACCGAGTTCCTGGGCGAAGGATATGCGCGATTCGTTCCAGCACAATCCCTTTGCGATGATAGCGATTACCCGCCACCGTCGCATTCCAGACATTGATCGTACGATTCGCACCCGATGCGCCGCACCGGGACTGCTGGAAACGGTGAAACTCGCGACGGAAAAGACCGCCTACCTAACCCAGCCCAAACGGCAACAACTCCTCAACCCTGTCCTGATTCGCGAAATCCGCGCCAACGAAACGGAGATGCGGGCCTACTTTCGACTTCGCCATCGCGTCTACAAAGTGATGGGATACCTGGAAGAAGAAGTGGAGCGTGCCACTTCACGAATGGAGATCGACTGGTGTGACACGACGGCTCTTCACATCGGCGCCTTTGAACTGGTCGGTGCACAAAAGAAGCTGATCGGCTGTGCTCGCGTAATGTCGACGGGTTCCCTGGAAGGTGCCTGCAGTCCCAACGTGACCGCCTTGGCGAACACGGATGCGACTCTGAGCAGAAAGATGGAAACCGATCCAATGATCATGAGACTGCCGATTTTCCAGTCCATGCGGTCTCCGTACGTGAATGATCTGTTTGTGGAGACGATTACCGCTGACAAGAAATGCGGCGAATTGAGCCGCGTAATTGTGGTTGATAAGTATCGCGGTTACGGTCTCGCAAATCTGCTGGTGAAGTTTGCCATTCTCCGGGCGAATGGGCGCGATGTCGAGCGGCTGCTGCTGGAATGTCTGCAGGTCCACGAACGATTGTACAATAAGTTCGGATTCAAGAAGATAGAGGGTGAGGGTGGACGCGTTATTGGAGTCGAACAGTCGATGATCGCCATGGATCTTCACCCCGTGGCCACGAAAGACGTATTCGCCGGAGCGGAGATCGTGGTGGAAAAATCCTGCTTGTGTGCATGCAAGTTTCGGGAATGCTACACCGACGAGTACCAGTTCTATGGGGACCGACGCTGTCCTTTACGGCACGTTCTCTGATCTCCGACTTCACGGGCGCCCCATTGCGGATATCCATTTCGTTGGCGTAGAAGGTGCTTCTTATGATTACGACCATGAAGAGAATTGCAGGCATCTTGTTGATTCTGGCGGCCATCTTGTTCATGGTTGTGATCACGCTTCATTCGAAAGGCGATCCGCAGAACATCAACCTCTGGCACCTGCTGTTCTTTCTCGTTCCGCTTTTGGCCGGCATCTATCTGATTGAACCCGAGAGCGCCATAGGACTTTCCAAGATTCTGCAAAAGTGGATTCCGGGGCTGCCCAAGACGGAAGCCCAGCAGGAGAAAGGCGAGAATGCATCTCTTTCAGCGGAGGATACCGAGGTTCAAAGACTAGTTGAGGAGGAGGGGGAGATACTCGGAGTCAACGAACCTCCTCCTTCTCCAGACGAATGGTATACGAAGCTGCGACCCGTTCTTCACGAGGCGTCCTATTACACCGTTCCAACATACTACTTGGACCCGTCACTGCGCGTCATCGATTGGAATATCGCCTTTGAATTGGTGTTCAGCAGGATTGTGGGCCAGTTGAGGTATCGGCATGTTGCTTGGTTCATCGCCCGATTAGACAATCGCGATGAAGTATTCGAACACGCACGGGACTTCACCGAACGGGTTCATCAGGGCGAGTTGCCGCTAGCCGACGTGGAACCCCTTCGCTACGAATCTGAGAAATATGGAACGGTGTCGTTCGTGAAAGTAGCGACACAGTTGCATGATGGCGAAGGTCGATTGCATGGATGGGCCGTTGCGCTATTCATCGACAAGATCGATTGGGGTACGTTCGAGAGGCATCTGCTACGGGCCTTGCGCGAGGACAAACTGTGGAGCGTGTACGCGGCCTCCTACGACCGAGTGCTGCTTCAATTCCCGCCCTATTTGCAACTGATCCGGGATGTCATTTCTGTAGTCCCGGGCGAGGCGCGTCTGGTTGCCGACTTGGGTGCGGGTACGGGGAATGTCACCTGGGAATTGCTCGACAGACGCCATCGCGTGACGGCCATCGAGAACAATCCGATGATGCTTGATCGCTTGAGAGTGAAAGTTGGTGATTCGGAAAATGTGACCGTCATGAAAGCCTCGGTCGAGCACTTGGATCGAGTAAGTGACGAAAAGTTCGACGCGGCAGTGATGGTTAACGTATTATACGCAGTGGAAGACCCACTCAGATGCTTGCGCGGCATCCACCGGATCCTCAAGCCCAACGGCGTTTTGGCATTTTCGACTACGCATTCCGATACGCGCCTCGACCCGTTGCTGGAGAGCATCAGGTCGAAACTGGAGGAAGACGGAAAGTTGGACGAGTTTGCGCGTGACTATGAAAACGTCCGCGCGGCAAATAAGGAAATCGAAAAGACCATTGCCGGGCGGCGTTCACGGGACGACTATCGAGATTACGTCCGTAGTGCCGGGTTTGAAATCATCCGTGACGAAGCGTCGACCTACGTCGACGCGGTCATGATGATCCATGCGCGAAAGAAACCGGACGCGTCTTCCAGCACGTCCATCTCCTTCTCAGAACAAGAACTCGATCCGATCGCGACCACGATTCAGGAATAAGAACGGGGACCGCACGTGGAGTCTTGGTCAAGAATCTCGTGCGCTCGGTCCAATCGAAATGCTCGACCTCATAACTGGTCGGTCGCCCCGTAACTTGCCTTGCCTTGCATTGATTTATGGATCGAACCATTCCAGTTTCAGCAGCTTGGCAAGGATGGATTCGAGGGGCGCTCACGTTCTGCGGGACCGCACCAACCTGTTCGCCTCCCACTCCAGAGCCAGGCAAGCTGGACTGCGTCACACGTTGGCGGTGCGTTCGCATTGCCGCCGCCGCTTGCATGCGGCGCCGGTCGGAGTTAATCTGCTCAGGATGGTAGACTCTGCTTGATCTGATGCGGTACAACTGTCGTACTCGTAAGAGCAAACGTACACAGTCAGCACCTATCCGAAAATAGTGCAATAGTTTCTTGAAAGGAGATTCGTTATGAGCGAAGGCAACAGCAGCGGAACATCGCGACGTGAGTTTCTGAAGAACACCAGCCGAATCGCCGTGGCGTCGGCAGTGGCCAGCGCGGCTGCCCCTCACGTCCATGCGGCGGAGGACAACACGATTAAGGTGGCTCTGATCGGTTGCGGCGGCCGAGGTACCGGCGCGGCGGCTAACGCCCTGTCGGTTAATCAGGGACCCATGAAGCTGGTCGCCATGGCCGATGTCTTCGAGAATCGGCTGAACGGCAGCTACAACAACATCAAGAACCGGCACCGCGATAAGGTCGACGTGCCCGATGACCGGAAGTTCATCGGCTTCGACGGCTACCGGAAGGCCATGGATTGCTTGAAACCGGGCGACGTGGCCATCTTCGCCACGCCGCTGGCTTTCCGGTGGGTGCATTTTCGTTACGCCGTCGAGAAGGGGCTCAACGTGTTCATGGAGAAGCCCATCACGGCCGACGGCCCGACCTCGCGCCGGATGCTGGAAACTGCCGAACAATCGGTGGCCAAGAATCTCAAGGTCGGCGTGGGGCTCATGTCACGTCACCAACGGGCGCTCCAGCAATTGGCCAATCGGATCCACGACGGCGAGATCGGTGATATCGTCATGATGCGGGCCTATCGCATGTCGGGGCCGATCGGGTCCTGTTTCTCGGGCAAGTGGCCCGGAAACTCGAGTGAATTGCTGTGGCAGATCCAACGTTTCCACAGCTTCATCTGGGCCAGCGGCGGGAGCTTCAACGACTTTATGATCCACGTGATCGATCACTGCTGTTGGATGAAGGACGCCTGGCCGGTCAAGGCCCAAGCACTGGGCGGCCGCCATTATCGTGGCGACGCCGTGGATCAGAACTTCGATTCGTATTCCGTGGAATACACGTTCGCCGACGGCACCAAGCTGATCGCCGACGGCCGTAACGTCGCCGGTTGCACGCCCATCTACAAGAGCTACGCACACGGCACGAAGGGCAGCGCCGTGGTTTCCAATCACGGCGATTGCGGGGCGCCTTCGAGCATCTACACGGGCCAACAGCCGGAGGGCTCGACGAAAACCTGGCAATCCGAGATCCCGCCGGGCGAAGGCAACCCGTACGATAACGAATGGAACGACCTGGTCGATGCCATCCGCAACGACAACCCCTTCAACGAGGCGGAGCGAGGCATCAAGGCCAGCTTGACGAGTTCCCTGGGCCGGGCGGCAGCCCATTGCGGTCAGGAACTCACGTTCGACGAAATGCTCAACTCAGACCACGAATATGCCCCGGACGCGGACAAGTGGACGATGGACTCCCCACCCCCGCTGAAGTCCGACGAAAACGGCAAGTACCCCATCCCCATGCCGGGCCTTACGAAGAAGAGGGAGTATTGAGGCGTCACAGGAGTTTCGCGTACGTTGGCGGCCGGGTCTTCAGGTTTGAGGACCCAGCCGCTCTTTCTAAGTTCGTTTAACCCGAAGCCGGAGGCGATGGCGGGGAGTGGGATGGATCGTCCACACATAGCGCCCGCCATCGCCTCCGGCTTCGGGTTAAACGGACACGGCGGCTCGATAATTCGAGGATAATTGTGAGCGGGTGGCTACAAACATAGAGAGGAACGACTCATGTGTATGCATTGCACTCGGCGGCAGTTTCTTGGGGCAAGTGCAGTAGGCGGGATGGCGCTGGCGGCGGGTCACTGGTCGGCCGAGGCCGAAGCGTCGAGCCCTCAGAACGCGCCGAATTCGAAGGTCAAGATTTGCGTGGTCGTTGCGGGCAAGCCGATGGGCAACAGTTGGGGCCTGTCCGAAGCGGAGCTCGCGCCTGTGATGAAGCGTTTGACCCAAGCCGAGAAGAACCTGGGCAATGTGGAGTTCGTTATCGGCCAGGCGACCAACGCTGAGGAAACGGCCCAGTTGCTGGAGAAAGCAGGTCCGGATGCCCCCGTGCTGGCGATCAGCGCCGACATCTTTGGCCTTAGCAGCTTCAACCGCGAGAACGCGGTGATTCCCACCATCTTCAAGCAGGGACGACCGGTAGCCGTCTTTCATATGCCGGTAATCGGCGGGCACGACTGGTGCTTGGTGAAACCATGGCGCGACGAGGGACAGCGAATCACCCTGTTCAACAGCACCGACTACGACGAGTTGGAACGAGCCGCGTCACTGCTCAGAGTAATCCCGCTGTTGCGACAGAGCCGGGTACTCGCATCGCCGCCGTTCAAGGGCACACCCGAGTCGTTCACGCCGGAGAAAGTGAAAGAGCGGCTGGGCGTAGAAATGGTGGCCATCGCCGACGGACGTTACGACGAAGTCATGGCCAAAGTGGACGACTCCGTCGCCAAAGCCGAGGCCAAGCGGTGGCTCGACGAGGCAGAAGGAACCATCGAGCCTATGCCGGAGGACGTCCACAAAGCCGCGCGGGCCAGTTTGACCTTGGACCAAATGATCGCCGAGAACCGTGCCTGTGGTCTGTGCGTCGGAACGTGCATGGGCTGGCTGCCGCGAGGCTTCCCCTGCCTGGGATTCTCACGCCTGAACGACCGGGGAATCCCCGCGGCTTGCGACGGAGACATGGACTGTCTGCTAACCATGTTGATTTTCCAGCACGCGCTCGACCAGGCTGGTTTCCTGGGCAATGCCGGCGGTGTTGACACTGCCAAGAACGCGTTCCATCTCTCCCACTGCTCGGCCCCGTTGAAAATGGAGGGTCCCACCGGGCCAAAGACACCCTACTTGCTTCGCCGGCACGCCGAGGTCCGCGGCGGCGCGGTTACCGAGGTCCATTATCGCATCGGCCAAGAAATCACCTTCACCAAGCTGGTCCACCTGGACACCTTGCTGATGTTCACCGGCAAGATCATCGAGGTCCCCAAGGTCCCGGAAGGTGAAGAGCGAGGCTGCCGGACGGAACTCGTGGCCGAAGTGGACGACGCGGAAAAGCTGCTTGAGAATTGGGGCGGCGGCGTGCTCGGCGCCAGCGCCAAGGACTACTATGCCTCGCTGCACCGCGTCGCCTACTACGGCGACCACACCCAGAGCATTCGCCACTTGGCCCGCCTGATGGGCCTGAAGGTTGTGGTGGAGGGCTGAGCGGCCTGTGCCCGGGGGAGTAGCAGGCTTCGCAGACGGTATCGCATCGCTCATCCTCGCATTCTCCAGCGGCGGAATCCGTTCTTCACGTCAAGCGAACCGTTTGCACTCGCGGTCACTATCCTCGAGTTTGACAGGCCACGCGGTTACCCATGGATCGACTGCCCGCCTTTCACGGTTGCCGGCTCCCGTTCTCGAAGCAGCTCCTCCAGTTTCTCCTTCAGTTCCTCGGCGGACAACGGTTTTTCGTCAAGCAGCTTCAAACCCGTCTTCAGTGCTTCGCGTTTCTTCTGGGGTGCAGTTTGAATTGCCTGTTCCATCCTCGCACGCACCGACGGGCCACTCAGTCGCTTCAAGACACCCACGCACGCGTGTCGTTCCGTCCCAAAATCCGTGGTTGCGATTTTCTCGATCACCGCATCGATGCACGGCTCGCCGATGTTCACGAGCGCGGAAACCGCGGGCAGCCGGCGCTCGATTGGCGTAGGGATGGCCAAAGGCGAGATTCGTCCTTCTGCAATAGGAGGGATCGAGTCTTCGTCGTCCTCGACGCCCACTTCCGGGAATCCGATGTGGCTGACCAACACGTCGATCGCCTCCGTGGGAAATGTCTCCGAGAGTCGACACCGCTGCTTTTACAGTAGGGAAGTCACTTGTGTATTTGGCATCAGAAACGATTGCCCCCGCGAGGAAGGACTGAGCGAGCGGCGGATCAAAGGGGCCTCTGCAGTTCTCTGGGAGAGCGATCGACTTATGACAGCATGACAGCCGGGTCAGGAATAGAATAAAACAATCTGTCACTCGTATTCCCTGACCATCGTTCCTGTCTCAGCTTGCCACAGCGTCGTACGTCTTGAGGTCGTCAATACGCGGCTTCCGTCAGGGCTGAAGATCGCAATATTCGAGTTCGCGCGAAGTTCCGTTTGCCGAATCTCTTGGCCGGTTTGTACGTTCCATAACGACACGCGAATCACCGGGTCTTTCAGATC
>JADHUC010000217.1 GCA_016784735.1 Pirellulaceae bacterium | reverse complement strand
GATGCCGTATTCGATCAGCATGTTCATGTCGCCGCCGATACCGAAATTCCGGTCCCAGTCGCCACCGCTGTATTCCAGGCGGATCAGGCGGACTTTGCCGCGAGCCGTACCGCCGCCGAACCCCGCATTGGCACCTTCGCCATAGCCGACCGTGTAGGCGTGCTCGGTGGCTTCGTTCAAATTCAGCTTCACCTCGTCGATCGGTGGGACCTCGAACAGGATCGCACTGTAGGGATTGACGACGAATTTCTTGCGTATGATCTTCTGGATCTTGACCGTCTGGGCAATCGCTTTCCGTTGGCCGCCACCGGCCGGCATCTCGTAAACCTCTTCGCAACCGCGCATCTGGCTGAGCAGAAGGAAGACCAATGCAAAGACAAATGAGTAGGTCACAAAGGTGGCCAGCGACTGATTGAGCTTCTGAGATCGGCGGCCGTAGTAGCAGGCTTCCGGATCGAATGGGTTCCAGGTATGTGTGAGAGCGCGCGAAGGAGACCTTCGGTCGGGCTCGTGTGCGGGGTCGGGAGACCCGCGCACAACCCCTGCCCCGCGCACAACACCGCTCAGCTCTGTAGCTTCCAGCCGAAAGGCGATGCGTTTTGCTTCGATCCGCGAAGCTATCCGATCGACGAACCATACCACCCACGCCAAGCCGATCAGGAATAGGCCCGCTGTTCCGTACCGGGCCAGGTTTGCGCGGAGCGTGTCCCAAATCATCGCGTCGGCCGTCGCGACGGCAAGCTGCCACCAGACGACGTACAGCATGCTGAGGAATAGGCATACAGCCGTGGTTGCCCGTCGCACGCCCCAGGCAGCCCAAACGATCCACAGAAGTCCCAGTGGCAGGGAAGCCAAAGTGACGGTCCAGTGGATCGAGCTATCCAGCCGCTCGAACCAGATCCGGTCGGCCTGTACCGGCAGCCACACGAGAAAGTAGAGGCCGGCCAGTACGGCGCAGAGTTTTGATGTGCGTGAGGCTCGTGTCATGGGTTTCGCGGAAGGTTGCCTCTTGTTTTTGGCCCACGGATGGCATGGCGGACCCACAGATGAATGTGATCGGCGATCCACCGGCTGTTCGTAGAGATTCTGTGCTGCCTACTCGATTCCGTCCAAAAGCTTGTCGAGCTTATCCTCCATCGGATTCTTGTCTGGATCGGCGGTACGTGTCTCGCCGATTCCCATGGCGTCGATGGCTCGGTCCGGGTCGAGTTCGTCGCTGACGCTCTTGTCCTTGGCTGTCGTCGCGACGGCCTCCGCCGGCTGCTCGTCAGGCTTTGATTCATCCGGTTTGGCGGCCGGAGCTTTCGCCGTGTCAGTTTGGCCGGCCGCTGGCCCCGCCGTGCTACCATCACGATCTTTCCAGACGTACGGGATGATCGTACAAGCAACCAACAGAATGACGAACAGGAACGTGGCCAGGATGATGCTGCGGGTAAGCCCGCTTTTGGCGACCATTCCGATGACCTCCTGAGGGCTTCTGCCGTGCATTTGGCCGAGGAATTCGCGAAGCTCCGAGACCGTGGCGGCGCCGTCGGACTTGAGCCGGTTGAAATCGCGGGCCACGCCGCCGGTTTGTGGCCGGGTTTCGGACAGGTGTTCATCTCGTTTGCCCATCGTCACTTCCTTTGCTCTTCCAGAATATGGACCATATCGCCACCTGCCTCGCTGATCGCTTCGATCACCGGCTCGAAGCGCATGGCGTGTGCTTCGCTATGTACTTTCAAGAGCACGTTTCGCTCGCCCGGCTGTGCATCACCCAGCGTTTCGCGAATGCTATCCGCAAGCTGCGAGATCCCGATTTCTTGTCCGTTCAAATATAACTTGCTCTCGTCGTCAATCAGCACGCTGACCTTCGAATGGCCCGCGATCTCCGTGTTCCTGGCCTTGGCCGGTTGCCAGGTCAGGAAGCTGTCGTCATGGGCCTGTGCGAGTATGACAAAGAAGATCAGCAGGTTGAACGCAATGTCCCCCATCGCCAAGGAGGGGACTTCGGCTCGCGATGCTCTGCGTTGGATCTTCATGTCTACGGAACTCGTACTTCCTGCTCTTCCTCGCGCAAGACGGTGATGACGCCGCCGGCCTCTTCGATCATCGTCGTGTACTTGATCCAGTGATGGTAAGGGACATCCTTTTCGCTCTTGACTACGACCACCTTGTCTTCGGGCCGGACTTTGCCGGCAAGGAGAGCCTTCACTTTCGGGACGAACTTGTTTTCGAGCGTGACACTGTCGTTGATTAGGGCCACGTCGCGCCTCAGCAGCACTCTTAACTGTTCGTCTTGAGGTGTCTTTTCGCTCTTGGTCTCGCTGCGAGGCAACGTTTGCCGACGCCCACTGTCGGGCTGTATCGACGCGCACACGAGGAAGAACACGATCAAGTTGAACGCGATATCGCCCGTCGCGCTCGACGGTGGTTCGGTCAACAGCTTGGTTGCACGACGCGTTCTCATTCGTTTCTAGTCCAAAGTACGAGTCCCTGTAACGTTTGGTGTCGTTTAACCGCAAGCCGGAGGCGTGCGCGGCGGACGCGCACGCCTCCGGCTTGCAGTTAAACGAGGAAGCGGTTACCCACCCGTTTCCCGTTGCTCCAACGCCATGTGGAGCGTAACGGTCTCCATCAGTTCGGTCGCTGACTGTTCCACGTCCAGTACATATCGGTTGATCACGCTGGTAAAGTAGTTGTAAGCGACGTAGGCGGGGATGCCGACAATCAAGCCGAAGCAGGTCGTCAGCAATGCGGTCTGGATGCCCTCGGCAGCCAATTCGACGATGTTCGCCTCGCCAATTCCAGCCTTGATATCGCGGAAAGCGACGATCATCCCCTGCACGGTTCCGAGGAACCCGAGCATCGGCGCGGCGCTGGCAACGGTGGCCAGGACGGGCAAATGCCGCTCCAATGCAGCGACGATGTGAACGCTGTAGTCGTCCATCCCTTTTACGACCTGCTCCTCGATTCGTCCAGCGTCATAGTTCAGTCGCCGCAGCACGAAGAACTGCCGGACACCGGCTGACAGCACGGCGGGCACGGGGCCCTGCTCGGATTCGCACTTCTTGAGTGCCTCTTCCACGCGGTCGGCGCGGAGCAGGTCGGCCACCTCGTGGCGCACCGCCGTCGTGTCGGTCGAGAGCATCTTCAGACTGCGATAACGTTCGATCATCACGCCCGTGGCGATGATGCCCATGATCAGGATTGGCCACATAAAGAAGCCACCTTCGAGCAGCAGTCCGATGGCACCACTATCCAAAATCTCGCTCATCACTACCTGCCATGCGGGCGTTTCGGGCTCCATAACGGCTTCTTCGCCAGCGTCTTCCGCGGTGCTATCCTCTTCGATTGCACCGGGTTCGGTTTCGGGTCCAGCATCCTCGCTCTCGTCAGTCGGTTCGGCATCGACCGCCGGTTTCGGCGTCGCCTCGTCTTTGATCGAGGTAGGCTGGTCTACGTCCACATCCAACAGTGGATCGGACGGTTGTTGCGCCAGCAGGACAGTGCCGGTGGCGAGTAGGGCGAAGATCAGAATGCGTCGCGTGGCGTTGAACATGGTTCACTCGCAAATGGTTGCCGTCTTTTTGTGCGTGATTGCTTGACCCGTAGCCGGAGGCGCAGGCGATTAGGAAGTCCCCGCCACCCACACTAGCCCGACGCGCAAGCGAGGGAAGCCGCTTCGTCCCTCGCTTGCGCGTCGGGCTGGTGTGGATACACCGTTTCCGTCCGATTGCGCTATTCGTCGTCCAACATGGCCTCCAGTTCAAACTGTCTGAGCATCTCGGGCATGGCCAACCTGCCTCGGGCGTATTTGGCGGCATCGCTGGCTGGGAAGTCCCAGCGGCAACGATTATAGCGCCGGAACGCCTCAGGGAAGTTCCTGCCCTGACGGTAGCTCTCGCCCGACCAAAACAGCGCGTCGGCGCCCAATTGGTTGTCCGGAAACAGTTTCACGAACCGATCGAATGCTTCGGCGGCTGGCAGGTAGGTTTCCATCTTGTAGAAGCACTGGCCGACGCGGAAAGCCATGCGGGCTGCGTGTTCGTGGCCTTTGAACTTCTCCAGGAACTTCTCGCCAACCTGGACGGCCACTTGGAAACGTTCGTTCTTGTAGAAGTAGTCCGAAATACGGATCATCGCGCTGGCGATCAATGGGCTATTGGGGTAGGTCGCAGCCAGAGTGACATACGCTTCCAATGCCTGGTCGAAGTCACCTGCCTTCTCGTGGCACTGGCCCTTCTTGTATTGGGCGTCCGCGGCCAGCGAATGATCCGGATACCGCCGCAGGATCAAATCGTACGACTCGACAGCCTCGCTCCACTGCTCCAGTTCCTGAGCGAACTGTCCCAGCAAGTAGGCTATGCGGGGCGCGTATTTGGGATCCGCATAATCTTCCATCACTTCTCGCAGGAGTCGCCGTCCGGCCTCCAAATCGGTCTTCTGCTCCTCGTCGCGGCCCAGTTCTTTGTGGCTCTTGAACAGCTCGAAGTAGCTTTCGGCGATGTGAAATTTGGTCTCGACGGCCAGGCGTTCGTCGTTGAATGTCTTGGTGAACGCCGCCACCAATCCGTCGGTACCGATCACCACGGGCAATTCGCGAAACATCTCCAATTCGCCCGTTTCGGTCGTCGCGGCCGCGTCGACATAGCGAACTCGGATCGTGTCGCCAAAGTAGGTTTCGATGGCCGGGTCCTCGGGATCGAGGTTGCCGCCCGTTGGCTCGTCGGTCGCTCGCAACAGGAACGATCCGGTGAACTCGCCGCTGTGGGCCAAGGTCTCTTCCAGGCTCACCGTCTCCTTCTCGCCTTTTTCGGTGGCGATTTCGAGCGATACGGCGTCACGTTCGTCGGTGGCGTCGCAGTCGGCGTCCGTGACCTTCAGGAACATTCGCTCGCCTACGTGCAACCGTTCGATCGGCTCTCTGTAGTCTCGGTCGGTACACTCTAGATCCCCGCTGGTGATCAGGCGCGCACGTCCATCCAATTGCGCAGCCTCGTTGTCCGGGCGTTTCGCATCTTCGTAGGACGCCGTGACGATGTCCTTGCCGGTCAGGTTCAGCACCTGAGCCACCAGACGCTCGTCAAACGATTCCTCGGCTTCCTCGTCCTCCAATGCCGGCTCGCCGATCAGGGTGCGAGGCATGTCGGTGGTGCGCGGAACGATGTCGGGGCTACCGGCGCCGCCAAGCTGAAGGACCACTTGTCCGATGAAACGCCCCTCCTGCAATGCGTCGGTGGCTTGTTCGTCCGCAGACCATTGCCGCGCGTTGGGCTTCAGCGCGCCGGAAATAGCGCAGCGTACATCGGCTTTCGCCCCATCGGTGGTGACAAGCGAGACAACGACCGAGCTGCGGCTGTCCTTCGCGGCATCGGGGTCGATCACTTCGACCGTGATCGGCGCGGCCAGCGCAACTCCGCTGATCTCCTTTTCCTCGTCCGGTGCGAAGTACTCGATCCTCGGTCCGGCCTTGCTCTCCGGCGGCGGGAGAATCACTCGGCTCTCCAAAACGCGAATCTGCCCCTCGGTCGGCTCGTTCACGAACACGATCGCCTCACGAGGTACAGAATGACCTGGGAATGTGTTCTGTGTATCGAAATACTGACAGAGGATTCGGTCACCACGCTTGACGGTCAACTTGCCTTCGGCCGGTTCGGCGCTGGTATCGACCTCCTTGGTGAAGACGCCCGTGTACTCTTCCGTTTCAGTGGCCGTCAGCTCAATTGGCTCTCCGCCGTTCACGCTTACATGGAAGCGGATCTCGTCCCGGGCGTCGGTGCGGTCCTCGTCGTAGTCGGTGATTTCGACAATGACTCGTTCGCCCGGGTCGACGCGGAGCAGTTGTTTGCTCTCCGTTTGGATGGCACCGCTTTGCGAGCGAACGAAATCGTAGGCAATCGGCGCGATGTCGGCGTTGTAGTAGGTGGCGGTCAGCTTACCGATCAGCAGGCGGCTGCTGCCCGAGTCGCCCTGGGTGAACTCGTCGGTATAGGTGGCCGTGACCACGTCGCCTCCGGCGATCTCCAGCACGTCGTTGGTCGATAAACTCAGCACGTCAGTCTCGGTAGGGATGTAGACCTCGTCGGGCAGGTCGCCAAGCACTTCGACGTGACTGATCGCCACAGCCTCGCCCAAATACTCATGCACGATCAACCGCACATAGCGCACCTCGGCCGGCTGGAAGTTGAATTGCCAAGCATTGTCGGCGATCGTCACTTCGGCAGCGGGTTCCGACTCGGTTCGGCGCGGGTCTCCCGACCCCGCCGGTTCGTCGACCGTAGGTCTCCCGGTGGCTGGAGACCTTCGGTCGGGCTCATGTGCGGGGTCGGGAGACCCGCGCACAACCTCTGCCCCGGGCACGGCACGCACGTCGAAGTCCGCAGGTCGGAACGATCGCAGCCTGGGTTGGGCGGAAGTGAGATCAGCCCGAGCCCAAGTGGCTTCGACCTCTTGTCGGTTAGCGTCCATCGTAGCGACTATCGTCAGGTCGTGGGCACCGGCCTCCAGCCAGACGTCGACCGTGCGATTGCCCAGGCCAATCGGCATCTCCAGCCGTCCGTCAATGGCCACAGCGGTTGTGGCGCCGGATACGCCGATTCGCGCCGCAGAGGAACGCGGCTGCACCAGCGTGCCTCGCCACACCACAACGTATGACCTCTTGAAACGTTCGTCGTCATCGGGACGTGTCCAGAGCAGTTCGTCGGTCTCCTCCTCGTCGGTCGGGCGAAAGGTGTTGGTCAGTGCAACCACGTCATCCCAACTCGTAAGGTTCCTATTCCTGCCGTTGTAGACCCTGCGGGTCATTTGACCACACTCGCCAGCAACCGACGCGGCCGACAGCATCTGAGGTTGGCCGGCCATATGGAACCAGAACTCGCCGTCCTGGCTTCCCCTGAGTTCGGCTCGCGTGGGACGGTTGGCATCCGCATCCGGCACCGAAACGGTCACTTGAGCAACTCGCTTCAGATCTTTCATGTCGACGGTTAGACTCTTGGGTGTCGCTCCATCGGGCTCACTCTGCCAGAAGGTGGCCGGGTCACGGTCGATTGCCATCAGCGGACCGTGGTCGATAGACGCATCCGTGGCAAGCGCTCCGGCAGGCAGTTCACCGGTCTTGACCGTGCCCTCGAAGACACCCGTGTGCGGGCCCGTTTCCAACAGCCCTGCCTGCACCTGATCGCCGCTATCGGCCACCAGCTTGATGATCGCCTGATCGGCATCGTCCGAAACGTCACGGTCGGCGTCTTTGACACGCAAATAGACCAGATTGCCAGGCTTGATTTGGTTGGCGGGCCGACCCTGTGATACTCGTTCGTCGGCTTCCTCTTCTTCGAGTGCTTCACGTTCGAGCTGTGCGGAAAAGGACTCTTCTTCTTCGTCAACGATCTTGCTGCTGGCCACGTCGAACTCGGCGTCCGATGCGACGCGGATTTCGACGTCAGACAGCGGCACTGTGCGGAATTCGGCCTTGAACTCGTCAGGGTAGTCGGATTTGATTACGTCATGGCCGGTCAACTGAAGCACTCTGTCACCAGGAGCCGCGCTGCCCAATCGTGTCTCTAAATCCACCCGGAAAAGCCCTCTACCCGCACCGGCGCTGGTCAGGTACACCGTCTCCTTGTCGCCGCCGGGCTCGGTGGTCACTACCACCGGAATCCGGTGGTGTCCGCGGCTGATTCCCAAGTCGCTGTCATGCACGACGATCGAAAGCGGCATTCCGGGTGCATGGTAACGCTTGCTGTGATGGCCCAGCCGTCCGACGGTGCGCAACAACCGCAACTGGTCGAGATATCGTTGCTCGGCGCCATAGACTTCCGAGAGACTGAACAGGGCCTGATTCGCCAAGGAGATATCAGGCACTCGGTCCAAGACGCCGCGAAATATATCGCGGGCATCCTCATGGTCGCCGCGGCGCAGTGCCAGTACCCCGCGTAGGAACTCGGCCCGCACGACGATATCCATTTCCGGACGATTGGCCAGCTTCTCGAATACTTGTTCGGCCTGATCGAATACCTTCTGGGCCATGAACGATTCGCCGATGCCGAACTCCGCCTCGACCGCTTGGGCCGAGTCGGGATAGCGATTCATCACCGTGGTGTACTCGCTTCGGGCCACGTCGTAGCGCTGGGCTCTGTAGTAGTTGCGAGCCAGCAGGAGTTGCACTTTGGCCTTGGTGGCCGTGTCGAATTGAGTCGATTCACTGTGTTTGATCAGCCAGGCCCGCAGTGTCTCTTCGACGCGTTCGTGGTTCTCGTCACCCCCGGCGGCGATCAGTTTCTCGCAGACGAAGACCACCAGGTCGATCGGCGCGTCGCTGCGGTGTTCGTCGAACAGTCGTCTGTTGGCAACGTAGGTTTCAAAAGCCAGGCGTTCGTCACCCAACCGCAGTGCCAACGCAGCCTTCAGCAGCGGCGCGATCGGGCTGCTTTCGTCGATCGTCAGCCCTACGGCTCCCATCCGTCCGTAGCACAAGGAGACCATGTCGCGGGCAGTGTCTTTGCTGCTGGCGCCGACATTGGGCACGTTGGCCAGCATGCCGGTCAGCATTGTGGCGGCTGCTTGATAGTCTTTGCGGTTCAAAGCGGATTGGGCATACGGCATCAGCCGATTCCAGCCGTTGCCGTCGTTGCGGACCTTGCGAGTCGTTTCCTGATAGGCCAACAGCCGCTGGATGGGCGAGTCAACTTCGGCCACGTCGATCTCCAGCAGGGCCAACTGGGCCTGCGCCGAAGCTTCGGGCCCGGCGACCTCTCGGACGACTTGATAGACGCGCAGTCGATCAGCCTCAGCCGCCTCGGTGTCAACGCGGTATTTGTCGATCCATACCTTGGCCGCATCATCGCTGAAGCCCCAACCCCGCAACGGCCGCTGGTCCTGGCGCTGGCGGACGTCGCGCAACACCTTCTCAAAGTTGTTTAGATCACCTGCGTTGATGTACTCATCTGCTTGCCATTGGACATAGGCGCCGAGATAGTCGGTGTCGTGACGGGCTAGTTCCGCCGCGTAACGGATCCGTTCGGGCCCCTCCATGCGGTCGAAGAGCCGCCGAGCACAATTCTGCGACTCATAGTTGCGGCGATCGTACGGCACGTAGGTGGCCCAGTACTCGACTGCCTCCTTCTCCATTTCGAAGTACAGCAGTACGTCGCCAATAGTGGACGCCTGGCCGGGATCGTTGCCGTGTTGATCGTGGGCCCGCTTGATCCAAGCGAAGGACTGTTTGGCCAATTGTGCGTCTTCGTTCTTCTGAGCTGCCGTAAGCAACCGCCGCCAGTTATCCGAACCGTTCGGCTCGGGCTGCAGCTTCAGCATTTGTGTCGCGGCGGCCTTGCATTCCTCCGGCGTGCCGTAGTCGGTTGCCATTCGCAGGTACTCGGTTGCCAAAAGGTAGTCGGTCTTGAATCGCTGACACACATTGGCAAGGATGGCACACGCTTCAGCTCGCTCCCTGGTAGGGGCATAATGGCGAAGATAGTGGGCATACTTCTCCGCCAGCGCGTGGGCCATGCGGTCATTGAGATTGCTGAACACGTTCGGTTCGAGCAGAACCCGCAGGTCTGCCCCGCGCTGTCTCGTGTCTTGGAAGTAGTGTTTCAGCCAAAGGCCGGTCAGCAGGTCGGCGTTGGCTGTCTTCAACTCGGCGGCAGCAAGTTTCGCTTTGGTCCTGAAGTCTTCCCGCTGTCTTGCCTTGGTGACCCAGTCGCCAAGGTATCGGTGGTAGCCTGAGAAATGGAGGTTCTCCTTGCGTGAGGTAATGTATCGGGTAACATCGGCGCGGAACTCACTGTCAGTTAGCGCGTTATCCAGCAGCCACTCCAGGGCCTCGCGAGCATACGAGTCGTGCGGCGACTGTGCGATCAACTCGCGAAATATCACGCGGACCCTCGCATCGTCCTTCAGCCGGTCGCGATAAATCCGGAATCCCAGTACGTATCGCAGGTAGTGGCCGTCGCGGGGGTTGCTCGCCAGTGCGTCGCGGAGCACGCGTTCGGTTGCTGCCACTTGCTCCGGCTCGGTGCCGTTTTCTCGAGCATAGATGTCTGCGAACGAGTTCGATACTGCGTCGTGCTTGATCACTTCGGCCAACATCGGCAGAGCCCGTGCCTTGTCGCCCGAGCGCAGGTACGCCAGCGCCACGAGGCCCTGCATCAGATAACGGTCCTCGTAGGTCGGATACTTCTGGACGTAGCTGTTGACCTCCGGCTCGATCTGGCCTGGTTCGGCCTGGGCCGAGTGCATGCGTTCAATGAGTCGGCGATGAAGGTCGTTGCGGTCGCGGATCTGGCGGGCGCGGCGCGTGGCCTCGACGGCGTTGGCATGTTGACCAACGCGATCGTAGTTCTCGGCCATGTAGTAGTGCAGGTCGAAGGCTAGTTCTTTGTCGGCAACGATCCCTTTCTTCAGCAGCTTGTTTCCGACCACGTTGGCTTCGGCATACTGGCGGTTCCGATGTCGTTGGTAGAATGTTTGATAGCCGATCCATTTGGCAAAATCGCCTGCGGGCGACTTGTCGAGGATCTCTTCGCCCAACTCGGCGCCCTTTGTCGCGTTGGCCCCGCCTGCCTGAGCGTAGTAGCCGACGGCCATCGCGCCGTACTTGCGTCCGACAGGCGTGTCCGGCTGTCGGTTCCATACCAGTCGGCAGGCATCTGCCGCAGCCGCGCGGTCGTTCATCCGTACCAGCGTGTCGGCCAGTCGTATCTCCAGCGAGCCACATTCGGGAGCATTGTCGTATCGAGCAAGGAACTGCCGAGTGGTCCCCACCATTTCCTCATTGCGCGACGTGACCTGCAAACCGTCGATCAGTTTCAACATCACGGCCTGGTGACGGCGATCAGCCGGGTGGGCCCCGACGAACGTCTCTGCCGCCCTTATCAAGCCAAACACGCGCCCGTCGGCATGGTACAAGTCGACGAGCTTGACCAGCACTTCGGCGGCCTCGGGCGAAGTGTCTTTGTACTTGCCCAGTTCGGCTTCCAGCTTGGAGGCTTGCTGTCCGACTTCGTCGGCCGACGGTTCCTGGGCCGATACGGTCAGAGCGAACGAAGCAAGAAGGATCAGCGGCAGAATCGTAGAGCGTTTCATGTCAGCCGTTCCCTGTTTGGGGTGGTTGCGGTCGAAGGAGTATGTGTGGTTGTCGATTGTCGTCGGTGGAATGTGTGGGTTTCACTCATGGTCGTTTAACCCCGAGCCGGAGGCGACGGTTGTTGTGGCCAACTCGATGTGTCACGACCGTCGCCTCCGGCGTGGGGTTAAACGATATGGCTATGGCCCGGCAGTCAACGCTTCCGAGATCTTCTTTGCGTCGGTTGCCATCGGGCTATCCGGGAACTCGGCTATCAACTGGTCGAATCGCTGTCGGGCGTCCGCCTTGCGGCCCATTCGAAACAAGCAGCGACCGTAGTTGAACAGGATTACGTCCATGAACTTCGCATCGGGGTAACTGGACAGCACAGTTTCAAACGTGTCGATTGCCCGGGAGTAGTCCTTCTGCTCGTAGTAGAACTTGGCCATCTTGGCCACGGCCTCGCCAACGCGACCGCTGTCTGGGAATTCTTCGTATACTCGCTTGTATTCCTGGAACGCACGGTCGCGAAGCTGGGACGCGCTAGGGCCTTCCGTTTCTTCGGCCCTTTGTTCGTAGCACGCGGCGACACCATACTGAGCCTCGCCGCGGAGTTGGCTGGTTGGCATTCGGACCAGTCGCGTGTAGATTCCAATGGCTCGGTTCAGGTCGCCCTGTTTTCGAGCGACTTCGGCCAGTTGCAGCAAGGCGTCGTCCAGGAAACCGCTTTCGGGAAACTCCCTCTGCAGCCGCTGACACATGGCGGCGGCCATGTTCAATTGGTCCATCTCAAAGTAAATGTGCCAAAGCTGGACGTACGTCTGTTCCAGCATTTGACCGCCCAGCTTGCGTGCTTCTCCCATGATTTCCCCGCAGACATCCAACGCCTGGTCGTACTTCTTCTGCGCGTTTTCCTTCAATCCAAACTCTTTGTAACGGTTCCCAATATTCGTGAGCGCACTGGCAGTCTTCAATTTGGTCTGGATTCGCAATTCCTCGTCGGTGATGACAGCCCGTGTGACGCGCACCCCACCGATGTTGCCCTCCAGGCAGCGGGCGTCGTAGTGAACCTGGTTGACCCCTTCGCCGCGGTGCCGTTCGTCGATGTAGACGATTCGGACCATGTCGCCGGGCTGTGCCTGGAGGATACTGTCTCCTTCGACCACTTCTTCGGCCTTTTCCAGCGTAACGACCGCCCGAAACACGCCGGAGTGCACCGAGTCGTCCTCGACGGGTTCGTCGCCCGTCGCCGCGGCGGGTTCGGCGGCTGGGACATCGCTGGGCGCCGCATCCGACGGTTCATCAGCAGCGACGGTTTCAGCCGCGGGCGCTTCGGGCTGTCCTTCGGCCTCTTGCTCTGGCGCGGCGCTCGGTGTCAGCCCGGAAAGCGACCGCTGGACCTTGGCTTCGACCAGCGAGATCTCAAAACCGTCGATCCGCTTGTAGGCGCCCAACTTTGGTGTTTCGTCTTCGCCAGTTTCGGCGTCCGTCCCCTCCGTGGCTCCTGCATCGGCCATCGCTTCGATGGTCTCTGCTTCAAGTTCCTCGTCCGTCTTCAGCCGGTGCACCTCGACGGCGGCCTGCAGTGAATCGGCGTTGTCCGTCAGGTCGCGGTCCGCATCGGCAACCTGTACATTGACCCCTTTGCCCAGCACAACGCCGCGCAGCGGCTCGCTGAACGCGCCGTCGGTAATCTGCACATTGGCGCTGCCGACCACGGTCACCTCGGCCAGGATCTTCTGGTCGACCTTCTCGTCGGCCGTATGCTGGTCCGTGTAAGTGACGGTGACCTTGTCGTCGCCTTTGACCTCCAGTTCGCCGCTGTCGGGAACCGGGCGGCCCAAGCGGGTCGGAATCGAGCCGAGTACCAGCCGGACATTCCTCCCCACGGGATAGCAGTTGAGCGTTTCCACATCGCCGTTGGTGGCTTCACAGCGGACTTCTACCGCATCGTCCGAACCGAGCACAGCCAAATCGGCGTCTTCGATCTTGACGAACAACCGCTTGCCCGCCTCCAGTTTCTCGACGCCCTGGTCGCCGTCGGACAGCGTCGTGCCGACTTTCTCCAGAGCGCTGATCGCGCGGCTGTAGTGCCCCAATTGAAAATGTCCCAAGCCGATATAGTAGTACGCCTCGTTCACCTGGGGGCTGACCGGGTACTGAGCGATCACGTCGCGGAGCACCTGAAAGGACTTTCCGTAGCTGTGGGCGTGATAGTGACAAACGCCTACCTTAAGCGCCGCCTCGGCCCGCTGCTCTTCGTCGCGGTTCTCCTCCGTTGTGACGGCCTCGAAGTGCAGCCGGGCGCGGTCGAACGAGCGGTCTCTCTCCAGGAAGTAGTCCCCCAGCAACATGTGCGCTCCGAAGCGGACACGGCTGCGCGGATAACGTTCGATGACCGATTGCCAGACCTCGACCGCCTTGCCGGCTTCATCGGCATCGTAGCGTGCCGAACCGGCCTCCAGCAGTGCGCGGGCCGCACGGTCCTCGACAATCGAGCCTCTCATGCCCGAATCGGCCGGTTCCTCCTGACCCAGCACTCGATCCGCAACGGCAACGAACAGAACAAGCATCAATGGGAGTAAGACGCGGCGCATGGTAATCCTCGCTCGCAGAGAATGATGAGGCGTGGAAGTCAATGTGGAAGGCATTATAGGTGCGTCAATCACTGTAGTCGTGTAGTCTCGGGTCGTCAAGGAAAAGGCCCGCGGTCACGTTGTTACTGCGAAGCGATTGGGGGGCAGTAGGCCCGCTATTCCTTACCTTTACGTCTTCCAAGTTCCGCTACCGTCGCGACGGAACTCTCGCCGAGCACGGTCGCGATCTCGGGTGCCAGATTCTTGCCGCCAAATACGGCTAGTGCCACGGCAGTGACGTTACGGCTGTTTTCCGCGGCAATCTTCTTCGCCAAAGCCGGCAGCACGCTGTCGGGCACCGCAGTCAGTCGGCGGCAAAGCTGTTCTTGCCAGACCTGCGCCGCCCTTCGGCCGGTCTCTTCGGTCTCGGTCCGCGAAACGACGGAGATGTTTTTCAACAGAAAATCGACGACCGGTTCCGCCGCCTCGGCGTCACCGCAGAGCAACGACGCCAACAGGGCGTTTTGGTAGTCGCAGTGCTCCGGTTCGATGGTTTCAATTTCCGCGTCCGGCTCGAAGCTCCCTTCGACCGCATACGCAGCCGTCGCCCGATCGAGAACGGGCAACGCAGCATCATTACCCAGAATGCCGAGTCCCATCACCGCCGCACGCCGAATTCGCGCGGCGTCTTCCTGCGTCTGCATGTAGGCCCCGACCGTTCCCGGATCTGCGACGGCCAGCGAAAATTCCTCGCTGCCGCGCTCGCGCGGCGAGCCGGTGCCATAGAATTCCTCCAGCGTGGACCTCGCGTCGTCGGAACGGATGCCGCCCAAAACGATCAACCCCAGAATCGTCTTGCCCACGTCACCCGAGTCGATCAGCGCACGTGCATGCACGGCGGAATCCTCGTCTACCCAGGGAGCAATGGCCTGACCGAGTTCGCTGCACAGTTCGTTGGATAAGCCAAGAGGATAATTGGCGAGCAGATCGAGCAGGAAACTGGCGGTCGACTTGTCGTGGCAGCGGTTCGCAGCCTGACGCAGCACTGCAGCGAACTGTACGCGGCCCGCTTCGTTCACGCCGTCCAACAAATCGTATGCCTTGCCGCGGGCGTTGACGACTGCCTCGCGTCCCTTCTCATCAAGACCGTGCGGTCCATCGCTGGGAGCTGCTGCAATCTGCCGAACAGTCCCGGCCAGAAGCCCCGGCCACCCGTCCCAGCGCCAGTACGGCGTCTGGCCCTGCTTCGGATACCCTCGGCAAGTGGCGGCAAACACCGCCACTCGGCCCGCGCCAAACTCGTGGACAATCAAGATCGGCTGGTTGTCGCCAGCGACCAACAGTACCTTCGCCTCCGGCTTGGGTTTGACCTTGTAGTAAGAGTACACGCGAGGCGGGTCGTCCAGCGCGACGCCGGGTAATTTGTCTGCTCCGAAATCCGGGCCAGGTTTCAGTTCCACGCTCTCGCTGACCTGCTCCGTTTCATGTTTCCACGGTCCTTCGTCGGGAAATTCCAACGGTGCCATCTCAGCCAAGGCGGCCTTCTCGGATTGGTCGCCGAACGAGCTGCCTCCACATAGAAAAAGCACCGAGCCGCCGTGTTTGACATAATCGACCAGCACCTGCCCGTTCGCGCCAAAGTCCGAAGCCTTGACGGCGGAAACGATAACCAGATGGTGATCCGTCACTCGCCCAGCGGCATCGTCATAGCGCCCCAGCCAACCACCGTCGTCCGACGAGGAATCTCCCGACTCCGCTACGTCCCGATCCTGTTGCGTGCTCTCGGTGAACAGGTTTGCACCGGCATGTGCCAGCATCTCTTCGATCCGGTAATCCCGGCCGTAATACGAGGAACCGCGCACGACGTGTACTCGCAATGGCCCGGCGGACGGATAACTCCATCCCAGTTCCGGTGGCGCGGAGTAGGCCGTTTGACCGAAAGCCAAGACGACGAGTAGCGAAAGAACGAGAACCATCACTGCTCTTGCGTCGCCGCGAGTCGAGTGGCGGTGAGTTTCTGCAATTCTCATGGCCGGCGTCTCCTTTGTGGTTCAAATCAAGACGGTCTTGCCAGGACAATGTTGATTGTACTCACCGCCGAGCGCCGGAATCAACAATCTGCTGTCAGGAAATCCCTTGCAGGAGGAAGCGAGTCGTTACCAAAGAGCCGACGCATAGCCCGGGCTCCGCCGTGTCACGCTGGAGTGCGTGGCCTATCACTCACCTCCGAAGCACATCACCTGCCCAGTGACTCCGGACAGAAACAGACGACCTCGGGCGGCAGCCATGCCGTCGAAGACGGGAATCGTATCAAGCTCAAGCTCCGAGAGCTTCTGCCCGCTCTCGGCCGATACCGCCCAGAGCGTTCCGCCGCTCTTGCCCGCGAATGCTTCTTCCTGCTGGCGAAGTCGTTCCTGTACTTGCGGATCGGCCATTTGCTTCACCGCCTGTTCTTCATCCACGAGATCTGCCGGACCTGCGAAGAACAGCGTACCCTGCGCAAGGACCATGGCCCGCGCAAAAAGCGGGATGTCTTGAGTCCAAGTGTGCTGAACTCGACCGCCTGGTTTTCGTCTTTCCTGCTCGACGGTCGAAGGGTCTTTCGCAGCGCAGAAAAGCTGATGCTCGATGGGTGTCGTCCAGCGGTAGAACTTGGGTTTGCGGCCGAATCCGTACACCTTGTCTTCGTCAAATACGAGTATCTTCCCTCCAGGCGTCACCTTGCCCGCTTGGGAGTATCCGGCCCAGCCGCCCAGGAAGCGGCTGCCATAAATCCAGTAGGTCCGGTGCCACCACGTATCGTCCAGAAATCCCGTGGGGCTGAACAGATGCGCGTGATCCGCTCGTTGAGTTACCGGAATCGAGTATCTCTCCGGGTTGCCAGCATAGGGCATAGCCTCCAACGGCAGTCGCGTACCGTCAAGTTCAAAGGGCTGCGAACGCATGTAGACCAGACGACCGTCGGTGGAAAGGACATCCGGAAAGGCAACAGGCATGTTCTGCTGACGGGCGTAGTCCTGAACCATTTTCCCTCCGGCAGGATCGCTGTCGTCCATCACCGTTTCGGACAGGACGCGCCCTGATTCGGGATCGAGTCGGTACAGACGCAAGCCGCCGTCCAGGAACATCGAGCGTCCGGAAACGAAATACAGCACGTCGTTTTGAATCAACACGCTGCCATGGACGGGCCAGACAGATTCCAACTGTTCGAAAGCCATCAGCCGTTGGTCGATCGGTGCGGCACGGAACCGCCAAACGATCGCTCCATCCGAAGCACGCAAACAATAGACACAGCCGTCGGCCGATCCGAACAGAACACGGCCCTGCCAATACGTCGGCGGTGAATCGACGCGTGCTCCCGCCGTATACTGCCACAATTCCTTTCCGGAAGTTGCATCGAGCGCATGGACCGTATGCGCGTCAATCGACGCCAGAAGAACGCGACCGTCAGCGACCACCGGACTCGTGAGCCGACCGCAAATATCAGCCGACCACGTTTGCCTCAGTTCCGCCGGCACCTCCGTGGTCGCCCGACCACTACGAGCCGCATCGCACCGGTACGTCGGCCAGTCATCTTCGCTGACCGCTGACCGCTGATCGCTGACCGCTCCAAACGCCGGCCCCTTTTCCAGGCGTGACCCGCTCTTCGACTCTTCGACTTCTCGACTTTTCGACTCCTTCTCCGCTGCCAGCGCATTGAACCCATACATCTTCGCTTCGAGATAGCACGCGCAGGGATGTTGCGGAGCGTAAAGCAGTCCGTTGGCGGGCATGACGCCGTACAGGCACGCGCCACGGACCCAATGGTTGATCGACCAACTCTGCTTGTCGATGTCGATGAATTCGGTGCCCGTCCGAGACATCAGCAGGTAATTGTCCGTGGCCTTGCCTCGATAGCAACGATGGTGGAACCAGTACGTTTCGACATCCGGATCGAATTCAGCGACCACCTTTCCGGTCTTCACGTCGCGACCGGTGAAGCGACCCACGGCATGGCCGCTAGTCGTCTCGCCGCACCAAACCACCCCGTCGACGACCAGCAGGTCCTCGGACGATGCATAACCGGATAGCGGATGCGGCGCGGTCCACAGAACCTCTCCCGTCTCGGCGGAAAGGGCAGTCAAGGTATCGTCCTTTTCCGTGGCCCAAGACCGGTTTCCGTTGGCCGCGAACTCGCCGCCGGCAAACAGGGCCACGTCGTCGCACAGCACCAAAGTCGGCGTGAAGCGGTACGGGTAATTCTCCGCACGGGGCAACGGATCGGAACGCCAAGATTCGGTCCCTTCGCCACGGTCAAGGCATACGATTCTGTCCTCCGACATGAAGATGACCCGCCCGCCGCCCGTAGCCAGCGTGCCTTTGAGTATCGGCTGCTCGGCAGTCCAAATCGTCTTGCCGGAATCGGCTTGGATCGCCAAGAGCCTCTTGATTGCCGCGCTGGTCGGCGTGACCTTCCTCTTTGGCTTGGGCCTTCTGGCCGTTGTCTCGCTTGCTGCGGTACCCGCCTGGACGAAGAGGATACCGTCGGAGCACACGACCTCTTCGGCGTTTTCTGTGTCTACATACGTGTGAACCGTTTCGCCGGTTGCCGCGTCCAACGCCGTAAGTGGATCGCCGATACCAAGCGTCACGTAGACCCGGTCACCGACCGCCACCAGACGTCGAGGCAAATCGGCCGGCCCGCTTTTAAGTCCGTGCATGTGATTGAACCACTCGCCCATCGGTCGTTTCCACAATATCGTGCCGTTGAATGCGTCACGGGCGATCAGGTTCCATTTTGGCGCTATGAGTATCGAAACGTCGGTTGCTTCGTCCATGATGTAGAAAACGCGTCCCCCGGAAGTAACAACCGCACTGACACTCGACATCTTGTCGTGATGCCGTGCATACCGAGGCCCTCCCACCCACTGCATCCGGCGTGGCGGTCCAACGACATCATCGTGCGCCACTGCATTGTTATCGGGCCCGTGCAGAAAATGCGTCCACTCGTCGATCTCCTTCGGCCGCGGTTTGCGGACACAGGTGTCGGGTGTCGGGTGTCGGGTGTCGGGCGAGATCTTCAGCAGGACACCGCCTGGTGCCAACACGCGCAGGATCTCTTCTTCGCGTATCTCGGCTCCCGTATCTCGCATTACGACCAAATTCACCAGGTTGTCAATGTAGGGCAACCGTTTGCCGTCGAAACGGTCGACCGACACTTCGCCGTATGCCCCCAGTGATCGGATGTGCTTGCGGGCCTGTGCGACATTCTCGGGATCGACGTCCAAGCCATGAACCTGGTAGCTGTCGCTAGTCCGCAACGCCGCGGTCAGCCTCCCATCGCCGCAGCCAATGTGTACGATCACCCCCCCTCTGACGCCGGTCTCGGTCAAAATACGCCGAGCCAGGTCGGCTTGGTCGACGTCGCCTGGCTCAGCGCCAAGACAGATTGAACCGGCCAAGCAGCAGAAGGAGAGTACCGACAAGACACGGCCGGCGTTTCGCTGGTTCTGCAAGAGCATGTTAGTAGTCTTCCGTTTTGTGAGGATGGTGTCCGATGCCGTGTCTTCGAAGCATCCCTTGCCGCAGCTTGGGACCTGAATGATATCATACACGGTCAACCGGCGACGAGTAACCTGCGACGTTTTCGAGGGGGGGGATCACTCGCCACTTGCATCAACGCATGGGTCCCGCTAGCTGCCAGCGGTTGCCTGTCGAACATTGATTATGTGCGTTCGATAATCGGATTCCGGAAGATGGACGCGGTTATGTGAGTCGACTCGGAAAGTCGTCGAATCGCTTGGATTCAGGGGGCCACTGATGGTTCCCTCGAATGAATCTACTAGTTGGTCTTCCCCGTCTTTCACTTCAATCCGCATGCGGATAAAGCTGAGCACCCTGGGACTATCGTTGGTGAGTCGGCCGACAACGGATATGACTTTTCCGTCTTCCGGCTCATAAGCAGGTGTTGGACCGAGAAACATCTTTGAGGATTGAATGGTGACCTGATCGGCATAGTTGGTATCGTCATGGAACAACTGTCGCAAAGCTCCGAATTCCATGAAGAACGCGCCAAGGATCAGCGTCAGAAGGAGTAGGACACCGCCGATTGCGGCTACGAACGCGGCAACGCGGCGCACTCCCTGATAGCTTTGGCAATACGGGCACTTTGTTGCGCGACGATCGATTTTGTTGAAACACGCAGGGCACGTTTTGTTTTCGGTATTCGATTCCCGTTCAGACATCTTAGACTCTCCAAGCGGGTAAATTTGCCGTCGCCGCCGTATACAAAGCCGACGACGATCGAACACGAGACTATTCTAGCAACCGGCGGGAACGGGGTCACCTCGTGACTTGGAACTTAGGCCGGGAACGGATGCAGGAGCGGAGGAAGGCGTCTAACTGTGAGCACTCAGTAGTTCTTTGATCCAATCCGTATCCTCCGGGCGTGCTGGCGGTTCGAGTGCTTGCGAGTAGTCCAACGAATCCTGATAGGCGGCCCGGTCGTAGCTTAGGTCGAGGGCCGCCTGCAGATCCAGCGTCGGCTCCGGTTCGTCTTTCTGCAGCGGGATCGGAATCGGCGGCATCTTCTGCCGCAGCGTCCAGGCATAGACCGACACACGACGCCGATACCAGCCGCGACGCACCAGGGCATAGTAGTCGCCTTCGGGCAATCTGGTCTGCATCGGTAGCCGCTGGCCACCCCGCAACAAGTCCAGTTCTACGAGATTGGTTTGGCTCTGTACGATTTCTTGGCGCTTGTCCAGATACTGATCCCGTCCATCGCTGCCTGCTCGTTTGTTGGTGGGCGACAACAATTCGATGAGTGTGACGATGCGGAGCGTCTCCCGGTCCCGCAGCACCAGATAGTACTCGCGATGTTCGTCCGGTGCCGGAAGCAGGCACTCGACTGCGGTAATCGCCGACGTGGCTTCCTCCAGCACCGCCGTCCCTGCAGTCGGTCCGGAAACGCCTCGACGTTCCAGGATCGCCACGTCAGGAATCGCTTGGCCCGGTTCGTCGAATGGCTGTTCCAGGTACACTCGGCGTTCGACGCGTACGACATATCGAGGCCGAACTTGCGGCGTCAGCAGCTCGCGAATAACCGTCATATACGTTGCATGGAAGTCCGACCATTCTTGCATTTCGATATACGGGTCCATGCCTGGGAATGGGGATGGCATCGAATTCACCTTTCTCAAAACGTGTTCGCGCTGTCCGAACGCCGCAAATTCATTGTACGTTCCTTGGCGTCGGTTGGCGAGACATCAGCGGATACGATGAAATGGACGGCGGTGGTTGGTGACCCTCCCCTGCCGCGACGGCGTGACTGGATGGTATCATGCACGACGATACAACGGCTTCGGCGGTGGGTCCGA
>JADHUC010000216.1 GCA_016784735.1 Pirellulaceae bacterium | reverse complement strand
CACAGGTTGGGCGTTTCCACGAGGTCGGACAGAACATAATAGCCGTCGTATCGCAGCAGTGGGTTGCCATTAAACAGAAGGGTACTGACCGAGCATACAAACATCGTATTCAGGCACAGGGTATTCAGCAGCCCGGGCTCGCTGAACCACCACAAGATCGTGCAGACGGAAGCCAGCGTCACCTCGACCCACACTCCGGCTGCGGTGATGGCGACACGATGCCACTTGTTCGGCAGCATCCAGGCGTCGGAGACGTTGCAGTACAGGCACGGCACGAAGACCAGGAACATCATGCCCAATTCATGACACCGGCCACCGAAGTGCTTGCATGCCAATCCGTGCCCCAACTCGTGCAAGATCTTCGTGGCGGCCAGGGCTAGCGCGATCCAGGCTATGTTTGTCGCACCAAAGAATGCACGAAAGTCGGGCAATCGGGCCCGAAGGACATCGAACTGGACGGCGACCAGAGCAATCGCCACGAGCGCCAGTAGCATGGTTCCACCGACCGCCCAACGGCTGAACAGCGGGTGGCAGATCGAATGCAGCCAGCCCAAGAGCGGATCGGGATTCACACCACGAAAACGAATGGCCAACACGCCTGCCAGCGTCTGACGCAGTTCACGACCGCGCCGCTGCCGGTCTCGCCGAAAAAGCTGCTCGCCCTGGCCGGCTACCCCCGCCACCACAAGACCCTTCCGGTGTAAATCGCCAAGGAAGCCTTGTAGCTGTTGGTACGTAAGCTGAAACGGAGCGAATTGCTTTTCGAAATCGCGTTTTATATCCTCCAAGCTCGCTCGGCCATCGAGCATCTGCCAGATGGCGTATTCCTGTTCGCTCAACCTAGCGTAACGCAAAGATACGGGATCTTTCAGCACCCAATAGCGTCGGTGTGCGAAACACTGTTGGCTGACGGCCAGATCCGGCCGTTTGCGCAACGGGACGCTACGAGTGGTCGCGGTTTGCGGACTGTGTGCCCGATTCATGGGTTCGCGATTCACAGTAAATGGCGTTGGTACTGTTTTGGCCGGCCGTCGCTGATCGCTGCAGTTCACGTTTTGGCGTGTTGGGTCCAGTCCAAACTCGGGAAGAACACGCAAAGGATCGCGGACGAATCAACTTCCTCGTTTAACCCGAAGCCGGAGGCGATGGCGGGCGCTATGTATGGACAATCCATCTCACTAAACGCCATCGCCTCCGGCTTCGGGTTAAACGAGACTGTGCCTGGGTCTGGTGGATCCTACTTCGCACCGATGGTCATCGACGCTCGCAGTCCGGGGCGTAGCAGCAGATCTCGGTTTTCAAGTTCGGCCCAAATGGCAACTTGCCCGTTGACCGGATCGATCTCGGGGCTGACGAATACAACCTCGCCGGCGAACCGTTCCGTCGAGTCTTCGTTCATCTCGACGGTCACCGTCACCGGCAAGCCCTTCCAATCGCTGCGTGCCTGGCTGGCGTCCACAAAGCCTTCAATTCGCAATCGGTCGATGCGCACGATGCGCAACACGCGTTCGCCGGGTTCCACCCACTCGCCGCGGCGTCGATGGACCTCGATTACCATTCCGCCCAGCGGAGCGACGACCTTGTGACGCTCCAGTTTCTCCGCGGCAAACTGACACTCGTTCTCCTTCACCTGGCGTTGGACGCGTGCTATGCGCAAGTCGCGTTGGGCGCGTTCCACTTCCAATTCCGCCTGCTCTGCCGTCAAACGCCGGTGTTCCACCTCGGATGCAGAAATCGCATTCGGGTTTTTGTCCACGGTCCTTTGGACACGTTGCCAGTCGTTTTGTGCCACGGCTGCGGCCTTCTGGGACGCTCGGACAGCCACGTCGTTTTCGGAGTCCTCACGCGCGATTTCCAGTTCCAATTCGGCTCGCTTCTTGTCAAAGCGGGCTTGAACGTCCTCGATTTGTGCCAACACTTCGCCCTCGGTCACCATCTGCCCCTCTTTGGCCAGGACTGTTGTCAAAACACCGGCTTCCCGCGCTGACGTTTCGGCCTGTTCAATCAAACGGACAAAGGCTTCGATCTCGGCGGATTGCGTTTGTCTCCCGCAAACGGCACCGAGGACGAGAAGGAGCCAAGTGGTGGTGGCGTGTTTCATATTTCCCCTTCCGTCAATATTTGCAGCTTGATTCATTCAGTCTTGTACGTTGGCCTTCCAAGGCCGACGGGAATTGGACGGCTTTGGAAAGCCAGCCTACTGACAAACTCAAATGCAACGCGGTACTAGAACAGAACCCAGGTTTTCACTGCGTCTATCAAGTCGTGCAACCACACGTACCCTATCGACTCCCGGCCACAACGGATCTTAGCGACGACTGACGCACCGGATGTCAACGGTGCGACGGCGTCTCGATCAATGGCCACGATCGCTTTGACATACGCGCTGCCGTCGTCGTCCGTAAGCGTTCTCATACTGATGCGATCGATCGTGCCCTGGTACGTTACATCGGGATTGGTCTTCAGAATGAAGTAAACATCCAGGTTCGGGCTGGATGCCTGCTGAGCCTCCGAAATGTGGCTGATGTGATGATCGGGGATCTCCAATTCCAGCACCCACGGACCATCGACATCGGCCACGGTCAGCAAGACTTGCCCGCGAATCACCGGGCGGGATTCCAGCAGGCCACTGACGTCCCACGTCAGCACGCGACCGTCCATGGGGCTACGGACCTTCAAGCTTTCGAGTTGTTTGTCGAGTATGTCCAGTTGCTGCTGGAGACTTTCAATCTCCTTTTCCAGTTCCTTTTCGATGGCCGACCACGTCGCCATCCGACGACGATCTTCGCTGCTGGGCGTGTTCTTTCGAACTCGCTCGGATTGCGCTGCGAGCAGTTTTTGGTGCGTTGTCCGTTTCTCGCCCAGCACCCGCTCGTACTCCAGATCCAATTCGGGGCTGTCCACTTCCAGCAGTGTGGCGCCTTGGTCCACGGCAGTGTTGTGCTCGACGGCCAAACTGTGTACTTCGCCGTCCGCCGGCGCGAAGACGTCCTGGCGATTCTGCGGCAACAGCTCGCCGCGGGCCTCGATGTCGAAGTCTGCCTTGATCCCAAGCATCGCCGCTGCGATGGCGGCAACCAGTAGCACGACGGCCAGCGTCTTCATCAGCGTTCCGGTTTGAAGCAACCATTCCATACCGCGGCGCAGTACGTTCCGGTGCCGGAGAGCGTTTGCCAACGCCACCTCGCTGTGCTCGCATGCCACCCGCAAACGCAATCGCAATTCTTCGTCCCAATCGGCGTCGTATTGTTCGCCGATCAATACGCCGATCGTGGGGGTTGCCGAGTCGTCCGATCTCGCCGCGTCGGCAGATTGATCTCGAAGCGGAGCGATGGCAAGCAAACGGACATGCGATTCATCCACGTAGGGCTGCAGCAAGCTCTCGAACTCGGGCGGCAGAGTTCCCGAGTTTCCGTCGTACCACAACATCTCGCCCGTGGCGGCCACCATTGCCGAAAGCCGTTCCAATAGACGCACGCCGGCCGATCGTCTCGCGACACGATCCACGCCGCTTGCTGCCAGTATTACAGATTTCGTCCCACGGCAGACAGCGACGCTTGCACGGTCGCAGCCGATCAGCAAGCGGCCGTCATTGGCCATTACATATGCAACCTGTTTCAGGCTGAGGCGGGCATGGACTCGCCGGGCAAATTGTTGGCTTTCTTGCCAAAACGATCGCCGCTTGCGCAACGTGCGAAGCTCCGAGTTTCTGTGGAAATCAGATGCGGCTTCGCAAAGAGCTGACAAGAGGCTCAAATACGCCGTCTGGATCTCGGGGTCCGTAGTGGGACGCTGAATGATCTCAACCACGCGGACCGTCTCGCCCTCGATGCGGACTGGGCAAAGTAACAGCAGAAGGCCGGTCGGGTTTCCGGACTGGCCATCTGCCTCGCTGCCCGAATGTGGAAGGGCCAACTTGGGGTCTTTGCCGTCCCAGACGGTGTCCAGCAAACGGAGATGATCGGAACGTCGCAGTTCGTCAGCCAACGGGGTTTCGGCCACGTTGACTTGCTGGTCCACGCGGAAGCCTCGACGATCGCGATTCCAGACCACGGAGGCGACCGCGGCCAAGGACGACACCGATCGATTCAGCAGCCCAGCGTAGAATTCGCATTCGGGCAGTGCCTCCTTCGACGTGGCGGCGACTTCGTTGGCCAGTTTCTCGATGGAGTTCCACGTCTGATCGAACGGCACGGCGTCAGCGGACGGGGACTGTGACATATCGAAACAATACACGAACCGCGAGCGGTCACCAACGCGGAAACGATGGCTTTTTGCCGGACGTGACAAGCGAGCAAAGATGAGAAAGATGCGAAGAGTCTACGGATAGCGTAAAACGAGCGAGAAATTGGGCGATGACTGTCGTCCCGGTGGCGCGGAACGTAGGTATTGCAGGGGAATTGTGTTTATTGTCGAGGATAACTTTTTTGCGGGCGAGCGATTGCGCCGATTAAGGATTCAAGCACCCGGAGTATGTAGATAGGTCGAATTGCCACGGCGAGTATCATGTTTGACAAATTCCTCCGAGTCATAAAGCTTCTCCTGATTGCCAGCGTTTCCGCGGCAGGCTGCGCGACGCAGGACCCGAACGTCGCCTTCCACGACGATTTGCGGCATTACGAGGATCTGTTGGCGGCAACCGAGTATGGTGACACCGAGACTCCGCCTCAGATAGTGAACGACTCCACTCCGCCGCCGCTAGCAATGCGGTCAAACGGAGAACCTGGGTATTGGTCCATGCCGCTGAACCAAGCGATCCGAACGGCGCTGGCCAATTCGGATGTGCTGAACGATTTGGGCGGGACGATCGTCCAGACGCCCGAAAACGTGCGCACAATAAAGGACCCGTCGATTCAGGAGACGGACCCTCGATTCGGGGTAGCTGCCGCATTGAGTGCCTTCGACGCAGAGCTCCTCTTGAACGGCAATTTCGAGAAAAACGACCGGGCGCTCAACAACCGATTCCTTGCCGGCACGCACGTCCTGAGACAGGACCTCCACGACTACGCTACAGCGATTCGCAAGAAGACGGCGACGGGCTCGGAGTTCACGTTGCGCCACACTATGGACTACGACGCGAACAACGCCAACGGAAACCTGTTCGGCAGCGCGTGGGACACGGCGTTCGAGGCCGAGTTTCGCCATCCGTTGCTGCAGGGTGGCGGTATCGATTTCAACCGGATCGCGGGGCCGAACAGTGCACCTGGGGCCATCAACGGCGTCGTGATTGCCCGCATCAACACGGACATGAGCCTGACCGATCTGGAGGTCGGTCTCCGGGACTTCGTCAGCAATGTGGAAAACGCCTACTGGGACCTGTACTACGCCTACCGAGATCTGGACGCGAAGCGCCGTGCGCGGGACGCCAGCCTAAAGATGTGGCGCGACCTATCGGCAAAGCGAGGTTTGCCCGGCGCCGAAGACGACAAGATCGCTCAGGCTCGGGAACAATACTATCGATTCGAAGTGGAAGTGCAAAACGCACTCAGCGGCCGACCCGTCGAAGGAACGCGTGCCTCGAACGATACAAGCGGCGGCACGTTTCGGGCGAACGGTGGAGTGTACGTGGCCGAACGACGTCTCCGTCTGCTGCTAGGTTTGCCGCTAAATGGCGATCGCCTGATACGTCCTGGCCAAGAACCGTCGCTGGCGAAGGCAGTTTTTGAGTGGGATGGAATTGTCGGCGAGGCCATGACGCGCCGCGCCGAACTACGCCGTCAACGGCTCGGCGTGAGGCGCCGAGAACTGGAATTACTCGCGCACAAGAACTTCTTGCGGCCCCGGTTGGACGCCGTCGGTCTTTATCGTTGGCGCGGCTTTGGAAAAGACCTGCTCGATCCGACCTCGGGCTTCCGCGACGCGTCCGGATTCCGCGTACACGACGACGCGTTCGGTAGCTTGACATCGGGCGAGTTCCAGGAATGGCAACTTGGCTTCGAGTTCAGCTTGCCGATCGGCTTCCGACAAGCTCATTCGGCAGTCCGCAACAGCCAATTGGCCTTGGCACGCGAACGGTCGATCCTCAGGGAACAAGAACGGCAAATCATTCACGACCTCAGCAACGCAATTACCGAGATGGAGCGCGCGTACCACGTCGCCCAGGTCAATTTGAATCGCCGAAATGCAGCGCTGCACCGTCGTGATGTCCTCGAACAGAAAGCTGACGAGGGCAACGTAACGTTCGTCAATCTGACGCTCGATGCGCAACAGCGATTGGCGAGTGCAGAAAGCGATTTCTTCCGCTCGTTGGTCGAGTATGCCCTGGCGGTCAAGAACGTGCATGTCGAGAAGGGCACGTGGAAAAGCTATCACAGCATCATGCTCACCGAGGATATCACCGCGGGCAGATTGGGCCACGGGCGTGTAATGCCGGAGCCGCCCGCCGAACCGCAGCCCAGTCCAGACATTCAGCCTCAACCTTTGGGGCCAACCGAAGCGGAACCAGACGCGGTTGAGTCGACCCGTGCAGCGCCTCAGGCGTCGGAGGCTCCACAATCTGGCGGGCCAGGTATGCCTCCGATCTATGTCGAAGCTTCGTTATCCGACCAACTCCGGAGCCCCAGTCCGCCTGCAGTAACGCCCGTCGAGGTACATCTCACCAGCCCACCTGCACGCTCGGATGACCCCGCGCCGATGCCTTCATCCGAAGCGATGCGTGATCGCTCGCCGGAGCTCGAACAAGGGGAATTGCCCGCCGACCTTTTCGACTCGGCAGTCGAATCGTCTCTGGCGGGGTAGTGCCCGTATTTTCCATTCTTTCGGGGAAATCGTCGCATTCTGCCCGCGTGGCCTGCCCCATCCCTAATGCGAAATCACCTCATTTGCCGCAGGCAACGGCGTAACGCGGTATCGATGATTCCCTCTCTGGCGCTTTAGAGTTCATCGTTCTGCCTCATGGTTAGATTGCTGCAAGTCTTTACTGTCACGCCTGATACGGTGATTGCCCCAACTGCATCCGCGAGCCCAATTGGCCGAGAGACGCCGTCTAGTCCGCACTGATGTCGCTCTTTCGGTTCCACAAACCAAAAAACATAAACAACATGGCATTTATGGGCTATGGTTCAGATAGCTGGACTCTCTGACCATCCAGGCTGTGCCATCGCGGCATAGCGTAGCTTTGCGGTCGGTGTCGCAACGGGCGCGTACTCGAAGCGGCTGGCTGCGGAAAAGGTGCTGAGAAATGAATATTCACACGAACGGCCCAAGGCGGCGGAAACGCAGGCGATCACAAGCTACGGGAGCGCGTAGACGCGATCGTCGCGGTGCAATCACCGTGTTGGCTGCGGTGTTGCTGATTCTGCTGATGACCATGTTGGCGTTCGCCATCGACACGGGGTACATAACCAACACGCACGTCGAGTTGAAACGGGCCGTGGACGCTGGTGCGCTGGCCGGGGCGGGCGCACTTGTCGAGGGAAAGTCGAAGGCCAAGGCGCAGGCCTATGACTTTGTCTCTCGCAACCTAGTGGCCGCGGCGGCTGTGAAAAAATCTAACGTTGATGTGTACCTGGGGGAGTGGGACGCTGATACGCGGACGTTCCGCCAGACTAACTCGGTGCCTTCGGCGATTCGCGTGGTGGCCACACGAAAGGACGCTCCCTACTTCTTTGGAAAGGTCCTTGGTCACGACAAGTTTGACATCACCGAGGAGTCGATCGCCACGTACCAGCCGCGGGATATCATGGTGGTGCTGGACTACTCGGCCTCGATGAACGACGACAGCGAGTTCCGGCACATCAGTCGGCTGGGCCGCAAGGCAATTGAGAACAATCTGTATCTCATCTACACAGAATTGGGATCACCCAAGTATGGAAAGATGGTCTGGAAGCCGCAGTACATATCCTCCAACAACCACGGCACGATCAAGAAGAAACTCGGACTTCTGGGCGTGAAGTATCCCTATCCAAAAGGCAATTGGGATGACTACATCAACTACGTAAAGAAATCCAATACGGTAAAACAGGCCGGCTATCGCAAGAAGTACGGGTACATGACCCTGGTGAACTACTGGCTCGAAACGAAACCGATGTTCAAAGAGACGCCGGTCCTGTGGAAGACCAGCGAACAGCCGATCACGGCACTGAAGAATGCAGTTACCCTGTTCTTGAACTACGTCTCCCTGGCCGACCTGGACGACCGCGTCGGGCTTTCCGTGTACACATCGCGCAACGGCAAAGCTGTGCTGGAACATGAACTATCCTACGACTATGATGATATCGACTACATCTCTCGTCATCGTCAGGCGGGACACTACCACACCATGACGAACATCGGCGACGGCATCCGCATCGCCAGAGAACATCTGGTGTCGGCTGGTCGAAACGGGGCCTACAAGATGATTGTGCTGATGACCGACGGTAAGGCCAACTTGCCTCACGGTAAGGATCCGAGGGCCTATGCGCTACGACAAGCCGAAATAGCTGGCGATCTCGGCATCCCTGTCCTCACCATCAGCCTGGGTGCTGACGCCGACAAGTCTCTGATGGACGGCATCGCTTCAAGGACCAACGGGATTCATTTCAGCATCCCAGGCGGACAGACCGTCGAGGAATACGAGGACGACTTGAAGGACGTGTTCGCCCTGATCGCGAAAGACCGTCCGCTGAAGCTCGTCCAATAGGCTTCGTCGGAAGTCTCGAATGGCCGCGAAAGGCGATAGCCGCTGTGTCCTCCGAACTCGGCGATTTCCATCGCCGACCTCGGAGAGGACGGCGATAAACACGACAGCTACCTCTCAGCCGATCGTTACAGCGTACTTCCTCGGGCGAGTTCCCATCCGAAGCCGACGGGAAGCACGCCGTAGATGCCGCGCGTGAAGATCAGGTCGATCAGGTCATCTGCCAGCAGAAGGGAACTCTTCGGCACGAGCACCAGGTCGGAGTCGCGAAGCCAGATTTCGCCAGCCGGACACGCCGACTTTCCCCACAGGGCACGTTGAATGTCTACTTTCGTGGCGAGCAGGCACCAGTCTTCGGTGCGACGGAACACGATCACCTGACGCAAGTTGCCCCCGTGGTTCCAGCCGCCGGCCATGGCGATTGCCTGCATGACCGTGGTGGGACCTTCCAGTACGAATCGACCCGACGCCGGCACTTCGCCAATGACGTAGACGTAGCGAGGCGCGCGTTCCGAGAGAATAGGCGTGACCTCGACACCGTCTACGATTTGGATATATCGCTCGTCGATCTCGCGTTTTAGTTCACCGATGGTCAATCCCTGAGCTGGCACGGATCCGATTGCTGGAAGCTGCACCGTGCCTTCGGGCGTGACGCGTGCCCGGCGGCTTTGCCCGCCTTCGCCGTAGCGGCTGTCGACGGCGGAGCGCAGGTCTTCCAGCTTGGTGTTCACCCTGAGAGGCGTGACCGTGATCTGGGGATCGCGCACGTATTCCTTGTATTTTTCGTTGAGCGATTTTCGTAGTTCTGTGACGGTCAATCTGGCCGCGTGCACTTGGCCCAGCATCGGCAGCGTGATAGTGCCGTCCGGCTGAATGACCAATCCCTGCCCGTCGGGTATTCCTCCGCGGTTGATATTGGCGTCGGTTATGGATTCGACCACAATCACGTCACCGACATTCAATTGGTATGGAACCGCACTTTCCTCGCGCGTCAGCCGGTAGACGAACTCCATTTGGTCGTCCACCCGCAGCCGATACTCCGGGACATGCGTGGTTCGCGACGGGCCGACGTATTCACCTTGGCGGTAAGCGCCAAAGGTCCCGGTTTCGCATGGCATCGAGGCAAATCGCCCAACGCGATGTCGGCCAGGGAAACCGACCGGCATCCCATGGACCGGCGCGAGCGATTGACAGAGGCGTACGTTGGAGCCGCCCGTCGCCATTTCAGCGGCTGCGTGTTGCTGCCACCAAGTAGCACTCGCCGAGCGAGGTCTTTCCTTTTGCTTGTCCTCGGCGGGCCGCATCGTTTCGGTTCTTGGTGCCCTAGGGACGACATAATGAGACTGTTCCGGGCGAGCGCGGGCGAACTCCTCGGGGCTAACCCAAAGAATCGGCACTTGATCGCGGGCCGCAGGCTGCCGAACCGGTACCGCCCCGGCCCGCCCGCGCGAGAACGTGGCCATCGTGGTGTCACCGACGCGTTCTTGCACCACGGCGAGATTGTGCCACGTTTCCGGCGTCGGGCACATGGACAGGCTGTGGGAAAACGCACGAAACGACTCGTCGAACTGGCCGTAATGGGCCAACAGGACACCAAGCTCGTTTGACGCCAAATGGTTGCGCGGATCCGCCAAGATGGCCGCCTGGTACGCCGCCATGGCTTTCGGCTGGGCGGCAAGTTCGGCCCTGGTAGTTCCGTTGCCGAGAATCAGGTACGCCTTGCCCAAACCGAACAGGGCCTTCGAGCCAGGGGGAACGTTATTGATGGCCGTTGAGAGGCGCTCGCGAGCGTAGCCGCAATAGCGTTGGCCTGCCATCAGCGGAGTGAGATCGTCCAGCGGCACATCGTCCAGCACGGGGGTGCGATGAGCAGCGACGATTCCAGCCAAGTCCATTTCGGCGGCCAACTGAGAACCTCTGACACGGAAGTCGTCCGCTTCGCGCAGTGCACGGAGCCCGCTAGCCAGAGCCTCGCTGTGCGACTTGCCACCCTCCTTCGCGTCCAACGTCTGGGCGACCAGCCCGAGGGCGCTGATGAACTCGGCCCGTGCTGAGTAGATGGCGCCTCGTCTGGCGAGAACAAATCCGTGTTGAGTCAGGCTGTCGGCGTGCTCGGCCATTGCCAACATGGCCGAATTGCGAGACGTCCGGCGGACGGGAGTCGCGGCCTGAGGCGGATGCGGACTGTCGACGGTCGGGTCGCGAGGAGCCTCGTCCCGCACAAGCGGGAAAGGTCGCAGACGTTTTTCGGCAGGCGGACTTGATACCGCACGTTGCTCGGGCGGAGAACTGTCGGGTTGCACGGCGCGCGACGGAGCATCCTCCGGTTGCCATGAATCGGGGAGCGCATCCTGCGGCGCTGCACATCGCGGGAAGCTAACGGTGTGCGACGGCGAGTCTGTCAGTGGGATAGCCGGAAGTCTGGTACGCCACTGGCCGTGCAACGACGGAAAAGATTCGTTGGCTTCAACCGTCAAGGCAGGCAACCGCCGGAACGCCCGGTCCGGCTGAAACGACGGTTGCTGGAGCCCGTTGGTGCTGACCGGGGGAAAACGGAACAGCCCACCAAACGCATCGCCGTAAGGTTGCCTGTGGCGTCGCTCCCCCGCGGCGACGGGCAAACGCCGGAGTCGTCGACCGTCGCTCGACCCGTAAGCGGGAGCCTGTTGTACCGGTCCTATCGAATAGCCGGGCGGGGGCAGGCGGCGAACGTGCGCAGGTGCGTCTCCGTAGCTGCTACCTGTAGCAATCAGCAGCGACCCAGCCGCAAGAATTGTTCTCCACCTACCAACCAAGCGAGCTTCGCGATCCATCATCTGGTCCACCTGTCTCGGGAATAGAACTTCATCTCAAGCCATCGGCAAGGGCCGGTGTTCGGCCCCATCCGAAAAGGGCTATTTCGAGAGGGGAACGCAAGATGAGATCGTAGCGTCGTGCATGAACTGCATTGTTGCTTCAACGAGTTGTGCAGATGCAACTTGCGTTTTGAGAACAGGACTCACAGACGGCGCATCTTGCGGCGTAACCGCCAGAACGGGCGCGACCGGCAGATTCCGTCCCGCTTCTTCCTATGGTCTCGCGCGGAGCATTGGGACCGGCTTCGAGTGGCCGGAACGTAACCTATAAGACAGAAGAGGAAGGTGTCTTTGCGCCTCAGCGTCCAGGCCGGGTCCGCGCGCATCGCAAAGCCGCCGGTCCTGACGCGGCCTCGGCCGCAAGCAAGTAGCGTGGGCCAAGTCTTCGCGGCCCGCCAGATCGCCCGAAATTCATACGGAGTCGTTCCGATGGACAGAACCAAGAAGCCTGCCGGTGGCACAGCCGACATGCACAGCCCGGCCTCGGGCTCGTTCGAAAGACGCCGATCCCTCGGTCGCCGCGTCGAGGATGTCACTCGGCCACAGTCGGGGCCGTCAGCGTGGTCATTGCGTGACGTCTATCGCGCGTTGTTCCAATACTGGAAGCGATCGCTTGGCTTCTTCTCGATCGTCATGGTGATGGCCGTTACGGCGCTGATCGTGTGTCCGCGCGAATACAGTTCGGACGCCTGGCTCTTTGTGCGACTGGGACGCGAGAGCGTGGCGCTGGACCCAACGGCAACGACCGGCCAGGTCGTGGGGCTGAACGTCACTCGTGAAACCGAGATCAACTCGATCATCGAAGTGATGGGCAGCCGCGTTGTCTTGGAGAAGGTCGTGGACTCGGTCGGGCTCGATCCACCAGCCGAATCGGAACTGGAACGCGAGAAGGGGATTACCGCCCTGATGAAGGACATCACGATCTGGTCACCCAAGAACACAAATGTGATCGGCGTGGCCTGCACGGCGCGTTCGCCCGAGCGTTCGCGCAAGGTGGTGTCGGCGATCGTCGAAATCTACATGGACGAACATCTGCGGCTCAACAGTACGCTTGGCTCGTACGAATTCTTTGATGAACAGTCGAAGCTGCTGAAGACGCAATTGGACGAGGAAAGCGCCGCTTTGCGCGACGCCAAGAGTGAATTCAATCTAGCGTCGATCGAAGGCCGGCGCGATGCATTGCAGAAGCAGGTGAGTGGGGTCGATACACAAATTCTGGATACCGAATCCGGCCTGGCGGCATCGGCAGCCAAGATTGAATCGATGCGGGGCTCGCTGGACACGTTGCCCGAGTCGCTATTGAAACGATTTGCGCAACCAAACAGTTCAGCGACTAGTCTGCGAGAGCTTCATTACGAATTGCAGACGCGGGAACAGGAGCTGTTGGCAAGGTACACCGAGAGCCATCCCACCGTGATCGCCATACGCCAGCAAGTCCGGGAAATGGAGCGGATCATGCTTGCGGAGCAGCCTGATCGATCGCAGGCAACGACGGCCGCGGTGCTGGCCGAGCAGTCTACCTACGAATCGCTCCAGGCCCGAGCTAAGGCGTTGGACGATCAGAAGAAACGCCTGGCAAAGGAACTCGCCGTTCTGAACCAGCAGGAAGTGCAAGTCAAGGAACTTGAACGCAATGTCAAAGTGACCGAGGCCAACTACCTGGCCTACATGGCCAGCTTGGAGCAGACTCGCGTTGACCAGGCGCTGAAAAGCCAGGCTATTTCGAACATCAATGTCATCCAACCTGCCAGTCTGATACACAAGCCGACAAGTCCGAAGACGGCGCTGACGCTCGTAATTGCCTTCATCGTCGGCGTTTGCGGGGGAATCGGCCTGGCGTTGCTTTCCCAGCAGTTGGATCAGTCGCTAAAGACGCCGGAAGACATCGAAAAGCGGATGGGACTGTCGACGTTGGTGTCGATCCCGTATCTAGAACCGCAGCAACTCGCGCTGAAAGGGATGGTGTAGGAGTATGTCTAACGTACCGTCCAATGAATCTATATCTACGGTCGTTCCCGTCGGTCCGGGGTTTTCCCAGACCGCGCCGGATACACCGGAGACGACCACACTCGCACCGCACGCCGGTTCGCAGCGATCGTGTGCCAGGTTGCACGACGCCGACGAAACTCAGGAGTACTATCAGGCACTGCTGAGAAGTCTGCCCTGGCCGGGTAACGGTCTGGCTCGACGCATCCGGACGGTGGGGTTGACGAGCTGCTACGGCGGCGAGGGCGTCAGCACGGTCGCGTCGCGCGCGGCCGTCGCCGCGGCGGGCTCCGGGACCTACAACGCGCTGCTGGTGGATGCCAACGTTGGCCGGCCATCGCTTCACTCGGCTTTCGATCTGTCACTTACGCCCGGGTTGTCTGAAGTGCTATCCGAGGAAGCTTCGTGCAGTTCAGCGGTGCAGCAGACCCGGCAGAGTCATCTCTCGGTACTGACTGCCGGTAGTGCGGCCATCACAGGCGTTTACGAGGCAGTAGACCGTTTGAACGTGTTGCTCGGAGAATTGAAGAAGGACTTCGACCTGGTCGTCTTCGACATGCCGGCCGTTGGTCAAGTGCCTTCATCGCTCGAGTGGTTTCGGCTGTTCGACAGTGTCGTGCTGGTGGTGGAAGACGAGCGCGTGCGATGGCAAGTCGGCCAACGAGCAGCAAAGAGCCTACGGCGAGCCGGGGCCAATTTGGCCGGCGTGGCCTTCAACAAGCGGCACGAACACATTCCGAACTGGCTATACAAAACGCTGTGACGCGCGATACGAAAGGCAGGCCTGAGGACCGATGAAACGAAACGGTTTTTGGACGAAGATACGCAGCACATTTGGACGGCGATCGGACGATCCGGCCGGCATTCTGCTTTCGGCCGACGAGATGCACGACCATATCGATCGCGAACGAATGCGCGCCGATCGAAGCGGGACCCCGTTTGCGGTGGTGAACTTCACACTCGCCGACAGCGACCGTCGCGAAACGGCGATTGCCGAACTCGCACGCATACTCCGACTTCGGCTTCGAGGCTCGGACCGAGCCGGCATGCTCGACGATGGCCGAATCTCGCTGCTGCTTCCCGATACGTCGCTCGAAGGCAGCCGGAAGCTGGCCAACGAAGTCCGATCGATGTGGTTTGCCGAGGCGCCGGTTCCCAAGTATGAGATCTTCGTCTACCCCTCCGAGCAAACGAAGACCGAGTTCTGTGATCAGGTATTGCCGGATCTCCTGGGCGGGAAAGGGCCGGTTCACGGCGTGGAAATTCTTGTGATGAAGCGAATGCCTGTCTGGAAGCGGTGCATCGACATCGCAGGGGCAATCGTCGGGCTGGTGCTGCTTTCGCCTTTGTTCATCGTGGTAGCCATCGGGATCAGGCTGACCTCCCGCGGGCCGATCATCTTCAAGCAGCTACGCAGTGGGCGAGGCGGAAAGCCGTTTTGGTTGTACAAGTTTCGATCGATGGTGACCGACGCAGAAGAGAAGAAGCAAGAGCTGTTGGAGCTGAACGAACAAGACGGGCCGGCATTCAAGATGGAAAGAGACCCGCGAGTGACGGCAATTGGTCGGTTCTTGAGGGCCACGACCGTCGACGAATTGCCTCAGCTCTGGAACGTGTTGAAGGGCGACATGTCGCTGGTCGGCCCACGACCGCTGCCGTGCGGTGAATCGGACGAATGCGAAGGTTGGCAGCGTCGCCGGTTGGATGTCACGCCTGGGCTTACCTGTTTCTGGCAAGTAAAAGACGAGCGGACCAAGATCCCATTCGTTGACTGGGTCCGGATGGATTTGAAATACGTCAGATCACGTTCGCCCAAGCTGGATCTGAGTCTGATCACCGAGACGATTCGATACATTTTCCGGCGGAAAGGGTGTTGAAGGTCCGTGCATGGCTATTCGAGAATTGCTCGATTTCGCCGGCCAGTGGCCGATGCGGGCCACTGGGCGAGCGGCTGTTGTCCTGAGTAAGTTGCTCGGAAGCCGCGCCGCGGGCGCCGTCGGTATCTTGACGTACCATCGAACCGCCCATCCGGTTTCGGGGCTGCCTTTTCCTTTGCATAACGTCACACCGGAACGGTTTCGTCAGCAGATCTCGGGTCTTCTGTCGCGCGGCTATCACGTCTGGCCCTTGCGCAAGGTCCTCGAACATCGCGATTGTGGCCAGACCATCCCCCGTCGGACGATCGTGGTAACGTTCGACGACGGCTACCACTCCGTGTATGCGAATGCCTGGCCCATCATGCGCGAATTGAACGTGCCGGCGACAGTGTTTGTCAGCACGGTCTTCTTGGACGAGATCAAGCCGTTTCCCTTTGACGACTGGGGCATGGCATTCACGGACCGCGCACCGGCCGAGGCGTTTCGGCCACTCACTTCGACACAATGCCGCGAAATGTCAGCCGACGGGTTGATCGAATTGGGGGCACACACGCACACACATCAAGATTTCCGTGGTCGTCCGGAAGAATTCCGTCAAGATCTGCAAACGTCCGTGGACATTTTGGAAACGCGATTCGGCGTGCGGGACCCAACTTTCGCCTTTCCGTTTGGTTGCCCCTTCCGCGGCTTCGCCGGACAGGATCTTGTTGCCGCGGCAAAGCAGACCGACGTGACTTGTGGCTTGACGACCGAATGTGTGCTGGCCGATCCCGCCAGCGATCCGTTCCGATGGGGCCGCTTCAACGTGTTCCCTTGGGACACGGCTCCGACGCTCGCAGGCAAACTGGCAGGCTGGTATAGCTGGGCGCCAAAAGTGCGAAAGGCCATTGTGCGGACAATCCGGCGACGTCACCAGGCAGATCATCACCGCCCCAAGGCGGCCTGTACCATTTGCGAAGGAGGCCGCTGATGTTAGTGCCATCAAAGCCACAAGGGGCCGCCACCGGAGTCTGGTCCATTCGAAGCGTCATCCGATGGTTGAACGGCCAGTTCGGCAGCACCTCGCGCAAAGGCGTGCTGGCGTTGTTCGACCAGGCCGTGTTCAGCGGTTCTAACTTCCTCACGACTGTCGTGATCGGTCGATTTTGTGGATTGGATCAATTGGGCGTCTATTCGCTCGCGTTTGCCGTGCTGGTATTCCTGGCGGTCATCCACGAGTCACTTATTTGGACACCGTACACGATCTATAGTCATCGGCTGAAACGCGACGAGCAACCGGAATATGCGGGCACGGTCTTGATGATGCAAGGGCTATTCACGCTTGCGGGGATCTGCGTCTTGGTGACGATGGCGAGTGTGCTGTCCGTCGGCGTCGGACCGGTGGGCCTCGCGCCGGTGATGTGGGTATTGGCAGCAGCGGCGCCCTGCTATTTGTTGCGAGAACTGATTCGTCGATTGCTGCTTGCGCGACTGGAGGTGGCCCGAGTTCTTGTAATTGACATTCTGGTTGCTGTCGTGCAGTTTGGTGGTTTTGTCACGTTGTACTGGCTTGGCGGACTGTCAGCGGCAACGGCTTGCGCCGCCGTCGGAATCGCTTGCCTGGTGATCAGCGTCGGTTGGCTCGCGACGACGGCAAAACAGTTTGTGATTCGCCCTCGGAACGTGGGCAGCCACTTGCGGCGTCATTGGTCGTTTGGCCGCTGGATCTGCGCGAGCCAGATGGCCGATTCGGCACACAATTACGCGTTGCACTGGCTGCTGGCAGTCGCGTTGGGCACGGCCGCAACGGGTGTATTTGCTGCCTGCTCGTCTCTCGTGCTGATCTTCAACCCGCTGATCCTCGGCATCGGCAGTGTCTTGGTACCCAGGGCTGCACAAGTGTACGCGGACGGTGGAAACGCGGAAGTGCGGCGAGTGGTCTGGAAAACGACGGCCTTTCTGGCCGCGGCGATGGCCGTCATATGCCTCGGCTTGGCATTGTTCGGGGGCACCGCGCTCGAGCTTCTGTACGACGGCCAGGAATACGCCGGGCACGGACTGATCATCACTCTGTTGGCCGTAGCGACGTTAGCAGGCACGTTCAGCTTTGCAGCCGATCACGGGCTTTGGGTAATCGAGCGTCCGGACATCAACTTCATAGTCAGGGCCAGTGGTTTGGCAATCACATTGACGGCTGCATTCCTGCTTGTCGGGACGTGGGGCGTCGCGGGCGTGGCGATCGCTCGTCTGCTTGGCATGTCCGTGGCATCGGCGGCGCAATGCACCGCCTTCGTGTGCCTGACTAGAGGGCAAGGAGGTGATGCATGAACGGGCATATCATGGCCTACAACGGATGCGCAGCAGTCGACGCGGTAGATTCGAAGCCGATGCCGCGCGTGTTGTTCGTGTGCCTGTGGCTTTTGACCATAATCTGCTTCTCCGCGCCGGGCCGAATTGGCCCCGACTCGGCCGGTTCGTTGGACGTGATCGCTCTGGTCAAACTTGGCACGCGCGTTGGTATCTTCCTGGTTCTCTTGTGGATGCTGTATCGTTACTGGCGACTGCCGGAGCGGGGTACGGTGATTGCGTGTCTGGCGCCGCTGGCCTTGTTCGCCGGTTGGGCGGTGCTTTCGACACTCTGGTCGCCGCTGAAGGCCGTTTCACTCGGCCAAGCTTCCAGTCTGATCGTTCTCGTTTTGTTGGCGATGAACCTTGGACTGTTCTGCAGAGGAGCAGAGAAGACGTCTGCCGTCTTGTGTAGTCTGTCCGTAGCCTTGCTCGCGTTCGGCGTTGTCGTGCTGATTGCGAATCTGGCGTTTCCCGAAATCGGCGGCCTGTCGCGAGAAGCGCCCGGGATCGTTCATCCTACGACAGCCGGTTCCGCGGCATCCTTGGGCATTGTCGTGCTTGTGGCATGTCGGCTCCTATGGGGTTGGAAATGGACGCGAGTGCTGCTCGCACCCGGCGTGGTTGTGCACATTCTGTTGCTGCTGATCGCGGCCAATCGAGTATCCCTGTTTCTGACGGTGCTGCTGGGATGCGCCCTGTTCTGCGTTTTCGCCAGTCGGCTGTTGGTTTCGCTGTTCATCGTTGTGGCGAGCGTCGCGGCAGCGGTGTATATCACGAGCGATCCGGGTTGGCAGTTGGCCGGATCCGCGATGGGCGGCACGACGACCTATGTGACACGAGGCCAAGACGCGGACTTGTCCGACTTGTCGGGACGGCGCGAGATGTGGGAGGCGATGTGGGAATCGTATCTCCGGTCGCCGTGGATCGGGCACGGCTACTTCGTCAGTTCGCGAACCGGCGAAATCTACGTCTGGTATCGATGGACTAACTGGACGGCCCACAACCTGTGGTTGCAGGCTCTAGTCTCCACGGGACTTGTTGGGGCCGGGCTGCTTGCATGCGGACTCGGCTTTCCGTTCCTTCGGCTGCTGGGAACTCGCAGGGCGGAGCCGCACATCGGCAAGGTACTCAGCCTGGTGTTGTTCGTCGTCGGCTGGTATTTCGTCTGGGGATTGTTCAACGCATCTTTCCTTGGGCCCATCGAGCCGGAATCGGTCGCCTTTTTCACGATACTGGGAATAGCCATCGGACACATTGCCTGGGTGGCGTGCCCGGCCGAGCAACGTACGACCGTCGCAAGACGGTTCACTGACATTGGCACCTCTTGGAGCTTGGGGCGGAGTTGATGATCCGATGAGATACCATGTTATTCCCGCCGCTCAACTCACTTCTGACCTGATCGAGGTTTGGTCTGACCTGCAGCGTGCTGATCCGGACTTGGATAGCCCGTATTTTCGGCCCGAGTTCGCGCAAGTCGTTGCCTCGGTTCGCGATACATGCGAGATCGCCGTGTTAGAAGAAGGCGGTGGTCCTGTCGGCTTCCTGCCCTATGACCGGTCGAAACGCAATGTTGGGCACCCCATTGCGCCCGACATGACGGACTTCCAGGGAGCGATTGTCCAACAAGGCGTCGATTGGGATGCCGAGCAGCTTGCACGCGACTGCGGCCTTTCGGCATTGTACTTCGACCATCTGCTCGTCTCCCAGCATCCGCTTCGGTCGTATCATCTGCTCGAAGCACCGTCCCCTTACTTGGATCTATCGGAGGGATTCGACGCGTACAAGGAAAAGCGGGCAGAAAAGAGTGCCAGTCGTCTGAAGACGGCTTTGCGCAAGGCTCGCAAGATGGAACGCGAGTTGGGCCCGATTCGGCTGGAGATGTTCTGTGATGACCCTCGAATCTTTCAGACGATGATCGAATGGAAGACGAAGCAATATCTGCGGACCAGAGCACGTAATGTGTTGTCCGAGAGCTGGCGGGTGGAATTACTGGAGCGTCTGTTGCGCGAGCGCACCGATGCACTCCGCGGCGTCTTGTCGGCCCTTTACGCGGGCGACCGGCTCACGTCGGTACACATGGGAATGATGTCGCACGGCGTGTTGCACTACTGGTTCCCGGCTTACGACGTTGAACTCCATAAATACTCGCCGGGACTTGTCCAACTGATCCGCACGGCGCAGGTCGCTTCCGAACTGGGAATCACACGGGTCGACTTGGGGAAAGGCCCAGAGCCGTACAAAGCCAGCTTGATGTCCGGCGCGACCACGGTCGCCGAAGCGTCGGTCGATCTGCGGCCCGTCGCGCGACGGCTCAAGCGAGTGTGGTTCCGCACTGAGAAGTTCGTGCGATCGTCACGGCTGCAAACGCCCGTACGGTTTGTCGTCCGAAACCTCCGCGCGCTGACACGGATAGCCCAGGCAGGTATGAGCAAATGAAACTGTTATTGTGCCACAACTACTACCAACAGCCCGGCGGCGAGGACCAGGTTTTCGCCGCAGAGGGTCGCTTGCTGCGATCTCGCGGGCATCACGTGGTGGAGTACACAAAGCACAATGACGACATCAAGCGGATGGGCCGATGGGAGGCTGCAAAGAAGACCGTATGGAACGGAGAGGTCTACGAGGAACTGCGCGAACTCATTCGAAGCGAGCGACCGGATATTTTGCACGCGACGAACATCTTCCCCTTGATTTCGCCCGCCGCCTACGCGGCCGCGCGTGACGAGGGCGTACCGGTCGTCCAGTCACTGCACAACTACCGTTTGATCTGTCCCAAGGCGTTGTTGATGCGCGACGGTCGTGCGTGCGAGTCGTGCTTGGGGAAGCGGTTTGCCTGGCCAGCGGTTGTCCACGCCTGCTATCGGGGCAGCAGGGCCGCCACCGCTGTTGTCGGCACGATGCTGGCCGTTCATCGGCGTCGAGGAACTTGGACGCAATCGGTGGATCGCTACATTGCACTAACCGAATTCGCACGGCAGAAGCTGATCGAAGGTGGACTTCCGGCCAATGCGATCACCGTAAAGCCTAACTTCCTGCCGGAAGACCCCGGCCCCGGAGATGGCCTCGGCGGGTACTCCATTTACGTGGGACGGCTATCTGCCGAGAAGGGCGTCGACGTGCTGCTCGACGCGTGGTCACGGATTGACGGCGACATCCCCTTGCGGATCGTGGGCGACGGGCCACTTGCGGAAACCGTTCGCGCCGCAACCGCTGATGATCCCCGGGTTCGATGGCTTGGGCAGAAACCACACGACGAAGTGTTGGACCTGATCGGCGACGCACGCTTCCTGGTGTTTCCATCCATCTGTTTCGAGACGTTTGGACTGACGACCGTGGAGGCATTTGCCAAAGGCACGCCCGTCGTCGCATCGCGACTGGGCGCTATGCAGGAACTCGTTTCG
>JADHUC010000215.1 GCA_016784735.1 Pirellulaceae bacterium | reverse complement strand
TACCAGCTTGGGGCGAGGGATTTTGGCGCCGAAGATCCTTCCGTGGCGAGTGTGCAATTCGGAGAACGTGCACTCCAAAAACTCGTACAAGTGCCGCGTAGGAGAACCTGCCAGCCACTGCTGTGCGAGCCGATCCATTTCCTCGTCGTAGTGCTTCTGCGAGTGCGTATGGGCGTAGCAGCGTCCATCGTGCCGTCGCAGGTCGCCGTCAAAATCGGGGCTAACGTGCCACAATTCGTGAAACACCGTGATCAGCTTATCTCGGAAACTGAGGTCCATGAAACGCGGCATGTAGAACGTGAGAATGTAAAGGTACTCTCGGCCGCCCTGATCATACAGCCGCTGGACTGTGTATTTTCGACCGTGGCGCAGGCAGGTCAACGAACCGGCCTCGAATCGCATGGGCGTCAACGACGCGTGCAGGCCGTGGGACGTGCGTTTGCGCGACTGGGCAAAGGAGACTGCCACGCACCCCAGGTCGATGTGCGCAAGCTGTGACGTGCAAGTGACGATGTCCTGGCAGAGCCGCCTCATGTGAGCGGTGAAGTCGAATCCGACAGGTTGACGCCGGTATTGAGGGCTGCGAGTCGGAGACCTTCCCTGTGCGTGGCCACTCATCGCGAATCCTTTGCGAGTGACTCTGCTGTCGATTCGTGGCTGAGTCTGAAAGGCTCAGCCCACTGAACTCTTGCGAGTCCAGCTACTGGTAGTTGCGCTACTCCTCCGCCTTCTTCTCTTCCTCGTCGGCCGAGTCTTCCTCCGCCGAGTCCTCGGTCGCCGAATCCTCCTCGGAGGCCTCAGCATCGGGCGAGTCCGTTTCGGCGGCCTCTTCGTCGTCCGCCTCGGCAGCCTCGTCATCGGCATCCACTGTGGCGGATTCCTCTTCTGCCTCAAACGCCGGTTTCTCGCTTTCCTGCCTTTCGCGGTCGCGGACACCGACAAATTCGAGGATCGCCTGTTGCCCCGAGTCTCCCAGACGCGGTTTGGCCAGTCGCACGATGCGCGTATAGCCGCCATCGCGGTCTTCGAATCGTGGCGCCAGTTCGTCGAACAGGACCTGCATGGCTTCCTTGTCCCCGATCAATTGAACCACACGCCGACGCGCAGCAACGGTCGGAGCGATGGCATTGTTCCACTGCCGCCACTCGGAACTGTTTCGCCACTCTCTCCATTGGTCGGAATTGCGTCTGGCATCGGTGGCGTACTCTTCGGCCGCCTCTTCATGCTTCAGCGACCGGCGAGCGATGGTGATGCACTTTTCGACCAGTGGCCGCACTTCCTTGGCTTTGTGAAGCGTGGTCACAATGCGGCCTTTGACCTTGGGAATATTCTTGTCGACGGCATCGTCCGTTTCGCGTTCGGTCAGGAACAGGGCGCTGGCCAAGTTGCGCAGCATGGCCTTTCGATGACTTGGGCTTCGGCCAAGAACGCGTCCTCGTTTTCTGTGTCTCATTATCGTGTTCTTGTTGAATCTAGTGGATCAGGGTTGTCGGCGGCGGCGGAAGCCTCATGCCAAGATGCAGGCCAAGCTCGGTCAGCCTTTCCCGCACTTCGTTCAGCGTCGTTTCGCCGAAGTTACGGACTTCCAGCAGTTGGTCCTCGTTCTTCTGGACCAGATCGCGCACCGTATTGATGTTCTCTGATTCCAGGCAGTTCATGGCTCGCACCGACAGCTTCAATTCGGCGAGGCTCATGTTCAGCTTGGATTCCAGCACAGCGTCCACACCGCCGCCGCCCGATCTGGGTGGCGCCGTGACGCGGGGGCCGAGTTCGTTGTATTGAACGAACGGGTTCATGTGCTTGCGGAAGATCTTGGCCGATTCCACCATGGCCATCTCCGGGTTCACCGAACCATTCGTCCAGACTTCTAAAGTCAACTTGTCGTAATTCGTTTTCTGACCGACGCGAGTCTCTTCGACTTCGTAACGGACACGCGTCACCGGGCTGTATACGGCGTCAATCGGAATGATGCCGATTTCGTGATCCGCAGTACTGTGCTCGGAAGCCGGAACGTAACCACGACCGTTTTCTACGACCATCTCCATCATGAACGGGACGCTGTCGGTCAACGTGGCCAGGACATGGTCCCGATTGATGACCTCTACGTCTGCGTCCGTCTGAACGTCAGCACCCGAGACCACGCCCGTTTCGTTCTTCTCCACCGTGATCACCCTGGTGGATTCGCTGTGGTTCTTCACCACCAGCGACTTCACATTCAGGACGATATCGGTGACATCCTCCAAGACGCCGGGAATCGTTGTGAATTCGTGCTGGGCGCCGCGAATCTTGATCTGCGTAACGGCGCTGCCCATCAAGCTGGAAAGCAGGATGCGACGAAGGCTGTTACCGATAGTCACGCCGAAACCGCGCTCGAACGGTTCCGCCGTAAACCGGCCAAAAGTGGACGTCAGCGTGTCGGCATCGCAGGTCACCACGCTTGGCAATTCCAGTCCACGCCAGCGAATATGCATTTGGACCTCCTTCAGTGAGTCGTATCGGGCCTCTAGAAAAGCGACGGCGAATGCACCGTGAAACGAATGCTACCCGTCACACGCGCCGCTTCTTTCTGGGACGGCAGCCGTTGTGGGGAATGGGAGTGCAGTCCTCGATCGACTTCACCGTCAAGCCGGCGGACTGCAACGCCGTGATGGCGCTCTCGCGGCCCGAGCCCGGTCCCTTGACGTGCACTTCGATTTCTTTCACGCCAAACTTCGTCGCTTTCTCTGCCGCTTGCTGCGCAGCGCATTGGCCTGCAAAAGGCGTGCTCTTGCGGCTGCCCTTAAAGCCACAAGTGCCGGCGCTAGCCCAACATAGCGTGTCGCCTTTCGTATCCGTGATCGTCACTGTCGTGTTGTTGAAGGTTGCATGGATGTGGGCGATACCGATCGTTACGTTCCGCCGTGGTTTACGTTTCTTGCTTTTGGCCACCGCCAGTCTACTCCTCTATTGCAGGTTTTTCGTGTGTCCGATCGGCCTGAAAAAAATGACAAAAACTAAGCGTCTACCGCAAGTCCTTCACGCCCTTCTTGCCTGCTACGGTCTTCTTGGGACCCTTGCGCGTGCGTGCGTTTGTGCGAGTCCTCTGTCCCCGCACCGGTAACCCCAAGCGGTGGCGAATCCCACGATAGCACTTGATGTCGCGAAGTCGGTTGACGTTCTGCTGTACTTGACGTCGCAGCGGGCCTTCCACCACGTAATCCCGTTCGAGTAGCGCCGCCAGACGACTCAATTCGTCATCCGCCAGATCGCGCGCCTTTCGGTCGGGCTTGATGCCCGCTTTGTGGCACAGCGCGCGAGACGTCTTCAGGCCAACGCCGTACAAATAAGTAAGCGAAACGGCCGTCGACTTGTCGTTTGGTATATCAACACCTAAGAGACGCGGCATGCCAGAAAATCTCCCCTAACTTAACCCTGACGTTGCTTGTGACGCGGATTGGTGCAAATCACGTAGACTCGCCCCTTGCGGCGAACCACTTTGCAGTGTTCGCATATACGTTTGACGCTGGCCCGTACTTTCATCGTTGGTCTCCCAGCGAGTTTAGATAAACGTTTTAGTATAGGGTCGGAGCGACAAGTGACACAAGGGGCAGCACGGCATTTGGCTACGCTAGATCGGACCACAAGGAATCGGCCCATAAGGGCTTTCCTGGTCCTGTCTCGCCGTTATGCAAGTGGCCGAAATGGCCATCATCCCTGTGGAACGGCTCTTCATGCCCCTCCTACGAGTAGGCTATTTCTTCCGTTCGCCGTATTAGCTTCGAGCCTCTAGCCCTCCAGTAGTCCGCGGTAATTGCGCATCACGAGGTGACTGTCGATCTTCTGTACCAGATCAAACGCGACGCTCACTGCGATCAGCAAGCCGGTGCCTCCGTAAAAGGCGGCGACCGAAAAGCTCACTCCCAGGGCCCCGGACACGATGGTCGGAATGATGGCGACCAGCGCCAAGAAGCCAGCACCAACGTAGGTAATTCGAACCATCACCTTTTCCAAATAGTCCGCTGTCCGTTTGCCGGGACGATAGCCCGGAATAAACGTGCCGTAATCCTTCAAATTCTCCGACATCTCCTTGGGATTGAAGGTGATCGCCGTCCAGAAATAACAGAAGAAATAGATGAACGCCACATACATCAGGTTGTACACGAACGAAGTTCCGCCCCCAAAAACGCCTCCCAGCCACGTGAACGTTTGCGACGCACTCGGAAAGATGTTCCCCAGTACACCGAACAGCATGGCCGGCAGCATCAGCAGGCTGCTTGCGAAAATAATCGGCATGACGCCCGCCTGGTTCACTCGCAGCGGCAGGTATTGCCGAGTACCACCGTACACGCGTCGACCGCGGACATGCTTGGCGCTCTGCGTGGGGATTCTCCGCTGCCCGAGCGTGATAAAGACCACACCTGCAACCACCGCAACAAACAGAGTTGACAGAATGATCAGAGTCTCGACGCCGATCTTGTTCGCGTTCAGGCCAACCAACTCCAGTTCGGCGTCCCTAATCAACTCGCCGAAGGCACTGGGCATGCGGGCGAGAATGCCGGCCATGATCAACAAGCTAATGCCGTTGCCGATGCCGAAAGCGTCGATTTGCTCGCCGAGCCACATCAGGAAGATGGTGCCGCAAGTCATGGTCATGACCGCCGTGATTCGCCAACCGAACGTCAGTTGACCATCAACCAGAAATGCCGGGTCGATCAGGCCATCCTCGCCTCCCGACTTCATCAAGTAAAGGCCGACGTAAGCCCAACTCTGTATCAAACAAAGCACGACCGTCAGATAACGGGTGTATTCGTTGATTTTCTTGCGCCCGGTTTCGCCCTCCTTCTTCAGATCTTCGATCGGCTTCCAGACGCTTCCCAGCAACTGGAAGATGATCGAGGCCGAGATGTAAGGCATAATCCCCAAGCCAAAGATCGTAGCCTGCCGGAGGTTGCTGGCGCTGAAAACTGCAACGCGGTCTATGAACTCGGCCATCCCGCCCTGCTGGGCCGTGGACCGTTGCATTACCTCCTGATTGATGATGGGCAAGGGGATGTGCCAGCCGACCCGGTAGATGGCCAGGAACATCAGCGTCAGGAAGATCTTCTGGCGCAATTCAGGAATCGTGAAGACGACACGAAGCTTCTCCCACATGACTTAGATCCATCCTTTCCTGTCCCATTATCACTTGACGACAGAAGCGAGACACATGGAGTCGTCGGATGCACAATTCGGCGCTGGCCGTCCATGCCAGGCCGTTAGATCTTCTCTTTCGGTTTCTTCGTCAACGGCGTCTTCCCGGCAAGCTCGATCGCTTCGCCCCCCGCCTTCTCGATCTTCTCCCGAGCCGTCTTGCTGAACCGGTTCGCCGACACTTTGAGCTTCTTGGTCAGTTCGCCGTCTCCGAGAATCTTCAGCACGTCGTAGCGGCGTTTGGCCAGTGACTTCTCGCGCAAGCTTTCGGGCGTCACCTCGTCGCCCGCCTCGAACGCTTTTTCCAGATCACTCACGTTGACGGTCACCACGGTGAGCGCAAAACGATTGTTGAATCCTCGCTTGGGCACACGACGCACCAACGGCATCGTGCCACCCTGAAACGCCGGGGGGCTGGACCAGCCGGACCGGGACTTCTGTCCCTTGTGGCCTCGGCCGGATGTCTTGCCGCGTCCGGAACCCGTTCCGCGTCCAATGCGCCGCCGCTTCTTATGTTTTTGGATGCCCTGGTGGACTTCGTTTATTTTCATGATAACGAGACTCCTCGCAATCGCTCGATTTCCTGGCGAGTGCGCAGTTGAGCCAGCGCGTCGAACGTCGCTTTTACGAGCGTGATCGAGTTATTCGTGCCGTAGCTCTTTGTGAGGATGTTCTTGATCCCTACCGCCTCGCAAACGGCACGCACGGCCTCGCCGGCGATGACACCAGTACCGGGCGCAGCCGGGACCAAGATCACTTTGCCAGCACCGAAACGCCCCTTGACCAGGTGCGGAATCGTTCCCTCCTCGATGGGCACTTCCACCATTTCCCGCGCAGCCTGCTTATTTGCCTTTTCGACACTAGGCGGCACTTCGTTGGCTTTGCCGTAGCCCCAGCCAACCTTGCCGTTGCCGTCGCCGACCACGGTCATGGCTGCAAAGCTGAAACGGCGCCCACCTTTGACCACGGCGGCACACCGCCGGATCTTCACCACTTTTTCGATCGTTTCGCTGAAGCCTGCGTCTGTCGACACGGTGCCATTGCTCCCGATTCATTAGGTCACGGACGACCCGGACTGCCAATCTCTCATAATCTGCACAAAAAAACGCTTAGAACTTCAATCCCGCCTCGCGAGCGGCATCCGCCAAGGCTGCGACACGGCCGTGGTACTTCGAGTGCCCCCGATCAAAACGGACTTCCTTGATTCCGGCCTCGGCGGCCTTCTCCGCGATCGCCTTCCCGACGATTTCGGCGGCATCTTTGTTACCGCCGTACGAAACCTGATCGCGCAGATCCCGGTCGCGGGTGCTGGCGGAAACCAAAGTGGTGCCCGCCAGGTCGTCGATTATTTGGCAGCCGATATGCTTCAGGCTGCGCTGCACACACAACCGCGGCCGATCCCCGGTACCGCGGACTCGGTTTCGCACGTGGCGACGGCGGCGCTGTCGACGCTTGTTGACTTCTTTCTGTTTGTTCACGGTATAAATCCGATCAGTAGCTCGGTCAAATCATCCCAAAAGGACCACCAACAAGGGTGGCGATGCACCAGACGCACGCTACGTGGCCGCCTTGCCCGGTTTGATCTTGACGTGTTCACCTTGGTAACGAATTCCCTTGCCCTTATAAGGCTCCGGTTTTCGCAAAGCCCTAACTTCCGCCGTAAATTCACCCACCTGCTGTTTATCGCAACCCTTGACGACGATGTGTGTCTGATCCGGGCAGGTAACGTCGAGTCCCTTGGGGATTACCTTGTGCAACTCATTCGCGAAACCAACGCGAAGTTGCAGTTGGCTGCCATCGACGGCCGCCAAGTAGCCCACGCCGACGATCTCCAGTCGCTTCTCGTATCCTTCTTTCACGCCGATGACCATGTTGTTGATCAAAGAGCGAGTCAGGCCGTGAAACGACCTCGACGCGCGATCCTCGGCGTGCCTCACTACGACGACCTCTTTGGCCTCTTCGTCGATCCGGACATCAATCTCCGGGCGGTGTTCCCACTGGAGCGTCCCTTTCGGGCCCTCCACCGTCACCTTGCGACCTACGATCGATACCGTGACGCCCTCAAGGATCGGCACGGGGTTCTTTCCAATACGGGACATGGCAATCCAATACCCTTCGGTGCTACCAGACTTCACACAAAACTTCGCCGCCCAAGTTGCGTTGCCTTGCCTCGCGATCGCTGATCACGCCACGGCTCGTGCTGATGATGGTAATGCCCAGCCCCTTCAGCACCGGACGCAAGTCCCTGGCCTTGCTGTAAACACGGCGACCAGGCTTGCTGACTCGGCGAATCTTCTGGAGGACACGCTCGCCGTTCGGGCCGTACTTGAGCTCGATCCGAAGCTGGGAAACCGGCGAGTCCTCGACCTCCTGCCAGTCCCAGATATAGCCCTCGCGTTTGAGGACATCGGCCAAGCCCCGTTTGACCTTCGACACGGGCATGTCAACATGAGGCCGCTCGACACGAACCGCATTACGAATGCGGGTCAACATATCGGCGATCGGGTCGGTCATCATGGTGATTGGGTTCTCCCTTTACCAGCTCGACTTTCGAACGCCAGGAATCAATCCCTGGTCCGCCAATTTCCGGAAACAAATGCGGCAAATGCCAAACTTGCGGTAGACCGCCCTCGGTCGGCCGCACAACCTGCATCGCCGCTCTTGGCGGCTTGAGAACTTGGGCTCGCGAAGAGCCTTTGCAATCTTCGATTTACTAGCCACTGACGTCTACCTATTCGCTTGGACGTTCCCTTGTCTTGACAACAACGCTCGCTTCCACTCGCGCCGGAGATTTTCACCGGCGGCCGTGGACGTTTTATCTCATTATCACGCTGCAGCAGCATCCTCCGCTCGCTTGAACGGCATGCCAAAGCGGCTGAGCAACTCGAACGCTTCCTCGTCGCTGGAAGCTGTCGTCACCAACGTGATGTTCATCCCCTGCGTCTGCAGGTACTTGTCCGGGTTCAGTTCCGGGAACACAATCTGCTCGGACAGCCCAAGGCTGTAGTTCCCATGTCCGTCAAATGCGTTACGGGCGAGACCGCGGAAGTCGCGTACTCGCGGCAGAGCCAGCGCGACCAGACGATCGAGAAACTCGTACATTCGTGTCCGACGCAAGGTCACCTTGCAGCCGATCGCCATGCCTTCCCGCAGGCGGAAACCTGCCACCGACTTTCGCGCCAGCGCGATGATCGGCTTCTGGCCACTGATCTCCGTCATGGCAGAGGTTGCGTATTCCAGGTGCTTCTTCTCCTGGATCGCGCTGCCCACGCCCATATTGACGACGATCTTCTCCAGTCGCGGGAGCGACAAGCGATTCGCCCGGCCCAGCACTTCCTGCAAAGCCGGGAGGATCTCTTTTCCGTATTTCTCTTGTAACCGCGGGATCATGTCTTTCTTCTTCCCCAAGTAGGTCCCGCCTGCCGGGCGGGTCCTGTGCCGGCGACCGATTCTGCAGCATGTTCGAGGTCTCGCCCGGCAGGCGGGATCTACCTCAACACGGCCGGCCGCCGTCTATGATTTCTCTTTCTCCTCGCGCGTCTCCTTCGCTGGACTGACGGTTCCCAACGAAACTCCACTGCATTTCGCATAGCGTTCTTTGCTGCCGTCATCTAAATAGCGGTATCCGACCCGCGTCGGTTTATTCGTCTTTGGACAGATAACCATCACGTTCGAAGCGTCGATCGGCATCTCCTTGGACAGACGCCCGCCCTGCGGGTTTCGCTGACTTCGCCGCACGTGTTTGTACACGCGATTGACGCCTTCCACGACGATCTTGCCTACCTTCCCATTGACGGAGAGCACCTTGCCCCGCTCGCCTCGATCATCGCCGACGGTGATCTCCACCGTGTCGTCTACTTTGATATGCATCACAGCACCTCGCTGGCAAGGCTGACGATTTTCATGAAATTGCGTTCACGCAGTTCTCGGGCCACGGCGCCGAAAATGCGTGTACCGCGAGGATTTCTCTCGGTGTCGATAATGACGACCGCGTTGCTGTCGAAGCGGATGTAGCTGCCGTCCGTCCGGCGGGTCGGTTGCTTGCAGCGAACGATCACCGCACGCACCAGCGCTTTCTTCTTGATATCACTACCGGGTATCACGCTCTTGACGCTGCATACGATGACGTCACCCAGACCGGCGAACCGTCTGCGCGAGCCGCCCAGCACTTTGATGCACTGGACCTCTTTCGCACCCGTGTTGTCCGCCACTTGCAGGCGCGTCTCTTGCTGGATCATTTCTCTTCCTCTTCGGTCTCGCCCTCTTTGGCCGCTGCTCGCAACTTGGCCAGATCAACGGCTCGGCTCTTCTCGACAACTTTGACCAGTTCCCATCGCTTCGTCTTCGAACGCGGACGCGATTCGACGATTTCCACGGTATCGCCTTCGGCTGATTCCTCCGCCTCGTCGTGCACGTAGCAAACCGTCCTCTGCCGCACGTACTTCCCGTACATCGCGTGCTTGACCAGTCGGCCAATCTGTACGATGCGAGTCTTAGTCATCTTGTCGCTGGTCACAACGCCTACGGCAACTTTCTTGGGCATGACTGTTACTTCTTCTCGTCTGCGTTGGCTGTTTTGAGTTCTCGCTCCCGCTCAATCGTCTTGATCCGGGCGATCAAGCGGCGGTTTCGCCGCAGTTCACTCGGCGCGTCCAACCGTTCGGTCTGCGATTGGATCCGCAAACGAAACAGGTGCTCGCACGTTTCTTTGAGCGTCAGCGCCAATTGCTCGTCGCTCATGTCACGCAATTCGGCGGATTTCGTCATCAATGCTTCCTCCCGTCAAGCCGGACGCCGTCTTACAAAACGCACCGGAATAGGCATCTTGTGGGCCAAGCGGGCGAAACAGACCTTGGCCTGCTCTTCGGTGACGCCACCCAACTCGTAGAGAATGGTCCCAGGCCTTACCGCAGCAACCCAATGCTCCGGCTCGCCTTTGCCCTTACCCATTCGAGTCTCAAGCGGAGTCGATGTAATCGATTTGTGGGGAAAAATCCGTATGTACAGACGCCCCTCGCCCCGAACGTACTGCTGAGCCGCAATACGCCCGGCCTCGATCGTCTGCGCCTTGATCCAGCCGCCCTTCATTGCCTGAAGGCCGAAACCGCCAAAGACCACTCGGTTACCGCGAGTTGCGTTACCTTTTATACGCCTTCTTTGGCTTTTTCGGTGCTTGACCCTCTTCGGCATCAGCGCCATCGGAAGCGTCTCCTTCGTACATGCCTTGGTTGATCCAGACCTGAACCCCGATGTGCCCCTGAGCGGTCTTCGCTTCGGTAAACCCGTAGTCGATCTTCGCTCGTAGGGTGCTCAACGGAATCGAGCCCCGGATTTGTTTTTCGCGTCGCGCCATTTCGGAACCGCCCAGCCGGCCCGCCAGTTGGACTTTGATACCTTTGGCCCCGGCATCCATCGTGGCCTCCATCGCCCGTTTCATCGTTCGACGGAAACTTGATCGCTTGGAAAGCTGCTGGGAAATCTCCTCGGCCACCAATTGTGCATACAGTTCCGGACGATGAATCTCCTCGATTTTCAAATTGACCCGTCGCCCGATAAGGTTCTGAAGCTCCCCCTGCAGAAACTCAACCTCTTGGCCCTTCTTGCCGATGATCAGACCGGGGCGAGCCACGTGCAGAATAATCTTGACTTCGTCACGTGTACGCTCGATCTCGATCCGATCAATCCCCGCATTGCGATACTGCGTTTTCTTGGGATGATGCTTGATGAAGTTTCGGATCTTGTGATCTTCGATCAACAGATCTGCGAATTCCTGCTTGGAAGCGTACCATCGACTCTTCCAACCAATCATCACGCCCGTGCGAAACGCAATCGGATTGACTTTTTGACCCATGCCTAGCTCTCGCTCATGTCTTCCAGCGTAACGTGAATGTGTGACATTCGTTTCTTGATCAGGTACGCCATGCCTCGCGCCCGTGGTCGCACCCGCTTGAACATCGGTCCGGCATCGACTCGCGCCTCGGCGACCACCAAACTGTCGATGTCCACCGACTTGCCGCGGGTCTGGTCGGGATCCTGAGCGCTGCCCAACGCACTGTTGATAACCTTCTCCAGCATCCTCGCCCCGCGTTGGGGCTGGTAGCGGAGGATGTCCAACGCTTCATCGGCAAATTTGCCACGAATCAAGTCTGCCAAGGGCCGCACCTTGCGGGCACTAATGCGTGCGAATCTGTGGGAGGCCCGGAATGCCATGTCTCTCACTTTCTACTAGCGTTTGCCCTTGCCGCCATGACCGCGGAAGACTCGGGTCGGGGCAAACTCACCCAGCTTGTGCCCGACCATATCTTCCGTCACAAATACCTTCATGTGCTGTCGGCCGTTGTGGACCAAGAAAGTGTGTCCAACAAACTCCGGCACGATCGTGCAGGCCCTAGCCCACGTCTTGATCGGTTCCTTCGTGCCCATCTCGATCTGCTTCTGCACCTTGCGGTACAGCTTGAAATCGACAAATGGCCCTTTCTTGACTGATCTGCTCATGTGCGGCTACATCTCCCGTTACTTCTTCAACCTGAGTTGACCGTACCGCTTTGAACGTCGTCTGCGGACGATCGCCGCATTCGAGGGTTTCCGTTTCTTGCGAGTCGGACCGCCCTTGGCCGGCACGCCCGTCGGGCTAACCGGATGACGACCGCCCTTGGTCCTTCCTTCGCCGCCGCCATGCGGGTGATCGATTGGGTTCATAGCCGTACCACGCACATGGGGCCGACGGCCGAGCCACCGCTTGCGGCCAGCCTTGCCCAACACGATGCCCATGTGGTCCGCGTTTCCGACTTTCCCAATCGTTGCCCGACACGCCGCCGGCACGCGGCGAATCTCTCCGCTGGGCAAAGTGATCTGAGCCCAGTCCGCCTCCCTTGCGACCAGCGTCGCGCTGGAGCCGGCGCTCCGGCACATCGCCCCGCCTCGGCCGGGACGTAGTTCAACATTGTGTACAGCCGTGCCCAGCGGAATCCTTTTCAACGGCAGGCAGTTCCCAACCGTAGGCGGCGCGTCAGGACCGCTCTCGATGTAGGTACCAGCTTCGAGGCCGTCCGGGGCCAGGATGTATCGCTTCTCGCCGTCCACATAGCAGAGCAACGCAATACGTGCACTGCGATTGGGGTCGTACTGAATGGAATGAACCTTCGCCCGCACGCCGTCCTTATTTCGACGGAAGTCGATGATCCGGTATTTTCGCTTGTGCCCGCCGCCGCGGTGGCGCACGGTGATCTTGCCTTGGTTGTTCCGTCCGCCCGTCTTGCGAGCCGTCCGAAGCAGCGACTTCTCCGGTTTCGCGCCGGGCGTCAATGCCTCGAAATCGCTAACCGTGGCACCTCGGCGCCCGGGGCTGGTCGGTTTGTAATGTCGAATACCCATGATTCCATCTCAATGCGGCCAAGTGGCCGATGTTGCCGGTGGATTAGAAGAAATCGATCCGGTGTTCCTTGTCCAATGTTACTAACGCTTTTTTCCAGTTCTTGGTGTACCCGTTGCGGTATCGATAGCGTCGCGGTTTTCCGGCGCGGTTTTGGGTCCGCACCTTGGTGACCTTCACGTTGAACAATTCTTCAACCGCCCGCTTGATGTCGTCTTTGGTCGAAAGCGAATTCACCTCAAAGGCATACTGATTGAATTCACCAGCGTGATACACGCCTTTCTCCGTAACCAGCGGGCGCAGAATAATCTGGTGCGGCTCCAGGTGAAGCCGCGTTTCCGTGCCCCGACTTTTTTCTTGCGGGTTGCCCATTGTCCTGCTGTTCTCTTTCAGTAACCCAGTTTCTCTCGTCGGCACCCAGGCTCTTGGAAAAAACCTCAGTCCTTCACGCTGCATCCGCAGATGCACTACGTAGCCGCTACCTCCGTCCCGGTTTGTTGCCGGATGGCATCCAATGCTGCCTTTGTCACCAGCATGCGACGTGGCCGCAGCACGGCGAACGCGTTCAGATCCGACGCCGCTATCACGGTCACCTTGTGGATGTTGCGTGCGCTCTTGTACACGTTGACGTCGTGCGACGCTGTCGTCACCAGCGTACTCGTGCCGGTCAATTTCAGCGCCTTCAGCACCTCGTACATATCCTTGGTGCGAGGTGCCTCGAACGATAATTCGTCAATCACGACGATGTCACCGCTTTCGATCTTCGACGCGATAGCCATGCGCGTGGCCGCTTGCACCGCCTTCTTGGGCAAACGGTACGAGTAGTCTCGCGGCCGAACGGCAAAAATGTGGCCGCCGCCTCGACGAATACCGGAACTCCGATGGCCCGCCCGTGCATTGCCGGTCCCCTTTTGCCGGTACAATTTCTTAGTGGTCTGCGCCACTTCGGCGCGCGACTTCGTCTTTGCGGATCCCTGCCGAAGATTCGCTTGATACATGACGATTGCGTCGTGCAGCAACTGCTTATTGATTTTCGGCGCGATTTCGGCAGGGTCTATCTCGTAGGTCCCCACCTCGTTCCCGCTGCGATCGTAAACTGGCAAACTTGTCATGATCGACCTAACCGACCTTGTTTGTTTCGCGAATCACGAGATAGCCACCGTTGGGGCCGGGAATCGCACCACGAACCAGCAACAAATGGTTCTCGGCGTCCACCTTCACAACCTTCACGTTACGCACGGTCGTCTTCACGTTTCCGTACTGACCTGCCATGCGACGTCCCTTGAACAGACGACCCGGCGTGGCGCTCAGGCCCGTGCCTCCGGCGTGGCGATGGACTTTCTTGACGCCGTGAGATGCGCGCTGGCCAGAGAAACCATGTCGCTTCATCACGCCGGCGAACCCGCGGCCTTTCGAGATACCGGTGACGTCAACTGCCGTTACCTCGGCAAGCGCGTCGACGGTGACCGCTTGGCCAATCTCATATCCCTCGGTAGATCCACGAAGCTCGCGAATAAACCGCTTGGGTTCGCAATCGGCCTTGGGAGACAGTTGACTTGCCTGGGAAGGCGTCTGCTCGCCCTCGCCGGCACCTTTTTCGCCTGCCGGGACGGCCGCACGCCGTTTGGAGCGTTTGCTGCTGATATTGGCGACATGACCACGTTCGGCACGACTTGCCTGGCTACTACGCGACCTTTTTCCTCTCGGCCGTTTTTTGTCAAGATAACCGAGCTGTACGGCTTGGTAGCCGTCACGATCCAACGTACGGATCTGAAGGACGTGACAAGGTCCCGCTTGAACGACCGTGACCGGAATGACACTGCCACTATCATCGTAGATTTGCGTCATCCCGACCTTGCGGCCGAGTATTCCATTTGCCATCGGTCTGTACCTTGTGGTATATCGCCTACGGGAGCCTGGGAACGCCCGCTGTAGCCAAGGACATATCTCCTTGAGCATTACGCCGACAAGCAACATTGCCTGCCGCTACAGTTGTCCCAACTTACCCGAACGGCTTCCATTCATAAAAATGACCCGCACAACAACAACACAAAAGGCTACCTGGCGGAAGCCTTGATCTTGATATCAACACCAGCCGGCAGGCTCAATTTGTTCAGCGCTTCAATCGTTTTCGCTGTGGCCTGGACGATGTCAATCAGTCGCTTGTGGGTTCTTATCTCGAACTGCTGCCGAGCTTTCTTGTCAACATGCGGCCCCGACAGCACCGTGTATTTCTCGATCCGCGTAGGCAACGGGATTGGTCCGTGCACCTCGGAGTGAGTACGTTTAACCGTATTCACGATCTCCTGGGCGCTTTGATCCAGGATGGCATGGTCGTAAGCCTCCATCCTGATCCTAATTACTTCATTACTCGGTCCCGCCACACTGCGCTCCTTGAAGTCTCCCTGAGCTGATCAATCTCAATTTGTTTCACTTGAGGTCCGCTTAAATGCGGTCACTTCTCGTCTTTCCCTCTGAGGGAAACCGGAAATACTAAGCGTCACTCGCGATTCCGTCAACGCCCGTAACCGCCCCGTTCGCTAAAAAGCGAGAAAACCGGCGGCAGTTGTATGGCTCCTGGCCGAAATTGACTTGTGCGTCCTTCCTTGCCGGTACCGGTATCGCCACCGTTTCATAACGGCATTGTATCGGCAGGACGGGGCACTGCCGTCTAACGATTCGCCGGCTAGTAGACAGCGACGCAAGAAGCCCCTCGAATGAAGGGATGCAAGGACCCTTGCCACACTTGTTTCCCGCTTCTCAGCACAAGACTGACTTGCTAAGCTGGTGGGTTCTGTCCGATAAATGGGAAACAAATAAGGGAGACCATCCACGGTGAGTAAACCAAACCGCAAAGTCAAGAAGGCCAACCACGGAAAACGACCGGCCAACGCCAAGGCGCGCAAGGCCAAACGCAGAAAGGTGCGCACTTAGACGTTTGTTCCAGGCTATCCTCGCGCAGCCACCCCGCGCCACGGCCCGAGCGTGGCTCAGGCCGCATGCAGTGGATGAAAGCACCACCTTCTAGGGAATGGCTCCGCGAACTCCGTTCGGCCAAAGGAATGCAGTGTGACCACCAAACCACCGCTCTACGATCTTTCGAAGATCGATTTCGACAACGTGATCGCCGATGTCGAGGAGATCCGCAAGTACAATCCGCAGCGTCACGAGATGGAACAGTTGACGGCCATCGTCGTGGACGATGTGGAGTGTCACACGGTCGTCGGATACAAGGACGTGACGGACGACGAATTCTGGGTCCGCGGCCACATGCCTGGTATGCCGCTGATGCCCGGAGTAGTCATGGTCGAGGCGGCCGCGCAACTGTGCAGCTACTTCACTCAGAAGCATGACCTGCTCCAAGCGGCGATGGTTGGCTTCGGTGGGTTGGAGGAAGTCCGGTTCCGCGATCCGGTGGTACCCGGAGACCGCCTGGTGCTGATCGGCCACCTTGATAAGGTTCGGCCCAAAAGGATGCTAGTGAGCCGCTTCCAGGGTTTAGTAGGAGATGCCGTCGTTGTGGAAGGTATCATCAAGGGCATAGCGATTCCGGTAGAAGCGTTATCTGCTCAACAGTCGCCCAGCTAATGCTACAGTGCCAAGTCGGGGCGGCCCCGTAGCTGAATTCGCAAGAATTCAGACGATTCAGGAAACGCTTAACCCTCCTGCTTTCTTCCGAATTCACGTACGTAGCGCTGTTCGAACATGCCACTCTCTTTTTTTCGGCTCTCTTTGCGCGCTTGCTTGCATCGCCCCGAGCGCACCGAACATACTGTAGGCGCATCGAAACAACACCAAACCGAAGGAGAACGAAGATGACACCTCAGGGAAACGCCGCAAACTCGGGTCAGGACTCACGCCGAGATTTCTTGAAGAAATCGGCACTCGGCGCGGTTGCCGTCGGCGGGCTCTCGCTTTCGCGCAGCGCCCATGCCGCCGGCAGCGATATAATCCGCATCGGCATGGTCGGCAGCGGCGGTCGCTGCTCCGGAGCGGCGGCGAATGCCATGGATGCAGATCCTGGAACACGCCTAGTGGCTATGACGGACCTGTTTGCCGATCGCGTCCAGAGCAAACGCAAGGCCCTCCAGAACAGCAAGCCCGATCGTGTAGAGGTCGACGACGACCATTGCTTCGCTGGGCTCGATGGCTACAAGAAAGTCATCGATAGCGTGGACGTGGTGCTGATCGCATGTGCCGCCAAGTTCCACCCCATGTACCTCAAGGCCGGGATCGAGGCCGGAAAGCATGTGTTCGTGGAAAAGCCTCACGCCATCGATCCGCTCGGGATCAAGGTCGTGAATGAAGCCACTGCGTTGGCCAAAGAGAACAACCTGGGCATCCTGTCCGGATTGCAGAGCCGTTTTCATCCAGCCTACCGCGAGACGATGCAACGCGTACACGACGGTCAAATCGGCGAAATCGTTTCGTTCGAGGAGAATTTCGTCCGCGGTCCCTACGGCAACACGGCACGCCCTCACGACACGAGAGAGTTGGAAATCCAATACGGCAACCAGTACCGTTTCTCGTGGTTGTGCGGCGACGATGTGCCCCAGTCCTTAGTGCACAACATGGATCGCGCCACGTGGGCGTTAGGCGAAGTGACTCCCGTCAAATGTCATGGCTTTGGCGGACGTTCGACGTCGCATAACCTGCTGGGTGATGTGTTCGATCACAATGCCGTGGTTTATCACTACGCCAACGGAGTGCGAGGTTACGCTTTCTGCCGCACAACTCGCGGTTGCTACAATGAAAACTCCAGCAACATTTTGGGCACCAAAGGAATTGCCTTCCCGGTTCACGGCCGGATCACCGGCGAAAACGAATGGAAATTTAGCGGGCAGAGCGAAAGTCCTTACGTGGCCGAGCACAGAGAGTTCCTCAAATCGATTCGCGATGGTTCACCACTCAACTGCGGCGACTACATGGCTCGTAGCACACTGGTCACCATCATGGGGCAGCTCTCGTGCTACAGCGGGCAGGAGGTGACTTGGGATCAGGTGAGCAAATCCGAGTACTGCATCTCGCCAAGACCAGAGGAATGCACCTGGGACATGGAGCCGCCTACCAAGCCCGACGAAAACGGAGTCTATCCAGTCTGCGCGACGCCAGGCGTGACTAAGAACATCTGAGTTTCGGTTCCGCACACGGGTATGGCAAAGCCGCTCCTCCGTTGTGGAGCGTTCGTTCGGTTGTGGAGCGTTCGTTCGGTTGTGCCGTGGTCGTTCGGTTGTGCCGTGGTCGTTCGCTGTGCCGTGGTCGTTCGTTGTGCCGTGGTCGTTCGTTGTGGCGTGGTCTCCCGACCACGCCACTCGTCTGACCGCAGGTCTCCCGATCACTCCCGCCGGACTCTGCCATCTCGGAGACGCGACGGGAACCCAGCGTCCAGCACCCGGGCAGAGGCGGGAGAAAAAACTCGCTCCCCGCTGCGCCACCTCAGCTCCCAAGGCCGAACGGCTACTTGATGGCGATCGCCTGTTGCAGCGGTCTCAGAACGCTGTCGATCACATAGTTGTCAACCAACTCGGTGCACAGTTCGGCGAGCCGCTTCATGGCCGATACATACGTTTCGTCCGAGTCCAGGCTGCCGTACCGTCGAGCCGTGAAGTAAACGCTCATCTGTTCCTCGGGAAACTCGCCGGTTCGGACATGGTACGCGCCGGTACGAGTCTCGATGCTAAGACGACATTGCGTACGGCAATCCTCGTCCAAAGCGAATTGCAGCGACGGTTCGTTTCCCAGGACCGTGGCACCAGGAATCTCCGTCATCCGTTCCAGCCCTGGAGCCACTCCCAACGCCTCGACCAACAACTCGTTATGATTCCCGCGATAAGTGAAATCGAAGCCGAACATAATGTTCAACGACTCGCAGTCCAGTGGACTCACGGTCAAAGCATACGGCGCAACTTCCAACGCAAGTTCATGTTGGCGGAACGCCGCGTTGGTCGACTCCGGATTGACGTACCCGGAGCAGATACGACGCGGCTCGACCGTTGCCCAACGGTAGTTGCCGCGATCCTTGTCCTCTTCCAGCACAAACTCGCCTCGATCACGGCTGTAGAAGTTCCTCATCGTGGGATAGTGCTTCTGGATCTGTTCGAAATAGTGCAGGACCGTTTCTCGCGTTTGCGGCAAATCCATCTCGGTATTCAGATTCATGTTCACGTAGTAGTCGTCACTAAGCGAGCTATAGTGACTCATAATCGATCCCTTTCACACATACGGAGACTGACGCGGAGGCGTCAGAGAAGGGCAAGGTCGCACTGGATGTCCGCCGGAACTCAGTATAGATCGCCGTCGTCAGGACTGTCAAAGTGCCTGGCCCCGACCGACCACTTGAAATCTGGGGAAAAATCGGTGGATAATCTCGTACCAACGGGCAGCAATGGAGGTTTGACAGTTGGGAAAACCACATACGAACGTCGATCGGATCACCGTTTTTTCCACAACGCTGGGTTGGATTGCAGCGGCCTGGCTGGACGACGGCCTATGCGCTCTGACGTTTGGCCACGCGGGCCACCGGCGGGCCATAGCGGCGCTAGGACTGCCGGAAGGGTCGGTGGAGGTCTGTCGTCTCGGTGCGGATTCGACGGACCGTTTTGCCGGGCGGATTCGGGCCTTCGGCGAAGGCAATCCGGACGACTTCCTTGATGTTCCGGTCGTCTTGGCCGGATTGACACGATTCCGGCAGCGAGTCATGCGCGAGTGTCGAAGCATACCCTACGGAGGTACTATCACCTACGGCGAATTGGCCGCCATGGCAGGTTCGCCAAAGGCTGCTCGCGCCGTCGGCAGCGTCATGGCAAAGAATCCAATTGCATTGATAATCCCTTGCCACCGAGTTGTCGGTGCCGGAGGTGCTCTGGGCGGCTACTCGGCTCCGACGGGCATTCGCATGAAAAAGCGGCTCCTAAGGCTGGAGAAGACGATTTGAACCGGATTCGGCCATTGGTGGGAGCCTCCCTGCTGTGGGGTTCAACCACTGATGAGTCGTCATACGCTGCAGCCGGTTGAAAATGTCCGTAGTCGCAAGCTGCCAGGTTGCGTATTCCATGCAAGAGGTCAACCAACCTCAGCGCAGCCTGCGCACAAAAAAGGACGCGACAAGCCTAAAATCAGCTCGCCGCGCCCCATCAGCGGGATCACTTTGCATGAGAACCGATCCAGAATTCGGTTCTCGAACGACTAGCGTCGGTAAAGACTTGCAGAACGCGCGCCAAAAAGGCGAGATCGTGAAGTGTTTGACGCAAGAATCGTGTCAGACACAGGTTGTGTACAATAACTAAGTTTCGACTATCTTTGTCCTTTATCCTGATTCGAGAATAGTGTCCCATTTTGATGCGCTCGTGTGAATCAGGGGGCGGAGACAATGATGTTTGTCGCGAGAGGGAATGACCGATGGACCAAGTGGTAGAAGTAAAAAAACACGTGCCAAGCGGCACGATCATCCTGAACCGACCGCAACGGTGCAATGCCTTGTCGCGTTGGGCTATGGTGCAACTAGCGCAGGCATTGGACGATCTGCACCAGGAGCGGCGAGTGCGAGCTGTGATTCTCACGGGATCGGGAACGTCATTCTGTTCTGGCGTGGACTTGCACGAGATCCGCGAAAGCAGCAAGGAAGACGATGCACTCATGCAGTGGCACAGGGACGCCGTCCAGTTCAAAGAACTGGTGGAGAAAATGATGCTCTTTCCCAAACCGATCATCGCTGCGGTGAATGGCCCCGCGGTGGCTGCCGGTGCCGGCCTGTTATTGGCGTCGGACATCGTGGTTGCCTCGCCCGAGGCCACATTCGGCTTCCCCGAGCCTCGTCGTGGCCTAGTCTCAGGAATTGCAGCTCCCTTGCTATCATTTCGCATCGGGGCGGGGCCGGCTGCCAACCTGTTGCTATCGGCTCGATTGCTCGAAGCCGACGAAGCCCATCGACTTGGTCTGTACCATGAACTGACGTCCAACGACGTGGTCTGGGCCCGATCACACGCGCTGGCCGAAGAATGCGCCAAATGCGCGCCGGAAGCCCTCCAGTTGACCAAACGACTGCTGAACGAGACGATTGGCGGGCACTTGGTCACTCATCTAGCGTCCGGTGCCGCCGCAACGGCCACCGCCCGCACAACCGAAGCGGCTCAAGAAGGCCTGACCGCTTTCCTGGAAAAACGCGAACCAAACTGGCCTTAGTGGTATCGAAAGGGAAGGTCGACGGGAACCATTTTTGTGGCAACCGGATGGACGGAGTTTGAAAAGCGGGGGGTGGCAAAGCCATCGCGACTTGTCGAAAGGAAAGGTATCAAGTACTTTATTAACCTCCATTTGATCCCCTGTAGCTCAGTTGGTAGAGCAAGCGGCTGTTAACCGCTTTGTCGTAGGTTCGAGTCCTACCGGGGGAGCTTTTTGATTTTCTACGAACTAGAACGTACACAAGAGTTGACGCTCGGTGCCGAGAAAGCGGTCGCCGGGCGTTTTGCGTTTATGGCATTATCCCGCAAGGGTTTACGACAATCCCGCCAGCAGCCCCGCCATCTCTGTTTCGACAGAGATCAACGAGGGTCCGAAAGGAACCATGAAGGTTCCTTCCGCACCCCAAAGAATCT
>JADHUC010000214.1 GCA_016784735.1 Pirellulaceae bacterium | reverse complement strand
TGGCATAGCGCGTGATCACCGCTTTGCGACCCCGGGTTATGCCGTGGCATCACGCGACGCGCGTCAGGATCCCGCCCGCTCTGCCCAACCCAACCAGCCGCTGAACCAGAATAATCAGGCCTATCAGCCCCAACAGCCTCCCTCGCCAAGCGGGCAGCGATCGCATGGGTACGACGGTTCGATGCCGTCTGGGCGAGCACCTTCTGACGCCGGACGCGGATATCAACCGGCCAGTGTGCCGAGCCAGTTCGCTCGGGAGTCCGAGTATGGTCCGCGCTACGCGGGACAGGCTCCAACGGTTACCCAACCGCCGACGCCAACCCACACGCCGCCTCGGCCCCAAACGCCTCGCGAAACCTACAATCCCCATGTCGCCCCACCGGGCAGTCTGCCCCGAAACGATGCGACTGCAGGAGCTCAAGGCTACCAGAATGAAAGCAGGCGGGTGCCGGTAAACGAATATGGCCCAGCTTCCCAGCCGTCAACGCCACGCAGACAAAGTGCATGGCAAGAGCCTCCCTCCGAGTTCGCTGGGCGGGGGCTGCCGCGAAAGGACGCTGATGCGGGGTACCGACGCGGAATCGAACAGGCTCCGATGCCCGAAGCCCGGCAGCCGCAATTGGCAAGTACGCCGATCGCGTCGCGACCTCAGGAGTCGCCACTGGCACTGGATGGCTTCTGCCCGGTCACGTTGGCGGAAAACGAGGACTGGCTGCAGGGCGATCCCCTGTGGGGAGCCGTTCATCGCGGGCGAACGTACCTTTTCACCAGCCAGAGACATCAGCAAACGTTCATGGCGGCCCCGGATCGCTACAGTCCCATGCTGTCAGGCTACGACCCCGTGCGGTACATCGACCGTGGGGAACTCGTTCCTGGAGTCCGTAAGCACGGAATGTGGTTCGGCGTCAAGATGTACCTATTTTCTGACGAAGCGTCGCTGCAACGGTTTTCTGGCTCCCAGGAGTCGTGCCAATACTACGCGGAAAGAGCGCACGCGATCATGATGCGAGCCGGACGGTAGCGCATTTGCCCCTCGAACATCATTTGACGCCGCACTTAGCCGGCCTACGCGTCTTCGGCTACGACAGTCGCTTCTCGAACGACCCTAAGCGGTATGTGGGCGCTGTCGTTTGAAGAGTACGGCACCCAACGGCGGCAGCGTAATCCTCAGCGAATAGGGCCTCCCGTGCGAACCGGGCTGCTGTGCCTCGGTGCCGGGGTGATTACCAACATTGCTGCCGCCGTAGTGTTCCGAGTCGCTGTTGAAGATCTCTTCGTACCAGCCTTCCATCGGGACGCCGATGGGACAATCCGTTCGTACCACCGGCGTGAAGTTGAAACACGCGACAAGAAAATCGTCGGGGCGTTTGGCGCGACGCAGGTAGCAAATCGTGCTATGTTCGCGGTCATCGCAATCAATCCACTCGAATCCTGGCTCGTCGAAATCGAGTTCATGTAAGGCTGGCTCGCGGTGATAGAGTTTGTTCAGGTCGGCGACCAGCGTCCTGAGACCTTCGTGTGACCGCCATTGCAGCAATTCCCACTGCAGTTGCCCATCGTGGTTCCATTCGTTCCATTGCCCGAATTCGCCACCCATGAACAGCAGCTTCTTGCCGGGATGGGTCCACATGTACGAGTAGAGCATTCTCAGGTTGGCGAATTTCTGCCACAAGTCGCCGGGCATCTGCCCGATCATCGAGCCCTTCTCGTGTACCACTTCGTCGTGCGACAATGCCAGCACGAAATTTTCGCTGAACGCGTAGACGATGCTAAATGTCAATTCGTTGTGATGGAATCTGCGATGGACGGGTTGGTGACGCATGTAGCCGAGCGTATCGTTCATCCACCCCATGTTCCACTTCATGCTGAATCCCAAACCGTCCGTGTCCGTCGGTCGTGACACGCCCGCCCACGAAGTCGATTCTTCGGCAATCGTCAGCACGCCGGGGAATTGCAGGTGTGTAACTCGGTTGAACTCCTGCAGCATGCTCACCGCTTCCAGGTTCTCGCGCCCGCCGAATTTGTTTGGCACCCACTCGCCCTCGGCGCGGCTGTAGTCCCAATACAGCATCGACGCCACGGCATCCACGCGCAGACCGTCCACGTGGTACTTGTCAAGCCAGAAAAGCGAGTTCGCAATCAGATAGTTGCGAACCTCGTTGCGCCCGTAGTTGAAGACCATGGTTCCCCAATCGGGATGTTCCCCACGTCGAGGGTCTTCATGCTCGTACAGCGCCGAACCGTCGAATCGGCGCAGTCCATGGCCATCGCGCGGAAAGTGGGCCGGTACCCAGTCGATGATGACTCCAATGCCGTTTTGATGGCAGTGGTCCACGAAGTACATGAAGTCCTCGACGGGACCGTAACGCCCCGTCACGGAGAAATAGCCGATCGGCTGATAGCCCCAACTGCCGTAGAAGGGATGCTCGGACACCGGAAGCAGTTCCAGATGGGTAAAACCCATCTCGCGACAGTAGTCGACCAGGCGATGAGCCAGCTCGCGGTAGCCAATCCACTCGCTGCCATGCCGTCGCCAACTGCCCAAGTGAACCTCATAAATGGAGATCGGCTCTTCCAGGAAGTCGGATTTGCGGCGCCTGGCAATCCACTCGTCATCGGCCCATTGGTACTGATCGAGGTTCGCAACGATCGAAGCCGTACGAGGTGGGACCTCGGCGGCAAAAGCATAGGGATCGGCCTTCTCCAGCGTTTGGCCGTCGTTCGTCTTGATTCGATACTTGTACAGTTCGCCTGGGCCAACGCCCGGTACGAACAGCTCCCAAATGCCATTCGCGTAGTGCCGGCGCATTTGGTGCTGTCGTTCGTCCCACCCATTGAAGCTCCCCACGACGCTGACTGCGGACGCGTTCGGAGCCCAGACGCCGAAGTTCACTCCCGAGACGTCGTCGATCGTCCTGACGTGGGCACCCAGCCTGTCGTAGATGCGGTAGTGGGTCCCTTCGCCGATCAAATACAGATCGAACTCGGATAGAAGCGACGGAAATGCATAGGGGTCTTCGATCGTTTTCATATCGCCGTTGTTGTCCGCCTCGCACAACTGGAGCGGCCGCTGCCCATCGGTTTCGATCACATGCGGCCCCATTGCCTCCGACGGATTGGAGTATGTTGCGCCCGCGATCGCTCCTGCGCTAGAAAGTGACAAGCTGGTTTGCACTACCACGATTCCTATCTAGATCATAATGGTTTTCCGGATTCAACCAAGCCGCCAGAACCGGTCGGACCTGAATGCGATGGGCCCGTCGTAGCCCCCATAATTCGGATTATTCTCCGGCCAACCGTAACCCGAAGCGTCAACGAGGGATGGCCGACGAGCCATCCCTCGCTGACGCTTCGGGTTACTGCCATGCACGCCCCAACTCGTGAATGAACCGGGATATGCCATGCGGAACCCCGCGAAAATCAGCGAACGCGCGTTCGCGACCTGTCTACGCCGTCTGCGCGTCCATGGCGGTTCTCGCGTTCGGCCGTAGTCGTTGCAGCATGTCGCGGCACAGGCCGGCGCATGATTCCGTGAACCGCGAGCGGCGAGGAGTGGTCGCCCGGTTCGTGTGTGACATCTTGGTCCCCTGGCGCCGGGGCGAGTGCATTTTCATGGCCGGCGACCGAACGCGTGAATGAGTCTCGGCCGGATCAAACCGCCAAATGCGACATTCCACCTGGTGGAACTGCATTGCTCGGTCGACTCGCCGCCACAAGTCGCCATTCTTCACCGGCGCCATCTCGCCGTACCTTTCCCAATGCCAGTCATTTTCGCGCCATTCGCTCAAACCGAACCGGAAGCCGCGACTAACGTATCGGCTCGCCGTGAGGAGCGTGACTCGAGATGGCTGATTCAAGGCTTCCAGACCTCGCACCACGGCCAACAACTCCAGCCGTTCCAGTTCGGCATCGGGCTCTTCGTCCGCGGCCTCGAACCGCGCCGAGCCGTCAGCGGTCTCCAACACAAAACGCCACTCGCCAATGTGCGAGTCGTCCAAGGGCTGGTTGCGGATTCGCGCACGCCTTGCACGCGACTCGGAAAACAGCAGATAGTGAGGGGCAGACGCGTTCATTGCTCAGGTCTTTCTACGGCATCAAAGTCGGATTGTGCAACGTGTTTCCCTCCTGGCCTCAGCATGCTGGGTATCCGTACGATCGATCCATCCCGCAGGTACCCACCCGCGGCCGGCCGACAAACTGTCGGTTGCGTTTCACTTATCGGCAAACGCGACCTATATTCGCCAATTCACGCACTCAAACTCTTGCCGGTTTTCCACGGAAATCAAATCGGAGTGGGATCGTAAGCGTCGGCGCACTGAAAAGACAAGACACAGATGCTACGAATAGCACGGTCTTGACAGTTGTTTCGGTCTTCTGTCGCGTACGTGGCCGAGACGCAAATCCTGATGTTGCGTGTTCCAGGGAAACGTGCGAGAGATCATCGCGGACTTCCAGAAGTCCGCGATGATCCTTCGTTGCCCAACGATTATGGGCCCCCACGTTTTGACTGCATACTTGCGGTCGACCGAGGCAAATTACGTTGAAAACTCCGATCCGATCCGATAAAGTTTACATAGGGGAAGATTAGCCGGTTCGGAGAAGAAGGAGTCAATCGGCATGTCCTTTCGTGCTTCTACGTTCGCGGCGTTGTTAGTTCTGTTTCTGGCTGTAACTGCGCAGGCTCAGCAGAACACGACGGTCCAACTGCCAACGTTCAACTTCACTACCACTTCCACCACCGCTTCCGTACCGGACGGCGGAACGGGGTTGTTGGGTGGAATCATGCGCGCCAGCGAAAGCAGCGTGACGCGAGGCGTGCCATTGTTGAGCAAGGTCCCGTACGTCAACCGCCTGTTCAAGAATCGTGGGATCGGGCGGGACGTCAGCAGTTGGAATCAAACGGTTATTCCGAGAATCATCATCCTGGAGGAAGAAGAATTCTTCCAGACAGGCATCTCGCCGGAAACGCTTTCGGGTAGAGGCGGCGGCGGAGCCGGTGGAGGGTTTGGTGGAGCCGTGGATCCTGAGACGGCTCGCAAAGCCGATTTCATCAATAGGAATGTTGCCAGGCATACCCCGGCAGCACCCACGATACCGTCGGACCGTCGGTTACCGTCGGTCGAGGAGATCCGCCATCGGCACGACTTGGCCAGAGCCGAACGCGCGTCGGAAGCGGCCGAGTTTTTCACGAAAGGGCAGAAGGCCGAACTGGACGGCAAGCCGGGCGTAGCCAAAGTCTACTACCAAATGGCTTTGCGCCGGGCCGAGGGCGATTTACAGCGTTCGATCGCCGCGCGTTTGGCCGATCTCGACGGCGACGAAAGAGAATAAGCCAAGCAGGCCGATCACCGGGCCGTCGCCGAAGGCGAACCTGCCCACTCATTAGCATGTCTTGCGTGTACGGCACCGTTGCGCGTCCCCTTTTGCGCACGCGCTGTGACTCTTACACTTAAGATCAGATTCGAATCACTTCGACATTTGTCGACGACACTCGCACACAACGACGGATTTGCCTAACCCCGTTTCGTCCGCGCCATGATCCAAAATCTTCCGATAAAGAAACTTGTTCACAAAGGCCTGACGATCGAGGGCTACTCGCGCGCGGCCGTGCAGACCTACTGGCGTGTTCCCGAGTTGAAATTGGGATTCGACTTCGGCGCCCAACCGTGGGATTTCATGGGGACGTCAACGTGGTTTGTCAGCCACACACATCTGGACCACGTCGTGGCGTTGCCCGTCTATGTGGCCCGCCGGCGCATGATGAAGATGGACCCGCCGACGGTCTACTTGCCGGAGCACGCGTTGCCGGCGGTCGAACAAATGCTCAAGGCTTTCAGCCGCTTGGACCGTGGTCGCCTTCCTTGCCAGTTGATCCCTGTCGCGGCGGGCGACGAAATCGAAATATCCAGAGAGCTGGTGGTGACCGCATGCGCGACCAGGCACACGGTGCCGTCGCTAGGTTACGTCGTCTGGGAGCGTCGCAAGAAGCTGAAACCCGAATATAGCGAACTCGCTGGCGAGCAGATTCGCGATTTGCGATTGTCGGGCGTCGAGGTGACGGAGGAACGCCGCATGCCGGTGTTGGCCTACCTGGGCGATAGCGAACCGCGCGGGTTGGACGCCTGTCCTGACATGTACGAAGCCAGAATTCTAATCGCAGAGATGACGTTTGTGGCGCCGGACCACCGCAAGGAGAAGATTCACAAGCACGGGCACATGCACCTGGACGACTTTGTGGAACGGCGCGACCGGTTCAAGAACGAACGTGTCATCGCATCCCATTTCAGCACGCGTTATAGCGACAGACAGATCCGATCGCTGGTCGAGAAAGCAATCCCGGACATGCTGGATGGGCGACTGCACTTGTGGCTGTAAACGCGGGAAATGACCAATGACCAAATCCCAATGACCAACGGCGGAGTCGGGGACGACAACTCGACGACTACTTTCGATTTTTTGACGACCACGCCTTCAACTGCTGCTGCGTCTCTTCGAGCGACAGCGTTTTCTGTGGAATGATGGCATCGAGTTCCGTCGATTGGTCGTTCGCGTGGTCAAGGTCGCTGGCTACGCCCATTTCTTCCTGCAAAGCGACCAGCCAGGCGGGAACATCCAATCCGACGCCAGTGGGCTGACGGGTCAATTCGTCGGTTTCTCGCTGGAGAGCTTCGAAGCTGGGGCACGGACCATCCTGTCCGGCTTCGTGCATGGCGGGACCGACCAGCGCGCGAATCCGATCGATCGCCATGGGTCTGACGAATCGCTCGCCCAGACGATCCGCAACCGTTGGCATGCGCATGGCATACTTGTTCTGCAGCTTGGCCAGTTTCTCCAGGAATTTGCTCGCCTGCTGACTCGTCTGTTCCGCCAATTCCCCGCGCCACATTTCGGCTGCCGCGTGTTGCTCGTGCCGAACGAGCAGTTCATGCGCCCAAATCACGGGCTTGAGCTGCCAGCAGATCCGGTCGTACTCCGTGCGTAGTCGCAGGAAGTCGAGCAGAGTGTACAGGAGTTCGCCACTGTCCGACTGGGTGGTCATGCTATTGTAGTCGCGGTACTCGCCGTAGTTTTCCACCACGGCTTCCAGAATCAGCGACAAATATTCGACGGCTTCGTCCCGGTCCACTCGACCGACTTCCAGGTCGTCCAGCAATCGCCAGTCGATTTCGACAGGTGCTTCCTCCTCAAGTTGATCTAACCACTCGTCCACGCCTTCGTACAAGATCGCCCTCAGGTTGGCGAGGTTCAGGAATCGCTGAGTGAAAATATCTGCACCGTATCGTTCGACGAAGTTGACCAGCCGGCCCCACCTGCGTTTATCCTTTACCTTCTCCAGCACGGACAGGCGGAGCGTCTTGCTGTGGGCCAACCAACTGGAAAGTAGGGATTCGGTCAACTGCTTGAGGCATTCCACCAGCACGGCCTGACCGGATTCGTCCGCACGGCTCGATGTCCCATCACTGCCCCATGAGGGAGCCGAGTGAATCGCCATTCTTACGAGAGCCTTGTAGCCGATCTTGAACAGCTCGTCGAATTCGGTCACTGCGCCCGCCCCAACGGGATGCAGCCGCTCCATCTCGCGGGCTGTCTCGATCAACTGGCAACTTTCGCGAATCAGCCCTCGGCGCGGCAGCCACGCCAGCAAATCTTGCATCGCACGTTGTCGCACCCGGGCCGTTACAATCTTGTGCGGATCACCACCTTTTGTGGGCGGCACGTACAAGAGCGGCAGTTCCATCAGCGAGTCCACGAAATCGTCCCAGTGTTTTCGAACCGCTTCCGCGTCGCCGCGCAAAACAGCCGAGGATACCGTGATCGCTAATGATTCTTCCAAGCTCCACCGACTCGCACCGCTGTCGCGAACAATGTCTGTCTTCCCGTCGTGCGCCACAGCCGACAAGATACGGCTGGCGTCGGCCGTATCTACGCTGGCGGCGATGATCGTCTCGACGATCGACTCCTTGATCAGTCGCACGCGGTCGTATTCGACCATCGAGTCGTGGTCGCCTGTCGGCGTCGGCAATTCGAACGCATCGATAGCATCCAACAGACCGCGAAGACGCCCCCGATTCTCAGCGGCTTGGTCGATCCAGCGATGCACGATTTCAAGACGATGGGGGTCATCTCCGTTGGGAGGCTTCGGGATCGTTACGGCCAACTGCCACAGTTGGGCAACGGTACTGGTGAACGACAACCGTTCGCCCAGTCGCTTCGATTCGCCCATCAACTCGTCGTCGGACGGTTGACCGTAATCGAACAATTCACTGTCCACGCCGTCATCCGTACTGTCGCGATAGACCATTCCTTCGTAGGCGGCCTCGTACAGCTCTTCCTTCTGCTCTTCGTCGTCCTCGTCTGGTTGGCCTTCGAGGAGTTCCTCCTCGCGCGACGATTCCTGCGGCCCGCGAGATTCGCCCATTTCGAATCTGGGCGGATCCCAATACTCCTCCGCATTTGCCTCCAAACGGTCCATAAACTTACAGACCAGTTCCCAGGCATCCCGCTGGCCACTTTGCGAACCGCCGTCACGATGCTTCTCCCTCAGATCCAGCATCCACTTTTCGGCCAAGTGGCAAAACGAAGTATCTCCTTTTTCAAGGCCGATCTGTGGGGCCTGTCCGAGCCAGTGCATCAGCAGCGCCATGGAGGCCACGAAATCGCCTCGCTCGAGCAGTACGCATACTACAAGTCCATATGCTTTTGGCGAATCGAACATATTGGCATGCGGGGCCCAGAAACGCACGTCTTCGACCGCGGCACCGCCCTTGTACCAGAGGTTCAACGCATGGGCGACGAGCTCGGCGGCGTTGTAGGCGTCTTCTACGTCGACTGCGTCGAGGCTGGAGACCTCGTGGGCTGCGTACTTGCGCCACCAACTGGCCGTCTCGCGGAATTGTTCGGCCATTCGCCGGCACAACGGTTGATCGTCCCTCGCCGCAGCCTCGCTCCAGACGCGCGAATAAATCCCGAAAATCTGGTCCATCAAAGCGACCAGATCGTCAGCTCGATGATCGCGTATGCTGTTCTCCAGAGCAGGGAACAGGCTGAAGTTCGCGTCAAAACCCAGCATGTTCCACGGGTCGACGATCGCCCCGCATTCGATGCCACGCCGAAGCCAATCCATGATTTCTTCCAGCAGAGACGCGGTCCGCTCAAGTTCGCCGGCAGCGACAGCCTGGTCTCCGTCGGTCAGGCAGCAATCGATCTGACACAGCATCCTGGCAGATGCGGCCGGGACGATGTTGGCCTGCTGAGTCGCCGCCTCGGGATGGCCCATGCGAGCAAAGATCGCCGCCAGGTGAACGTGTTCCAGTTGTGCGGCACGATGCCGCGCGAGCGCCGCGTTCAGATGCTGGCGAGCACCGCCGAAAGGCTGCCTGCGCTTCTCGACTTCCACTCGCAACCGCTTGCCGTGGCGCCCGCCGATGCGGCTGAGCAGCCGCTCGTAGAACGCGTCCCGATAGCCAGCGATTCTTGGCAGCAGATTGGCCAGCGTTACCGTGGAATCGTGCGTGTCCGGTCCTGCGCCGCTGATCCCAGTGGACATGATGATGGTTCCGGCCATCACGGCGGCGGCTTCCAGTAGCAACTCGTCTCCCGGCAAGTCCTCGGAAGAATCAAGACGCGACATGAGCGAGTCCAGCGTGATCTGCTGCACAACGTACCTACGGTAGAAGCCACGGTTGTCGATCGAGTGCGGGTCCCATTGGCCGAAATGGTAGTTGGGGCGTTTGTTGGCTGGATGATCGAAGTCGTAGGCACGGGGATCCACTGCCAACTCGTCCAGCAACTCTGGATCGAAGCAGGCTTCGCGAAGGATGTCTTCGTCGGTTTGGTTCAACAGCTCGATCGTCGCCTCGACGACCTTTCGGTACCTCCCCACGGCAACGCCCGCATCGCGGATGTACAGCGGCAGCGGGCGCACCCATTCGTGGGCGTATGGCTCGATCTTCTGCGATTCCAGAGCCGCGACGGGTCGATGGCCGATGTAGTCATTCAGTCGTCCGATGGCTTCGCCCACGAAGCGCTCATGTTCGTCCCATGGCGGCCCCTTGGACAAGATCGCTTCGCAGACGCGGCCCACAAAGAAGGAGTTGAACAGCGATCGTTCGTCCTGATGAAACAGCAGATCCCGGTGCCACTCCAGATAGGCGGGAAGCACGTGCTCGCGCAGAAGCTGCAAGACTGCGGCAGCTTGACCGGCGTCCTTGAAGACGTTCGACTGCTCGTTCAGCCGATGGAGTTCTTGCCCCAGAAGCTCGATAGCCGCATGCCATGCCGGTTGGTCATCGGAGCCTTCCGTCAATTCGAAAACGCGGTTCAATCCTGCCAAGAAACGCGGATCGGCAGCACCGGATGAGAAGTTCAAATACCCAAGGACCTGCTCCAGGAGCTTCCCGTCCTCGGCGCTCAGATCGCGAATCTCCATGTGCAAACTCCGCCAGTCGATGACCGTCCCAACCGATCAATGTATGTGCGAAAGCCAAAATGGTCTAGCGGTGTAAGCCGGTCGGGCGGGGTTGCGGGCGGCACGCGAGGTCGACTAATGTAGGGCGAGCAGACCTCATTGTCAGGGACAGGAAAATGGCCAAGCGAGTGCTGGACGTGGGCAATTGCAGCTTCGACTATTCTTCGATTCGAAAGATGATCGAATCATCGTTCGATGCCGTGGTGTTGCAGGCCCACGACGAAGAAGACGCTCTAGCGACCCTGTCTAGCGATCAGATCGATCTGGTTCTTGTAAACCGCAGACTTGACGCCGACAGATCCGACGGAATCGAGATCATCAGGCGGATCAAACGGACCGCCGAATTGGCTGCCATCCCCACGATGGTGGTCACCAACTACCCTGAACACCAGCAGCGAGCCGTCGAAGCCGGCGCAGAGTGGGGATTCGGAAAGGCAGAACTGAATGCTCCGGAAACGATCGATAAGCTCAAGGCAATCCTGGAGTGAGACGTACGGCTAGTGGTTTGTCAATCCTTAGATTTGGGATCGGCGTCTTCGTGGCGTAAGCTTCCAGCTTGCGATGGATAGCGTCAACTACTTGGCAAGCAGGATGCTTACCCCACGTTTTAGAATTGACAAAGCACTAGGAGCATGTGAACTTTATGAGTTTTCTCGATTCGACCCGCTAAGACTCCGAATCGGTGTTGACAGGCGCGGGCTTCTCTATTGGTTCTGGCGTCGGCGAAGTATCGGCCGGCTCAGCAGTTGCGTCGTCGCCATCCTCCTCCGGCCTCGCCCCGGGAGTGCCGGGCGCCGAGAACTTCATGCTGGCCGCTACAGCGTAACCCATATCGCGGTACTTGGTGAATTCCCTGTCATATGCCTCCAGGCGGATCGTGTACGCGCGTCCTCCGACTACCGTGATCAACGTCTGCTTGGCGACTAGAGCATTTCGCTTCTTTGCCATGCCCACGTAGCGGGCACACGCCATTCTCCCCAGAATGACCGGCTGTACGGCCTCCTTCAACTTCGATGCGTCGACCGTTTGTGAGACGAGTGCGACCAACTGGTCAACATTGTCCTCATTCACATCGCTCACGCTCGCAAACGGCGAGTCTTCGACGGTTACGAGAATCCGCGGAAGGTTGTTCAGCAACGAGCCTTTCTTGTGGAATCCTACGAGATAGTCACTGTCCCCTCCTCGTGGTCGTTCCCACTCCCATTCGCGAGGTGCAGCGATTTTCAATGTCCCGCCCTCCAGAGTCGGCATGTAGTCGCCGATCTTGCCTTCGATGTCTTCGACAGAGAAGCCTGCGGTTCCCCCCGCTTCACCGGCCGCAGCCCCTTCGCCGCCGTTATCGTCACCGGTTTTGCCACATCCGGCAACTGCAAGACACAAAACACAAACTGGCAGGCAGTTTGATGGCCACAGCCCGATTCGCTTCATGGAATGCCTCCCGCGCCGGTCGGGCTATTCTTCGATGACCTCTTTGACCTTCTTGACGAAATGCGGCGACTTGCCGGACGCGCTCATTGCCTCGGCCTTCTTCTGAGCTTCCGGCTTCTGGTGATACTCGAAGATGGCAACTCGCTTCATGGACTGGCTAAACACACCCCAAAACGCCTTAATCCGCATGTCGGCCGGATCCTTGGCTTTCTTCTTCCGCTTTGCCGTTTTCCGTTTTGCGGCCTTCTTCTTGGGTGTTCCAGCCGCCTCTGCGGCTTCGACCTCTTGGCGTAAAGCCTTACGATTTACGATCTTGCGCGCCATGAGAATTCGCTTTTTGTAAGATGCCAGGGAACAGAATACCACCGGCTTGCGGAGGTCGACAACTTCTGGGCAGATAGCATAACCGATTTGTCGGTGCCTGGCCAGTTGCCGAAATGTCCGCGTCGCCCGGCGGATTGGCAATGGGAACCAGATGGATGATCCTCCCGATCCTCCAGGTTTCCGCGATCTTCATGAGTTCCCTGGTCTTACAGTCTTCGCCAATTCCTGCGACACAAATGGTGGGGCCGTGTAATTTTCCTTGAAGTCTCCCTCAGTTCGGCTTCGATCAACAACAGGTGATATGGTTGGGTGTGATGTGAATTGGAGCATCCTATTCGGTGGAGCGAGACTGCCTATGCTCATGCGATACCCACGCCCGGCGCTGGCCTTGAAACACAACCCGTCTTTCGGGGCTGTTCCAGTTGAAGGTGGAGTTCAGTTTACTGTCTTCAGCCACTCGGCTACGGCGATCAGCCTTCTACTGTACGACACCGTCGACGATCGGGAACCCGCCGAGGTCATAGACCTGAATCCTGAAACGGACCGATTGGCCGACACTTGGAGGTACTTTGTACGTGGTATCGGCCACGGCCAGTTGTACCACTTGCGAGTGGATGGGCCTCGCGATCCGAAACGCGGCTACCGATTCGATGGAACGGCCCGCCTGATCGACCCGTACGCCCAGGCCCTTGCGGGAGATTTCCAGACCGCGGACGACGGTGTTATCCGACCGCCGAAGTGTGTGGTGATCGACAACGATTTCGACTGGGATGGGGACCGAAATCTGCAATACGAATTGGCCGACTCGATCATCTACGAGATGCACGTCGGCGGTTTCACCAAGAGCCAAACCAGCCGAGTCGACTACCCTGGCACCTACTTGGGCGTGATCGAAAAAATTCCGTATTTGAAGACATTGGGCATCACGGCCGTCGAGTTGATGCCGGTTTGCGAGTTCCCCATCCTGGCCGTCGACGGCCGAGCCGCGGAACGCATCAACTACTGGGGCTACGACCCCATGGCATTCTTCGCACCGCATCGCGGGTACGCAGTGAGCACCGAACCGGGCGGGCAGGCGTTCGAGTTCAAGCAAATGGTCAAAGCGCTGCACCGCGACGGCATCGAGGTGATCCTGGACGTGGTCTTCAATCACACGTGCGAAGGCCGCGAGACAGGTCCGGTGCTCAGCTTCAAGGGGTTGGAGAACCATGTGTACTACATGCTGGACAATGGCGGTGCCGGCTACATGAACTTCTCCGGCTGTGGCAATACGATCAACTGCAACCATCCCATCGTCCGTCAAATGATTCTAGACTGCCTTCGACACTGGGTGGTGAACTACCACGTCGACGGCTTCCGGTTCGATCTGGCAACGATCCTGAAACGGGGCCGCGACGGTTCCCTAAGGAGCGACGCACCGCTGGTCGAGGCGATTGCCGATGACCCGCTGCTGGCCAATACGAAGATCATCGCCGAGCCGTGGGATGCGGGCGGTGCCTACCAAGTGGGCACCTTCTGGGGGACTCGCTGGGCAGAATGGAACGGCCTCTTCCGAGACGACGTCCGGAAGTTCTGGCGCGGCGACCATGGAACGCTGGGGGCCGTAGCCACGCGTCTGGCCGGTTCCAGTGAACCGTACCAGCAGAGCGGTCGCCCGCCCTACTGTGGCATCAACTTCGTCACTTGTCACGACGGGTTCACGCTGAACGACCAAGTCAGCTACCGGCGCAAGCACAACGAAGACAATGGCGAAGATAACCGCGACGGCGACGACAACACCCTCAGTGAAAACTATGGGGTCGAAGGCGATACGGTCCGCCGGGACGTAGAAGAAATCCGCGTGCGTCAGATCAAGAACATGCTGGCCACGCTGATGCTCAGCCAGGGCGTGCCGATGCTATTAGCCGGCGACGAATGCCGGCGCACGCAACGCGGCAATAACAACGCGTATTGCCAAGACAACGAAGTGTCGTGGTTTGACTGGGATTTGGTGAAGAAGAACCGCGAGCTTGTGCGCTTTCTCCGCGCCTTGATCCGTTTTCGCCGTTCGCAACCGACATTAAGGCGGCGCACGTACCTTTCCGGGCAGGCGAACGGATCGAGCCAGCGTCCGGATGTGAAGTGGTACAATCCCAAAGGCGAATCGGCGGACTGGCACAACAATGGTATGGCGATGACGTGCCTGCTTAGCCCGCCACCGCCCGAAGAGAATCCGGACGGGGCCGGCCGCGACCTGATGATTTTGATGAACGCCAATACGAAGCCGCGCGAGTTTGTTTTTCCCTCCGCGGCCAAATCCGAAAGCTGGCGTCTGTTCATCAACACGGACGGCGAGCCGCCGCATGATGTCTTTCCGAGCATCGCCGGGCCGGCCCCACCAAAGTCAGGCCGTTTGATCGTCGCACCGCGAACGCTGGTTTGCTACGTCGCCGAAAAACGGGACCCTGGCAAGCCGAAACGCAAGAGACGCAAATAGGACTCGGAACAACGTACAACAAGATCGTCTTTCGATTTGACGCGGTACTAGCCGTCGGTCGCTTGCTGACGGCATTGGACGAATAGTCGGACATGCTCATAACGAATGTCATCGGGCAACTGATCGAGCAGGGCTCGCATGCGGCTGGGAGGCTTTTCGCCAATTGCGTTTTCGAGTGTCGCCAATTCGTCTTCCGACAGAAACCATTCGGCTCGGACAGGCAAATTGTGCTCCAACGCAAGCAACGCGTGATCCAGGAGATCCTCAGCACCCACGCCGCGAATCTGCTCGCACTGCTCCGCCGAATAACCGTCGTGCAGCAGGCGCCATGTCCAGTAGAAGTTCGGCTTCGTCGCCTGCCGTTCGAGCTCGTGGACCGTCGTGGCCGAGGCCCGTGTTTCGGCTGTTGACGCAGTCGACTCCGTCATCTCCTTGGCGACTTCCGTGCGCCCCGTGGATTCGATCGCCGTATCTCGTTGAGTCTCGGCTGTAGCCGGGGCGTCACTTTCACAGACGCGGGACACTGCCTGCTGGCCAGAGTGTCGAGCGGTCAGGTTCAGCAGTTCGGCCCCATACGTTCGCGCCGTCGCCTTGCCGATTCCCTTGATCGCCAATAGCTGATTCCGTGAATTGGGCTTCAACGCCGCAACTTGCGCGAGTGCCGCGTTCGTCAGAACGCGGTAAGCGGGGCAGCCGGCGGCCTGGGCCTTCTCGCGGCGCCATTGTCGCAGTGCCTCGAACAGAAGCGGATCCTCCGGTGGCAATGACTCTGCGTCACTGGTGTGCGAGTCGGTCCCCTCCGCCTTTGGCGAAGCCGCTTGCACTTGGGCACCCAATTTGACCGACAACTCGACGGGCAAAACGAACGTTTCCGGCAGTTCGGCTTTGCTCCGCATGACATCGCCGCCCAATTCGGTCAAGTGAATGACCGGGCGATGACGGTCAACGTCGACCGATCGCACGAGTTGTGCTTCGTGCAATGCGTCGATCAAGCCCACCACTTCGGATTGCTTCAGGCGTTTGAGCAGACCGAAAGTGCTCAACCGGTCCAGTCGAAACTTGCGGATTTCGGCTGCCTTCGAGCCGCGGAGCATCTTGGCCAAGATGTGTTTTCCGAACCGCCCGTCGGTGCGAGCCACGCCGCTGAGGGCCATGCGCACGGCTTGGAGTACATCGCCGGAGACCGGCACTGCGCTGTGTTGCTGAGGTGAGTCGGTGGATGCATCCGACGGCACCGCACAATTGTCGCACACGCCGCATCTCGTTCGGCTGGGATCGCCGAAGTAGTCCAGAATCTCCAACTGCCGACACCGGCGCGTTCTGGCAAAGCGAACCACACGGTCTAGCTTCTCGTATTCGGCCTTGCGGCGTCGCTCCAATTCCGCGAAGTCGATCTCTAGAGCCGCGAACGGCTTGTCCGGCGTGAGCATGTGAATCGCTCGTCCACGAAACGCCGGGACATAATCGAATGCTTCCAGTTTGTCGAGTTCGCGCAGGCGTTGCGTGACGACATCGCGTTCCAAGCCGGCCATGGCCGCGATTTTCTGCGGATGAAAATATACGCGTTCGTACCGCATCTCGCCCACTTCTTGTTCGACCTGCCGAAGTACCTTGCGACGGACGCGAGCGTTCTTGGGAAGAAGATCTACCAACGTAGGCAGATTGCTGTCGATCCGCACGGACGCTTTGTTCTCCATCGAATCCATGCGTTCGATCGCACCGCACTTTTCCAGCAATCGTTCACTTGCGCCTACGCCTTCAGTACCGATCTTCAACGCAAGCCGCTCTTTCAAGTCCTCCAGCGTGATCTCAATGGGATCCTCGTCCAGAGAGCGAAGATGGTCGTAGACTTGGGCTACGATCTCGCGCGATGGATAGTTATTATCGATGAAAAACTCTTGAATGAAACGATCTTGGTAGCTGAACAGCAGCAGGCAGCGTGAAGGCTCGCTGTCGCGTCCGGCCCGGCCGGCCTCCTGGTAGTAGGCTTCGACGCTGCCCGGCATGTTGTAATGCACGACGAACCGTAGGTCAGACTTGTCGATGCCCATCCCGAATGCGTTGGTGGCGGCTACGATCTGGATGCGATCCTGCATGAAGGCTTCCTGCACGCGCCGGCGCTCGTCCGGCATGAGCCCTGCGTGGTATGTGCCCGCCGTTCGCTTCAGTTCGCTGGAAATCAACTCCGTCAGTTCGCCGCACTTCTTGCGAGTCGAGGCGTAAATGATGCCTGAACCAGGGGTTTCGCGCAAGAAATCCAGAAGCAATCGGTCCTTTTCTCGCTGATCGCCGGGGTACTGCACTTCGAATCGCAGGTTGCCGCGTGCGAATCCCGTCACGAAAACCTTGGGCTTGCGCAACAGCAACAACTCGCCCACGTCCTTGCGGACCTCGGGCGTCGCCGTCGCCGTCAGCGCGATCGTCTGCGGGAATCCCAATCGCTGGCGGAATCGGCCCAGACGAGAGTAGTCGGGCCGAAAGTCATGCCCCCACTCGCTGATGCAATGGGCCTCGTCCACGGCGAGCAACTGGACTTGCGTCTTGCGGACGGCCTCCAGGAAATGAGGGTTTCGCAACCGCTCCGGTGCGATGTAGACCAAGTCGTAACACTCGCCGGCCATGTTGGCCAATCGCGAGCGTTGCTCCGCCGCAGAAAGCGAGCTGTTGACGAAAGTGGCCTTGATGCCCAATTCGTCCAACGCGTCGACTTGATCCTTCATCAATGCAATCAAAGGCGACACAACCAGCGTTAGGCCCTGTCGTGCAATCGCAGGAAGCTGGTAGCAGAGGCTCTTGCCCCCGCCGGTCGGCATGACACACATGCAATCATGGCCCGCCAAGACCGCGGAGATGACCTCCTGCTGCCCGGGACGAAACGACGTGAGGTCGAAACGGGCGAGGTGGCGTTCTGGGTCGTTTGCGGCCGTGCTTGGCATCCAACTGTGACCTTCACATGCCGAAAAACTTCCTGGTTCTTTCGTTGATCCAGAAGATCAACAGGGGAATGGTAACCGGCATACAACAGGCACTGGTCATGCCGATACCGATAGCCACGATTCCCACGATCCAGCCAACGCGGTTCTTTGGCAGGAAGGGTGCGATGCTGTAAAACAGCGACAGCGGGGCGCCAACGATGGGCAGGATTACCCCGTACGCCTTGATTTCCATTGCGTCCACGCTCGGATCTGCTTCGATGATCTCGTCGGTAAACATCAGCAACAGCACGCCGCCCACCGTGCAGGCCACATACAGCAAGGCCATGAACACGCAGTAAATCACGTACCAAACCCAGACGCCCGGCTTCTCCCGTGGCTGTTGGAAGTTGGGCCCCGGCTGGTAAGACGGCGGCTGATACGGTGAAGGATAGTCGCTCATGGTTCGTCGAATCCCAAAAGTGCCTGTTTCGCTCGGTTTCTTCGCGTATTATGATCTGTGGCGTGGCAACACTTCCAGTAGTGGGGCCGATTCTCTCCGTTGATTATGGCTGCCATCGTGAATACGCCCGTTTACATGGACAACCAGGCTACCACGCGGGTCGATCCTCGAGTGGTCGACGCCATGTTGCCGTTTTTCGACGAGAAATACGGCAACGCCGGCAGCACGAGCCACGTATTCGGCTGGGACGCCAAGGACGCGGTCGATGCGGCGCGCGAAACGATCGCTCGGTCGATCGGGGCGACGCGGCGGGAGATCATATTCACCAGCGGGGCCACGGAGAGCAACAATTTGGCGATCCGCGGCGTCTGCGATCGGACCCGGCGCAAAGGAAATCACATCATCAGTGTCGCCACCGAACACAAAGCCGTACTCGACCCTCTGGCCAAGCTGCAGAAACGCGGCTTTGACATCACGTTGTTGCCCGTAAGGCAAAACGACGAACTTGACGCGGGCGTGGTCGACATCCAACACGTTGCCGACGCGATTCGCGACGATACCGTCCTGGTCAGCGTGATGCTCGCCAACAACGAAATCGGCGTGATTCAACCTTTGGCCGATATCGGATGCGTCTGCAAGCAACAAGGCATTCTCCTGCATTGCGATGCCACGCAGGCGGTCGGCAAGATGACGGTCGACGTGGAACATCTCCAAGTCGATCTGATGAGCTTCTCGGGACACAAGGTCTATGGCCCTAAAGGTATCGGCGCTTTGTATGTGCGCCGGCGCGCGCCCAGTGTGCGGCTGGAATCTCAAATCGACGGCGGCCGCCAGGAAAGCGGCCTGCGGAGCGGAACGTTGAACGTGCCGGGAATCGTGGGACTGGCCCGAGCGATTCAATTGTGTACGGACGAGATGCCGGCCGAAGGGGAGCGGCTACGTTGCCTACGGGATCGTCTGTTCGAAGGCGTAAGTTCGAGGATCAAAGGCGTGGAATTGAACGGCCCTGCCCTGGACGATCTTGATTTGCGTTTGAGCAGCAACCTGAATTGCAGCTTCGCCGGTGTGGACGGGGAAGCCTTGATGATGAGCATGCGCGACTTAGCCGTATCGAGCGGCAGCGCGTGCACATCGGCCGATCCCGCGCCCAGCCACGTACTGCGTGCACTCAGGCTGAACGACGATTTGACGCGAGCGAGCTTGCGGTTCAGCCTGGGACGGTTCAACACAGTTGAAGAAGTGGACTTTGCCGTCGAAACCGTGGCGGAGGCGGTGGAGCGTTTGAGAAGCCTAAGCTGCAGTGTGGGGTAGGGATAGGGGGTGTCGGGTGTCAGGTGTCGGTAAGAGGTGCGTCTCGCGATGGTTTTGGGGCGCATGTCACCGCCGAAAGGGACCAAAGGGACAACAAGAACGAAAACGACCAGACACGCCGCGCCCCCTGACACCTGACACCTGACACCTGACACCCGACACCCGACACCCGACACCCGACACCCGACACCTGACACCTGACACCTGACACCCGACACCTGACACCTGACACTTGACACCTGACACCTGACACCTGACACCTGACACCCGACACCTGACACCCGACACCCGACACCTGACACCCGACACCCTTTTCCCCGGTCTTCCCATGTCCTCTGACGAATTCGACAGAATCCTGAAACATACGCTCAGCGACTATCGGGTATCGCGCGGCGAACGGCGCGTGCTTGGCTCGGTGCTCGAAGAGATGGGCGCCGACGAGGACAAACTCGCGTTTCTGCGTCATCGGGCGTTCAAGATTGCCCGCAACGAGGTCATGGGGCCGGAGGCCGATGCGGTGCTGAATTGGCTGGAGGACGTTGTCAAGATCCTGCAGCCAAAGTCGGATGCTTCGACTCCATCGCCCAGAGCCTATTTCAGCCCCGGCGAGGAATGTGTCAGTGCGATCGTGGGGCTGCTGAAGCAGACACGGCGAATGGCCGACATCTGCGTGTTCACAATCACGGACAATCGTATCGCCGACGCGATCCTGGACGCCTTTCGCCGACGAGTCCAAGTCCGCATCGTCACGGACAACGATAAGGCCCAAGACCGTGGGTCCGACGTCCAGCGGCTTGACGAGGCGGGAATCCCCGTCCGAGTGGATCGCACTAGCGATCACATGCACCACAAATTTGCCATCTTCGACAAATCTCGCATCGCGACCGGCAGCTACAATTGGACTCGCAGCGCCGCGGAATACAATGAAGAGAATCTTGTCATAGCGTATGATACGGGGCTAATTCGGCAGTTCGTAGACGAGTTCCAGAAACTCTGGGACAGCCTGGCATGAGAGTTAATGACCAATGACCAAGTCCCAATGACCAATTGCGGGACTTTGTGTCGTAGTGGCTAAGTCGTGTGGTGCATTGGCTTTATGTCTTGCACGCGAGAATGTGGCCAAGAAAGTGCGCCCAACGGGGCTCTGGTTTCAGCCTATTAGTGTTGAGCGGCTATTATGGACTCGCTCACTCCGGACGAACTGATTGCGGAAGCCCGCGCCGGCAACGACGAGGCGTTGGGGGTGCTGTTGGACAGATACCGCCCCTATTTGCGTCTTCTCGCCCAGCGCGGGATCGGCTCAGAACTGCAGGCTCGCGTCGACCCTTCAGACGTGGTGCAGCGAGCGTTTCTTGACGCGCATCGCGACTGGACAGGATTCCGCGGTCAGGCCGAGCCAGAATTGGTCGCATGGCTGCGGCGTATCCTCGAACACAATGTGTCGGAAACGGTCGGCGAACACGTCCGTGCTCAGAAACGATCTACCAGAAAAGAAAGATCACTAACGGAGTCCGGCGACGGGCCTTTGGCTGCAGATCTGGCAGCCGACCAGTCGTCGCCGAGCCAGCGCGCCATGCGCGGCGAGGCTGCCGTGGTGCTGGCCCAAGCCATTGAGACACTGCCGGATGACCAACGCGAGGCGATACGACTTCGATACCTGGAAGGCTGGACTTTGGCGCAAATCACCGAACACTTCGACCGGTCGCAGGTGGCGGTTGCCGGCCTGCTTAAACGCGGACTGCGCGGCTTACGGAAATTCTTCGACGGCGCTTCCAGCAGCGATCTGCTTTGACGACGAGGCGGCGAACGTGAATCGTGAAGAGCAACTCGATCAAGTACTGGCCGAGTACATTCGGCGCGTCGATGCCGGCGAGCGCGTTGATCGCGAGAGTTTCTTGAACGCCCATCCGGACCTGGCCGACGAATTGGACGAAGTGCTCGGCATGGCAGACAAAGTTGAACAGATGGCTGGCCCCGTGGTCGGTTGTGAGC
>JADHUC010000008.1 GCA_016784735.1 Pirellulaceae bacterium | reverse complement strand
AGTCAGATTCGTTCGTCGTCCAACTCTCGTGGGAGTATCGGCGCGAACCGAAAACGCAACCCCAAGCGACCCCCACGCCGACACCGCGATCGGCGACTGGGTGGAACAAACCAACCAATGGCACTCGTGCGCGCACACGCTGCTGGCAAGGTCGGACAGCGGCATACTGCGGACCGTCTCCGGATCGTCGATTGGATCGAACCCGTATTGCGCGGCCAAATCGTTGTAGATCTCCAACGCGCCGCCCAACGTATCGGCAAGGGTCCCATCGAAGTCCCAGATGACCGTGGTGTATTTCATTCGCTTCTCGCACGCGCCGTACAAGAAAAACACGGACCGGGGCGTAGGAGACTCCGGTCCGTGTGAATGTGTCAGGCCGAATCGTTACTCGACGAAACGTTTATTCCTTCTTCTCGGCTCCCTGCTTGGGGCCACCCTTCTTGCCCCCACCCTTCTTGACGCGAGGCTTCTTCTCACCGCCCTTTTTGCCGCGGCTCTTGCCAACCTTCTCCTTCTGCTCGGGAGTCAGCAAAGCGAGGGCTTGTTTGATCATCTCGCCATGAGCCTTCTTGACCTCCTCCATCGCGGCCTTCTGTTCGGGCGTCATTTCGATTGCAGCCTGGATGGCCTTCATCGCTTCCTTGCCCTTCTTCCCTTCTTCCTTGGCTTTCTTCATCGCATCGGCGCGGGCCTTCTTCTGCTCGGCCGTCAGGTTGGCCTTCTCGCGAGCTGCAGCGATCTTCTCGGCAACTCCAGCACACATTTTTTTGATCGTGGCGACCTGGTCGTCAGTCAATTCCGCCTTTTCCAGCTTCTTAAGCAGCGGCGCCGCCGGGTCGGGCTTCTTCGGGCCTTTCTTCTTCTTGTCTTTCTCTTGACCAGCCAGTGTCGGCGCGGCAATCGCCGCGACCAAGACCAACGACAGTAGCGTTCTCATAGCATCAGTCTCCGAACAAATGGGGTGTCAGTAAAACAACTCGCGGATCACTCTACCGTCCCGCACCACAGCGTGCGGTCGTTTCGTGTGTTTGTGATAATGCTTGGTGTGATCGATTCCCAGGTTGTAGTAGAAAGACGCGGCCGAATCGTCCGGCGAGAAGCCGTCGGCTGCAGGCAGACTCCCCGTCGCGTCGCTTTCTCCGATCACTTGCCCTCCGCGGACGCTGCCACCGGCCATCAACATGAACATGCAGCGCGGGTAGTGATCGCGCCCGCCGTTGGCGCTGATCCCGTTGATTTTCGGCGTACGTCCAAATTCGCCGGTGACGAAGACCGCAGTCGACTCGAGCAGCCCCTTCTGTGCCAAGCCATTCAATAGCGACGATAACGCCGTGTCAAGCTGTGGCAGCAGGCTTCCTCGCAGCCTGTCGAAGTTGTCCTGATGCGTGTCCCAACCGCCCTGCGACAGCGTAACGAACCGCACGCCGGACTCGATCAGGCGGCACGCCAACAGGCAACTCGCGCCAAACGCCTCTTCCCCGAACGGTTCCGCGAAAGCGGGAGATTCCTTGCCGAAGCTGACTGCTTGGCGAAACCGCCCTGAATCTTCCGCGGCGAGGGCTGGCTGGGCAAATCGTCCCATGGCATCCGGCGAGACGGCTGTTGTGGCAGTTGCATCCGAGTCGCGCCGAGTGTACTCAAGGTCAAGGATTCCGGGACGCCGGTTGCTGCTGGAAATGGCGACGCAGGTGGGCAGGTCAGGTTGGTTACCCCCCTTTGTGTGCTCGGCAACTACGGCACCGTAGCTGGGCGTGTCGGAATTGGCACACGGGCGAGTTCCGGTCGTGACGTAATCAGTCCCCAGTTGATGGGCGCCGAGCGTGTGTGTGACGCCGCGTAAGATAGCGAATTTGTCGGCGCATCTGGCCAGCTTCGGCATATGTTCGCAAAACTCGACGCCGGGTACGTTCGTCTTGATGGGCCGGAACGGCCCGCGGTATTCGGCCGGAGCGTTCGGCTTCATGTCGAACGTGTCCAAATGCGACGGCCCGCCCGCCAGTTTGATGAAGATCCCGGATCGGACTGGAGCCTTTTCCTCGATCTGGCGGGCATCCGTCAGGATCGGATGATTCGCCAATGCCAACCCGGCCCCACCGAGGATGCTAGCTCTGAGGAAATCTCGCCGCTTCATCTTGTCGCAAGTCGCGTGGATCGCCATATTCTTGTCCCCCTACGATTGCAGTGTGAGGCGTTTTGATTCAGTTTGCAAGTACCGGGTGGCGGGCTGTCGCTTATACGAGGCCACGGGATATAATCATGGCTGTCGAGAGTTCCGCTTGCTAGATCTGGGAGTGCTAATTTGTTCGTTGGGCCGGTTTTTTCCCGTGAGGCGGTCACCACGCCGCGTCGCCCAAGACATTATGCCGTTCGCGCGGTTTACGTCGTCGCGTTGCTGATCCTGATGTGTACGGCTTGGCTAGTCGTGGCCGGGACGCAAATCATTCGCAACGTCGGCGACATGGCGCGCTTTGGATCGATCCTGTTTGAAATCCTGGCTCCGCTGCAACTGGCCCTAATGGCCTTTTTGGCCGCATTGGTCGCCGCCAGTGCCGTCTCGCAAGAGAAGGACCGCCGAACGTTGATCCTGATGCTGATGACGCGGATGACCAACAGCGAGTTGGTCTTGGGGAAGCTGCTAGCCAGTTTGCTGAACATCTTCGCCATGTTGGCGGCCGCATTGCCGCTATTCATGTTGATCCCCCTGTTCGGCGGCGTCTCGTTCGAGCAAGTTGCGCGTGTCTTCGGCGTGACGTTGACAACTGCGCTGGCTGCTGGCAGCCTGGGGTCGATGCTCGCCTTGTGGCGTGAGAAGACTTTCCAGACGCTGGCCATGACCGCGTTGGCGTTGGTGATATGGGTCGGCGTTTGGGAAGGCGTGCACTTGATTGCCGCAGGTAGGGAGTTGGCCGGAATTCACGTCGACACATGGGTCGCGACGTTCAGTCCTCTACGCGCCATTTTCGCGGCCTCGCGGCCGGATCTCGCGGCCGGCGTCGGCAGCAGCTTGCTCGGCAACGGCGATTTGCTGTTCATGATCGTGTCACTGGCGGGAACTGCAATACTGAACGCGATCGCCATCGTCCGCGTGCGAGCCTGGAATCCATCGCGGGAGGTCCGACCGGGCCAAGCCGAGCAGGCCGAGCGGGATACGATTTGGGGCGTAGAACACGATTTGGCCCGAGGAACCGCGCAGGACGCGAGTCCGGATCAGGCCGAGGTTGCCCGCGCCGCCCATGTCGACGCTCGCGTGCACACGGCGTCGACGAAAAGCCGCCGCGTCTGGGACAATCCAGTTCTTTGGCGCGAGGTCTGCACGTGGGCATACGGCCGCAAAGTGCTGATCATTCGATTCGGCTACCTGCTGCTGTTCGCCATGGCCGCCGCCGGCTTGTACTTCACTGTCGGTCAGGGCTCGATGGCCGCGGGCAATACGGCCGGCGTCGTCCCACTAGCCGCCAAGCCGCTTGCGCCGTTTTTCCTGGTGAGCCTTGTGTTGGTCAATGCCCTGGCCGTGACGTCGATTACCGGCGAGCGCGACGGACAGGCGCTGGATCTGCTTCTGGTCACCGACCTTTCGCCCAAGGAGTTCGTGTTTGGCAAGCTGGGCGGCGTGTTTTGGGTGACCAAGGAGATGGTCGTCCTGCCGATGCTGCTGTGCGTCTATCTTTGGTGGACGGGAGGAATAACGGCGGAGAATCTGATTTACCTGCTGATCGCTCTGGCGGTCATGTACATATTTGTGAGCATGCTGGGCATCCACTGCGGAATGAACTACGCCAATTCGCGGGCCGCGATCGGAGTCAGTTTAGGCGTCGTCTTCTTTCTGTTTCTAGGCGTGGTCACCTGCATTCTGATCATGATCTCCTTCAGCGGTTCGTTCCAGACTCAGTTGTGGCCGTTCTTGGCGTTCATCTTGGGCGGTGGCGTGGGGCTGTACGTGTCCTTAGGGTACAGGAATCCCTCGCCCGCGATTCTAGCGGCTTCGCTGCTGCTGCCGATTTTCACTTTCTATTCGATAACCAGCTTCTTGCTGTACCAACCCTTGGCGGTCTGTCTGGTAACCGCGGGGACCTACGGGTTTACCACAGCCGCCATGATGATACCGGCCATCCACGAGTTTGATATTGCGATGGGCCGCACGAAGACTCCCGGCGAGGAATAACGAGTGGAAGCGCTGATCGAAGTATTACCGTGGCTCGTCGCCATGGTCGTCTTGATTGCCTGCTCCGCGTTCTTTTCTGCCAGCGAGGCTGCGCTGTTTTCCTTGCGGCAGAAGGATCGGCGCTCCTTGAAGACGGGTGCCCGCACGCAACGCCTGGCCGCCGAGTTGCTGGATGATCCGGACCGGTTGTTGTCGGCCGTACTGTTCTGGAACCTGGTCGTCAACATGACCTATTTCGCGGTCGTTTCGATCGTGGGCTTTCGATTAGAGACGAATGCGACCGGCGGACATTCCGCGACCTTTGCGTTCGCGGCGGGATCGGTGCTGGCGATTATCTTTTTCAGCGAGATGCTGCCAAAGACTCTGGCCGTCATTGCCGCTCGAACTCTGTCGCCACTGTTTGCCGTGCCGCTGACCGTCGCCGTGAAGATAGTCGACCCGTTGATGCCGGCTTTGCGACTTACGAACCTGCTGTCGCGTCGTCTGATATGGCCTCGTTTTCAACCGGAGCCTTACTTGCAGGTGTCCGATCTGGAACGGGCCATCGAAGTATCCACATCGGACGCTCAGTTGGCCGAGCAGGAGCAGACCGTGCTGAGCAACATCGTGGCCATGTCCGATATTCGGGTAGACGAATGGATGCGGCCGCGCACTCAGTTCCTTTCCTTTCGTCCGCCCGTTTCGCTGGCGGACTTGGAAGGCACGATGACGCCAAGCGGCTACTTGCTGGTCACCGAGCCCGATGGCGACGAAGTCACCGCGGCCATCGACCTGCAAAACTTGGTGGAGATTCCCAGCGAGAACCTGGAAAGCACCGCATCCCCCGTGTTGTACGTACCGTGGTGCGCCACCGTGGCCGACGCTTTTCAGCAGATGCGTCAAACGGAACACGACGTGGTCGCCGTGGTCAATGAGTTTGGCGACACGATCGGAATTCTCACGTTCGAGGATATCCTGGACACGGTTTTCACACACCGCCCCAGCCGGAGCGGCAGGCTGCTAAACCGCGAACCGATCGAACAGATCGGCGACGGCGTTTGGGAAGTGACTGGAGTTACCAGTCTGCGGCGGCTGGCGCGTTATTTGGCAATCGAGCTGCCACATAGCAGGAATGTAACACTGAACGGAGTCATCCAGGAGACGCTGCAGCAACTCCCAACCGAAGGGGACTCGGGCCGCTGGGGACCGTTCGCGTTTCGGGTGATCGAGGCACGAAACCGAGCACACATACTGGTCGAGTTGACCCTTGTGGAAAATAGCGACGCGGAGGATGTGCGGTGAGCGTAGCGTTGGCGTTGCTGTTCTTCGGACTCGCGCTGAGCGCCTTCTTCAGTGGTTCCGAGACCGGATTCTATCGCGCCACGCGAGTCCGTCTGGTGATTGACGCCCTGGACGGCGACTGGATTTCGGGCCGCCTGCTGTGGTTGGCTAACAACCCGGCGCTGTTTGTGGCCACCACGCTGGTTGGCAACAACATCGCGAATTATATGACGTCTTTCGGGGTCGTCTTATTGACGAGGGCGATTGCCGGTGACGCCACCGCGGCCGAATTGGGTGCCACCGTCCTGTTTTCACCGATCGTGTTCGTCTATGGTGAATTGCTGCCAAAGTACCTCTTCTACAACGCGCCGAATCTGCTTCTGCGGCGCGGCGGGCCGGTATTTCTGTTTTTCGCGGTCGTCTTTGCTCCCATTTCGGCCGTGTTGTGGACTTTGGGCTTGGCGGTGCAAACTCTGACAGGAGAAACGCCGCTGCGCATTCGTTTGGCATTGGCTCGCAAGGAACTGCAAGAGGCGTTCGAGGAAGGGCACGAGGCGGGAATTCTGCGGCCGGCGCAGCGAGACCTGGCCCAGAACCTCTTCGCCATCGCCGCGCGGCCGTTGGCCAGCTACTGTCGCCCGGCTGCGCGCGTCGTGACAACGCGACTGGGAGCGGCAAAAGACGAGGTACTGCGATTGGCCGGGCAATACCGCGCGGGCGTGATGCCCGTAAGTGGAGCCCAACGGGGAGAGCTGGAGGGATACTTACGCGTGGTGGATCTATATTTGGGCGATGAAGAAACCGTGCAAACCTCGCGACCACTGATGAAACTGGACCGCAAGGCTTCACCCATCCACGCGCTCGTCCAACTGCAAAGCGAGAAGGAAGAGCTGGCTGTGGTCGTGGACGAGCAAGGCCGGAGCGTGGGTCTGCTGTACGCGGACGACCTGGCGCGATCGCTCATCCGCGGTACGACGTGAGTGACGTTGCGAGAGAATAGGGCGTCACCGCGACGGACTCACGCCCCAGTCGGTCTCATCGCCATGTCTCGATATACGGCCGGTCGAGGCTTGCCCTGACGAGTTGCAAATCAGAGTTGTGTCACGGTCTATGTCAGGACAAGCCTCGACCGGCTCGTTCAGGCATCAGCGGCTTTGCGGTATCCCAACGACTTGATCACCATCAACATCTCTTCGTAGTTGATGAAACGGCGACGGTGATGAAGTTTGTACTGGTCGATCGCCATGGCCAATTCCCTGGCTTCGGGGGGCAGATCGCTATGGCTGTTTGCGAATTGTCGACGTTCGCGCACGGGGGCCATTCCGGGGATTGCATTGTCACGCCGGTCCACGAAAGCCTGGGAAGATTCGGCAGCGACTGGCGACATGCTTTCGGCTCCTCACAACCGGAGTAAACAACAGAAGCGATGGCCATACATAGCCACCACAACAAGCCTAGGTCACGAGACGAGGGCCGTCAAAAACTTTCTCAGAGCACCCACCGCCGGGAAGTGCACCCAAAAGAAAAAGCGGAACATGGCGCAGAACGCGCCAGACTCCGCTTTGGGGGGGCAAGCGTGACCGATCTGTCTGTGAGCGGAATTCCAAGCCCACAGCAATGGGGCTGCCCTCGTGGTTAGTACGCTTCGAACTGGAAGGACCAGGGATCAACGTAGATATTCAGGTAGCTCCAAGCGGATCCCTCTGTGCTGATGTATCCCTCCGAGTAGTAGTTGCGGAAAGCGAGGTCCACGTTGAACCAAATCCACTGCCCTCGGACCTTCTTGGCCTCCTCGACGGTCACGATTTGGTCCTCCGCTTCCAATGCCTGCAGGGCAGCGGGAAGCTTGTCGGTTGCCGCCTTCTCGGCCGCGCCGATCGTGCCGGCGCTTAATACGCAGGTGGCGGCTAGTAAGACTACAAGTACAATCAGGCTACGCATGCGCAACGCTCCTTTGAACAGAATACGGCGAGCTGAACGAAACGAAGGCGAACACCACCTTCACTGAGGTTTCCATGCGCAATCCGCAACCACCGTGCCAGGAGAGCCAGTTGCCCCACGTAGGCTGACGCCAGATCGCCTAAGTGCCCGCCACACTCCCCGTTAGCGTCGTTGTCCAGAAATGATCGCAGCGAGAGGGTGCCCTCTCGGGTGATCGAAAAGTTGAGAATTGGCAACAAGCTGTTGCAGAAAATCAACGTTGCCGAAAATCAACATCCGGGTTCGCCAAGCGTCGCTGGATGGACCGCAAGTGTTCGTGCAGGGCTTGGCTCGGACCGTGTCCGGGTGCATTGGCCAGGGCGGACTCGATGGTCAAACGAGCGTTGATCGGGTCGCCGGCCAGCATTTGACACTCGGCTAGATGGTAGAGCAGCTCGGAGGTTGGTTTGGCCTGCTTCGTGGCTTCCGTCAGCGTTTCCACCGCAGCTTCGTGCCGGCCGAGTTCCTTCAATGCAATCCCCTGCAGAAACAGCACGTCGGGCGGCACCTCGTCGACGGGATAGCCATCGGCGAGCGAACGCAAGGTGGCCAAGGCGCGCGCATGCCGGCCTTGTTGCTGATACGTGTGAGCGATCGCCAACTGCACGCGAGGATAGTGTTCCTGATAGCTTACCGCCCGATGGTAGCTGGCCAGGCACTCGCGATGGTCGCCCGCCTGACTGAGCACGTCGCCTCGCAAAGCCCAAGCCGAAGCCAATTGGCGATTAGCCCGGATTGCCGCCTCGGCCTGATTCGCAGCGCGCTCGAGTTCGCCTCGGGCCAGATACATGTCCCCCAAGCGTACGAGCAACTCCGCTTTGCCGCCGGACAATCGGACTGCCCGCTCCATGTGCGACACCGCTTCGTCGCGCCGGCCCAACTCCCAAAGTGTCTCGGCGTAGTGATACTGAATGCGCTCGTCCAGTGGGCACATCTCCAAGGCATTGCCGAACAACGCCTCCGCTTCCGTCAATTGACCACGCTGCGCCGCGTCCACCCCCCGCAACGAAAGCTGGCGGGCGGAGACTACGTCTTCGTCAATACGGTTCCGAGATAGAGATGAACAACCACCGGCAGCGCAGAGAGCGATCGCTGCCACGCTGAAGAGGCAAAAGTGGACTGGGCGAAATGACTGGTAACGGAGCATTCTGGCCATAATATTGAAATCGGGTATTCCGGCCCTGGGCCCTATATCAGATGTGCGTTTTGGAGACAATAACGGTTGGGCAAAAGAACGAACACTGCTAGCATGAATAAGCGTTTTGCAGTCGTCAGAAGAAGCTGCGATTCAGACGTAAGCGGGGACGGAGGATAGTAGCAGGCACACTCCGTGTGCCTGCTACCTTGCTTTACGTCTGAATCGCAGTCAAAAGAAGCTGAAATCCAATGACCGCGCATTACGAAAACCTCGAAGTGGAGTTCCTTTATCCGGAAAACTGGAAGATCGTCGACGAGGAAACGGACCAATGGCCTCGGGGCGTCTCGGTTCAGAGCCCGGAAAGCGGCTACTGGGAACTGCAGATCTATCCGTCTCGCGTCGATTGCGCCCAGTTGAGCGGCGAGGCGTTGGCCGCCATGCGGAAAGAGTATCCCGACCTGGAAGCCGAGGTGGTCAGCGAAGACATACTGGATTTGCCCGCAGCCGGCTACAATCTCAGTTTCTTCTGCCTCGACCTCTTGGTGATCTCGCAGATACGCAGCTTGCATATGGGTAGCAGAACGTACTTGTTGATACGCCAAGCCGAGAGCCGCGAGTTCAAGCGAGAGCTACTCGTATTCGATGCCATCACGCAGAGCCTGCTGACGCCATAGTCGGATAGGCAAACCCAACGTTGCAGAAAGACAGAGTAAGATGGCCTTCCAAGGCCGTCTTCTTTCCATGCGAAACGCCAAGTTGGGCCTTGTCGGCAAACTCCACGTTACGTGAGAGGTGGCTACAGGACGCCAATCGCGGTCTCATGCCGTAATCGACGGCCTTGGAAGGCCATCGTACCAAAGAAATATGCAACGTTGGGGTAAAGAGCACGACAGGTCGGGGACTGTCCCCTTCACGCTCATCGAACAGTGTACGTCCTTGCGAGGCGTTTTGTGCCGCCGTTGCCTGCCACGTCGACGATGACTTCACCGCTACTGGTGCCAAATTGCCGCACGAAGGCGCCCTGCTTCGTTACGGCAACATCCTGGCCGTTGACTTTGACGGTCGATCCTTGCTCGACGACACCCCGAACGATCACACTGATAGGCCCCGCAACCAGTTCACGGCCGGCCGTAGGCTCCAGACGCAGCATCACTAGCGGCGAATCAGTGGCTTGGACGATCGCGTCTTGAAGCTGTTGCCGAACCGCGCGAAGACGCGCGGGCTGCTTCGCGTAGTCAGTGAAGCTGCGCACGATCTGTGCACAAAGGGCATCCGACGGTTCGGTCGGGTCCATTTCCGCGGCGGCAGGCCCCAGGCGACGCTGGGCTTCCTCCATACGCGACCGCAACAGCCAAAGACATTCGTAGTCCTCGATCCCGTCTCGCATCTGTTCCCATCGGATCGAGTCCAACGGTCCGTCGGTGCCGGGATAGACGATACAGCGGTCGCCCGGCGGGAGCCTCGGCTCGCCCGCATCGTGAAACGGATCGTCCGTCCATGCCAATAATCCCCAGTGCAGATAGCCAGTGGCGCCGGCGTGCCAGTTCATCCAGTGAAGCACACGGGTTTCGATAAGCGGTTGATCCAAGAAGCGATTGGGATAGTAGCCCCACGGGTGGCAGCAAGTGTAGAACCAGAGTTCTTTGCCACGCCGCTGCATCTCACGGTAGTGGTCGAACCAGTTACTGAGATGATTCAGTTTCGGAACCCAGACCTCCAAGTCGTCGCCGAACCCGGTCGTCTCGATCGCGTCGATTCGGGCGATCTTTGGGGCGGCCTCGTGAATGAAGCGTGACGCCTCGCGCCAAGATTCCAGGTTGTGGGCAGCCGGTTCGTCGCACACGTGCATAATCGTCTTGTCCAGCCAATGCTTGTCCGCCAGATGCGCCTGAAGCTGCCCGAGAAAGGGCTTCAGCCCTTGGTCCGGCGGTAGCGACACACGCTCGCCCGTCTCGCGCGATTCGGCCGATATCTTTCGCAATACGATCTCCCGGCTACCCCAGCCGCCCGGCCCATGGCTGGCCATGAAGGGAAGTTCGAGCCGGTCAAGAACGCCGGCTCGCTCCAGGAGTTCGACCAACCGGTCAAATCGCTCGTAGTCACATTCCAGCCGGCCGTCTTTCGTGACGTGGCAATCGATCAGCCCGATATCCGCCATCACAACGTTTTGGCGATGAGCCCGCCAGTTGGCAGCGTACGTTTCGAGCAACTTCCAATAAGGTTCCGACCATCGCTCCAAACCATGGTGTTTCGCGATGTTCGACCAGTTGATCCAGTTGGTCACCTGCAAATGACGCTCGACCGGTATAGCGAAGGGAAGAACCTCCAGTTGCATCGGCACCGTTGACTCCTGCGCGTCTGCCGTAATTCGGACCTCGCCCGCGTGCAGGCCCGGCGGCGCGTCTGCCGGTACGTGCATCGTGATCCACGCGCATTGCGTACGGCCCGACTCCAAACTGATGAACGCGTCCTCCAATAGCACATCCGGCACTTCGCAGGGGGCTTTACAGATCAACTGGTCGGGCTTGGCAGACGGTGAGTTCGCTCGAATGGGAATGGTGCCGATAAATCGTGCGCGAATATTGCTCGTTGGTATCTCGCCGCCTTCAGCTCGCTTGAGCGGCGAGACCGTGACGCGCAGATCCTCGATCTTCTGGTTGGCGCGAATAGCGAGCTGCGCGGATTCATACTCGTCCTTTGCCGCTCGCAAACGAATCATCTCGCTGAGTTCTTCCGGCGGTTGTGCATCGGGAAACACTTTCTCCAGCGAATCCGCGGGCCATGCAGTCAAGTCCGCCGCGCCGACCGAAGAAACCGTAAACAAGACGACTAACGCACACAGTATCAACGAAGATCGTTTTTCCATGGTCTAACCTCCAGCCCGAGAAGTCGATGTGCAAAACGCCGCAACCATCGCTGATTATATTGTTTGCACCGCCGATGGGCGCTACTATCATGGAAATCAAGGACTTTACAGCTAACTCGCCCTGGAAATTGAGTTCGCGTCATCGAGAAATCAATTGCCAATCTAGGAGGACCCGAAGATGAACGCCCGCGATGCAAAGACCATCCTGACCGCCGCGTTCTGCTTATTGTGGGGCTTCATCGGCCTGGGGCTTGCCGCGCCTCGCGGCGGTCTGGTCGCACATTATCGGCTTGCGAACGATGCCAAGGATTCGTCCGGAAACCGCAACCACGGGATCGTCCACGGAGTCACTTTCGACGCCAAACAGGGAGCCACATTCGACGGCATCGACGACTACATCGAAGTGCCCAACTCCAAATCGCTCGACCTCGGTACCAGCGATTTCTCCGTGGCCGTTTGGGGCCACACCGCCGTCGAACTGGACGATACTCTCGGCGATATCCTCAGTAAATACGACCCGGCGATTCGCACGGGTACGACGCTCAGTATTATGAACTACTCGGGCGTCGCCTCGGCTCAACCAAACCACCGGAACCTCTTCTTTGGCATCGACGCGGCCAGAATCGACTACGAGTGGTTCGACTGTGGCCGCCCGGGCGAGGCGCTCAGTATCTTCGCCATGGCCGTCTACGACGGCAAACTGTACGTTGGCACGTTCGAGGCCGGGCACGATAAGGTTGGACACGTCTATCGGTACGAGGGCGGTACCGAATGGGCCGACTGCGGATGCCCCAACCAGTGCAACATGATTCCAGCGTTGGCTGTCTACAAGGGAAAGCTGTACGCCGGCGGCACGCGACGCAACGTGGTTCATGACGGGATGTCGACCTTGCCCAATCAGAACCCAGGTGGAAAGGTCTATCGCTACGAAGGCGGGACCACGTGGACCGATTGCGGTGGACTCGGCGAAGCGGATACCGTTTTCTCACTGACCGTCTTCCGCGGCAATCTCTACGGCACCACGATGTACTGGCCCGCCAAGGGAATGTACCGCTACGACGGCGGTAAGAAATGGACGTTCTGCGGCAACCCGGGACAACGAGTCGGCGTGCTGGGTGTCTACAACGGACACCTATACGCAACCAGTTTCGACGGCTGCGGCTTCTTCCGTTATGACGGAGGAACCCGTTGGACGCGTCTGAAATCCATCCCCGAGACCACGCAGACCTACTCGATCGCCGTCCACCAAGGCAAGATGTGCGTCGGAACCTGGCCCAACGGTTTGGTTTATCGGTACGACGACCCGAATACCTGGACCTCACTGGGGCGGATCGGCGACGAGACCGAGATCGAAGGTATGGTCGTCTACAACGGAAAACTGTTCGCCGGCACGCTCCCGTTGGCGAGAGTCTACCGTTACGATGGCGACACCACCTGGAACTACACAGGAAACCTCGACCTCACGCCAAACGCCAAGTACCGCCGCGTTTGGCCTCTGGCCGTGTACCAAGGAAAACTCTTCGCCGGAACTCTCCCCTCGGGACACATCTTCTCACTGGAAGCCGGCAAGTGCGTCACCTACGACAAGCACTTGCGGCCCGGCTGGCGCCACATTGCCGCCGTCAGGCAAGCGGACCTACTCAGGCTGTACGTCGACGGCAGGCTCGTTGCCCAATCGTCAGCCTTCAATCCGCGAGACTACGACCTGTCCAACACACAACCGCTGAGAATCGGATTCGGCCAGCACGATTACTTCAACGGCCGGATGAAGGATCTGCGTATCTACGACCGAGCAATCGATGAAGCTGAGGTCCGTGACCTAACCAAGCGACGCTGAGGAACAATTCGTCGTCTCCCTAGATTCGTTGGAGAATCTTCGCTTGTGGGCTCCTTGACATTGTCGGACTGGCGGCGTACCACAGTTGAACCGAATGAAGGCTGCGTGTGGCAGTTTCGGCGAGTCGACAACACATGAAAGGACGGATAGATGAAACGCTTCAAATGCTTGGGTTTGACGTGGATGCTGCTGACGATGATGGCGACGGTCGCGGTGGCGGGGGACGAGCGGTTTAATGAGAAGAGGCTTCTGGACGCGGGGTTCACGCCCCTTTTGAATGGCGAGGATCTGAGCGGGTGGAAGGTGCCCGAGGGCGACGGCGGCCATTGGAAAGTGGTCGATGCCGTGATCGACTACGATGCCAAGTCGGAGGCCAAGGGCAACAAGTCTCTGTTTACCGAGCAGGAATTCGGGAACTACATGCTGCATCTCGAGTGGCGATTCAAGCGCACGTCGGGGTTGTATGCGATGCGGACCATTCTGCCCAGCGGCGACTACAAGACGGGCGAAGATGGCAAGCCGATCACAACGCCGGCTCCTAATGCCGATTCGGGCATTCTCCTGCGGGGTCCGCGTCACCAGGCGAACTTGTGGTGCTGGCCGTGTGGCAGCGGCGAACTGTGGGGCACAAGAAACAATAAGAGCCTACCGGCCGAGGTTCGCGCCGCGGCCGTGCCGAAAGTCAATGCCGACAATCCCGTGGGAGAATGGAATCGCATGGTCATCACGATGACGGGCGATCGTGTGACGATCATGGAGAACGGCAAGAAGGTCATCGACAATGCCCAAATCCCGGGCATACCCGAACAGGGCCCGATCGGCTTCCAACACCATGGCGGACCATTGTCGTCACGGCAAATCGCCAAGTTGAAGGAGGAGGGATCGTACAAGGAGGGTGATCCGGAGCCGATGAGTCCGGCGTCCTCGCTGATTCAGTTCCGGCGGATCTACATCAAGCCGTTGGAATCGCCCGAGTCGCCGTAGTCGCGATCATTCTGAATAGGAAAGACGGCCTCAGACCGTGGGCCCAAGAAGGTTCGGCCGGTCCGTCGCCATCGCCCCGGCCGGCTCGTCTGGCAGAGAAGAAGCCTGACAGACCACTACGCGGGTCGCGTAACGTGCGCGCATACCGTTCCCAGAATTTCAGCTTCTTGACCTGTCGCGGTCGGCTAGCACGGTCTTTCTCTTTGCTCGCAGGCGTCGCAGTCCGGCCACTACCATCTTCCAGTGCTGGCCAACGCTCAAATGACCTCCCGCCACCTCGGACCAGTTGACCGGAACCTCGGATACCTGACATCCAAGGCTCTCGGCCAGAATCAGTATCTCCAGATCGAACAGGTAGCCGTTTTCCTCGACAAGCGAGAATAGATGACGTCCCGCGTCGCGCCGGAACATCTTAAAGCCGCACTGCGTATCGCGCACCGGCACGTGGAGCATCCACCGCGCGGCCAGGGCGAAGGCACGGCCAACCATGCCGCGGAACCACGTGCGATCGCGAGTCACCTCGGGCGAACCGAGCAGCCGCGAGCCGACTGCCACATCTGCGCCGGCTTCGATCGCAGCCCGCAGTTTCGCCTCTTCGGCGATCGGAGTCGCACCATCGGCGTCGGCAAATAGAAGCAGCTCGCCACGACCCATTAGCATACCGGTTCGGACCGCTGCCCCCTTTCCTTGATTCTCCGAGTGGCAGACGGCTCGTAGTTGTGGCCAATCGCTCGCCATCTCCTCAACAACCGTGGGTAGACCGTCGGTGCTGCCGTCGTCGACGACGATCACTTCGTAGTCGTCGCTGAACTGCCCGGGAAGATACGCGCGCACGTCATCCAAGAACGGCGGAAGACGCTGGGCTTCGTTGTAGGCGGGAACGATCAGCGTGAGGGCTACGCTCATGATGGAATGGGAATAGGCGGTTCGTCGAAGTTGCCGCGAGCTGGCAGAATAGTGGAGGCAGAATGATAGGCACTCCCATTTCCTTCATGGTTCATAATTCTGCCCCCATAATTCTGCCATTCCACTCGGTCGCCATTGTAGCCGCGGTTACCGGCCATCCCAAGATGCCGTATCGTCCTTCGCTTGAAATGCGTCCCATAGGTCTAACCGCACGTAGACGCGCAATGGAACGTGCGGTCGCAACTCCCACTCTTGAAGCTTGTCGTCCCGCAGCACTGGTACGTACAAGTGTTGCTGACCGGGTGGCTGATCTTCAAACAGCCGTTTAAGCAGTCCTGCTTCCATCGACGGCTGTGTGATGATTAACGGTGCACCCGGCCCCGTCGGTACATCGCCATGCCAGCCAACGTTGGGGAAGTTGCGTAGGTACCACGGCAATGGCCAGTAGTCGTCTTCCGGACAGATCACTTCGACATGTACGTTGTCGCCATCGGGATGAGCACCAGCGAGTTGCGTGACGCGTTCGACAAGCACCGGTACGTCGTTGGTCGTGTGGGCGTAGACGTGAGGATTGTCCTGATGTTCGAACGCCACGAAGCTGGCTCGATACGCCTGATAGCCCAGGAGACCGGCCGCGCCAACGAGCGTGATGACCATCAGGGCTTTCCCAACATGCGTTGGAGTTAGCCGGACGAGCACCACTGTGCCAATCCCGCCCAAGAGTATCATGCCGTGCAGTAGTCCCAACGCGCACCACGGCGTCTTGTACGGCAATACCGAGTAGACGCCGGTCATCACAATGGTGTAGACACCAAGAAAGCGTGCCATCGGAAGCTGATCGGGTTTCACGCCTTTGCCCACGACTGCGGCAACCAGTCCCACCACGGCCAACAGGGCAATGGGAGCTTCGCTCCACACGAAATCACCGCGATGCCACCAGAATAAGATTCGAAAGTAGTAGTCCCAATCCTGGACGTGTCGACCGGTGGTGCCTTCGCCAGACGCTCGACCGAGGTAATGAAAGTAGGTTGTGAACGAATCGACAACGCCGCGCGGATTATCCAGGAAAGACGAAAAGAAGATCGCCGACGCGATCAGGGCTGTTACTGCCATAAGGGTTGCTGGAATCGCGACTCGCCGGAGCGAGACCTCAGTTGGGAACCAAGAGTCGGCAGCGGTCTGTTTGCGGTGCTGTTGCGAGGACGCTGCAGACCGGTCAGTGATACGTCGGGCGACTATCAATGTCCCAAACGCAACGAACATCGCAAACAGGTGGATTACACACGTCTCTTTGCTGGCATGCATCATGCCGACACAGACGCCACCAACAGTGAGCCACAGACCAGGTATCACGAATCTCGTGAACCATGAAGGGGTCTCTGACACCTGTTCAGCGCGCACGAAACGCCATACGGCGATGATGGCCCCGAAGGTGAAGACGACCAGCAGCATTTCCTGGATGTAGTACCGGCTGTAGAAGACCATAGCCGGCGAAACGGCTGTCAGTGCGGCTGCGCACAAAGCGGCCGCGTAACCCAACTCGCGTCTGAGCCGCCAGACGGCGCCAACGATGGCGATACCGAATACGGCCGGCAGCAGCCGAAGATGCGTCTCGGTGATTTCGGTGAGTCGTTCGGCCGATACCAGCCAAGCGATCGGCAGGGCAAGGAAGTTCAGGCTGGGGCCGTGATACTCGTGAGGATCGTAGACGTAGTCGTCATCTTCCAGCAGCCGCCCAAACTTGATCGCATGCACCGCCTCGTCGCAGTGCATCGGCCGGTTGTCCAATTTCGCCAGACGCGGCACCGCAGCTCCGGCGACGATAAACAGCAACACGCCAAAAGAAAAAGGTGCCAAGAATCTCTTACCGCTTCGCTCCGAAGGAACTTGCGTAGAAGAGGTTCCCGACACCTTTGTTTACCTGCTCTCTGATCGAAACGTCACGCCGCCGGCCTTCCGTACACCGACACTTCGGTGTAGTGATTCTTGTCGTCGACGGTGCTGCCCTTGCTGTAAAGGCGGACGAAGCGGCCTTGCACGCCTTTGCAGTCGATCAGTTTGCCCTCGGATGTTTCGACATAGCCCATGTCGGCGCCGATGCCCATGCCCGAACTGTTGTCATAGTCGTTGTTGAATACGGTCTGCGCGTCCAGGAAATCGGGATCGTCGCTGACCTGGACGATCACATCCCGGTACACTCGCGCGTCGGCATGGTTGTGCCATACCACTACGGCGTAGATCGAACCCTTCTGCCCTAGATCCACCTGGACCCATTCGGAACCGGCCCGCGTCCCCAAATAGCCAAAGTCCGATGCCTCCTTGTCGCCATCGGTCACCAAGTCCAATTCGCCGCTGATTGGCACCAGGTCACTGGCGGTCACGCGTTGGCCGAGCGCCAAATTGACCGTGCCTTCCGGGGCCAGGAACGGCGGTCGCGGCTTGCCCCTCGGTTTTTCGACATTCGGCTCTTCCAATGGAACGGGCGTACCCTTGAAGGCTGGGGCAGGCAATTCCAGATCAATGTGCACCAGGTTCGCAAGGCTAGTGGTCGGCGCCATCGCCACCGTATCCAACGGAGTAACGGTTTCGACTTCGGCCGACGCGTACGGGTCAGTAACCGGTTCCTCGACGAGCGGTTCCGTGTACGGCGTCGTCACGTTTGAAGCTACGGACGTCAAGTTTGTGCTTCCCGTCGTCGTCGATCCAATCGGCCGTTCCGGGGGCGGCACACAGCCGATGACGACACACAAGGCCAGCACGGTGAGGACCGACCAAAGCCGGCCAGAATATTGGAAATGGATCATCGCGTTTTTCTCCTTGTCGATCACGTTCTAGCAACCTAGAGCGACTCCAGGACCTTTTGCACGCGATCGCGTGTCTCTCGGTTCTGGACGAATCGCAGCACTTTCTGCATGGCGGTGCGGATCTCGTCTGCATCACCATCTTCGATTCTTTCGGCAACTTGCGCCGCGGCAAGCCCCGCTTCTTCGGCAATAGACAGATCGCTTACCGCGGACATGGCCAGGGCAAGTGACTCGGAAGTGGCAATACCACCCAGAACGCCGATAACCAGCCGCTTCTCCTGCGGCCGTTTTGCCATGTCCATCACTTTCGACAGCGTCTCTATGTCGGCGGGCTGGTCTTCCTGGGGGCCTGCAAGGCGCACCAAGCCGCGAATGGCCAGTACCTGATGTCGTGGATTGTCTTTCTCGGCAAGGTCCATCAGATTCGACTTTACGGCCGGATCCGGCCAAGCCGAGAGCATTCGTACGGCTTCGTCTTGCACCGCTTCGTCGTCGTCCTTCAATCGCTCGACAATCGCTGCCAGCGAATCCGCTCCGCCCGCTCGGGCCAACGCGTGCAACAGCGCGATACGCGCCGACGCATCGGCGTCGTCCAGGCCGGCGACGATGGCTTCCGCGCACTTCTCGCGGCCGCGGCTGCAGACGACCAGCAGTGCCAACTCGGTCTGACCTCGTTCGGCATCTCCCTTGGCCACCTTTAGAAGATCCACAATAGCCGCCGTGTTGCTCTCGTCGGCCAGATAACGCAGGGCCTTCGTGGCAGCCAGGCGAACCGATGGTTCCGTTCCTTTTGCGGAATCCAGCACGGACGACAGGGCCTCCTTGGCGTTACGGTCGGCCAGCACGCCCAGCAGGGCTACGCGGACCGGCGTCTCAGCGTCGGACATCCCCGCCACGATGGCCTTATTGACATCGTCGCCGCGAAGTCGCACAAGACTCTGCAGTGCGGCGGATTTTTCGTTATCCGATCCGGACGCGGCACATTTGGCCAGGAGCGATACCTCGGCGGCGCTGCCCAAGCCGCCCAACGCTCGCAGCGAAGCGATACGGACCACTTCCTCTTTGCCGTCGACCATCTCCAGGACTTTTGGCCGAGCCGCCACGTCGCCACGCTCACCCAGTGCTTCCAAAAGGTCTGCCTGTGCGTCGGTGGCCAGTTTCGGCAACAGCTCGACGAAGTTCTTCGTTGCCGCTTCGCCGGGTGCCTCCTCGCGAACCTGCTGCAGCCCCAACGCGCGCATATCCCGGTCGGTGTCGCTGACCAACTCGACGACCATCTGAAGCAATGGATCTTCCTCTTCTTCCTGGCCCCAAACGGACGGGTTCGCAATTGACATGATCCCAATCGACCAGAAGAACGCTACATAGATCGTTGCCATGCGAGCGTGGGCCAGGTCCCATTTACCCAAGAACATACGTTTCCTCCCTACGTGCATCGTCTACTCGACATTACCAGCGTCTTTGTGCGAAAAGGGGTCGGGAGTCGTTTTCGGGCCTGCGCCGTTTCATATGGTTGACGGTTACACGAAAACGACTCCCGACCCCTTTTTGCTCGCCGCTTACTTCTTTCCGGCCGCTGCCAAAAGCCCTCGCGTGGCCGCCACTTTGATGTGCTTGATTTCGGACTTAGAAAGACCTCTGTACATCATCATTGCTTCAAGCTTCTTACCGTCCGCTAGCAGTTGTTCGGCGTTGGCCAGACATGCGTCAGCGGCGACCAAGGCCAGCGAGTCGGGAGCATCGGCTTGGAACGCTTTCAGCGTCTTCGCCGTGTCGGAGCTACCGATCTTTCCCAACGCTCCGGCGGCTGCGGATACGATCGCTTCGTCGGAAGCGTCCAGCAGAGCCGTCAGTGCGGCGGTGGCCTCGGCGTCTCGGCGGACTCCCAGCGAATTGATGACGCCCACCTTCACTCGTCCGCTCGTTTTCGACAGAGCCTCACGCAGAGCCGCCAAAGCCTCCGGGCACTGCATGCGCTCAAGAGCGTATCGAGCGATGTGCGCGAGTTTCTCGTCGCCGAGCAAATCGGCAAGAGTCTCCACGGAGCCGGCGGAGCCAACCAGGCTAAGCTGCCGGCACGTCACGTCTTTGGCCGCGTTGGGGGCATCGGATTTGAGGACCGCCACCAAGCGTGCCTCAAGTGCCTTCTGTGCCGCCGCATCGCCGTGCGAGGCTGCGATCGCCCTGTCCAACGCTTCCAGAGGGCTGCGATCGTTGCCCCAATCGTATGTCTTCAGTACCTCGAATGCCTTGTCCAAAGCGGCATCGTCAGCGGCCGTGACCGGCAGAGCCAGTCCTAGCAGAATGGCGAATACCAAGCCTACGGCGGTCGCTTTTCGGTTGAGTGACATGCTTTTCTCCTTTTCTCGATTAGCCTTGGTGGTGCGATGGTCCTGTTGTTTCTTCTGTTTCCCAAGCTCCGGCTTGGGAACTAACTGTCCGTTCCCTTGGTTCCCAAGCCGGAGCTTGGGAACCAGTCTTAACTCGCCTCCGACCGCTCAGCCGGATCGGCGACCAGTATATCAAAACGTCCACGGAGCGCGCATCGGACGCCAGGTCATGTGATTCGCTTCGTCATCGTCGACGAACTGTTCGGCGGCCGGATCCCACTGAACCTTGCGGTCCAACCCCATGATGATGTTGGCCAAATGGCAAACTGTAGCAGACCGGTGACCGGTCTCCACGGGTACGTTCAACGCCTTGCTGTTGCGAGCACGGATGCAGTCCAACCAGATGCCCATGTGCGTGCCGCCTTCGTTTTCGGGGCCGCCGCGTGCGAGGTGGATCTCGTCGGGCCCGATCCGCGAAGTCAATATGGATGCGGGGTCTGCTTCCAGCTTCGAGCGGCTGACAAAGATCGACCCTTCCGTGCCCACGAACGTGACTCCGTTGCCGCCGCTACGTAATTCGATCTTCACTCCGCTGGCATACGTGAAATCGACGTGGATGTCATAGAATACGTCGTGCAGGCCATCCTGGTTGCGTTTGCCGTGCCCTTCCACTTCGACCGGCCCCGAATCGTCGGCGCCGATGCCCCATTGGGCGATGTCCAATTGATGGGCGCCCCAGTTGGTCACGTCGCCGCCCGAGTAGTCGGTGACGAAACGGAACTTGTAATGGCATCGATCGGGATGGTAGGGTGCCAGCGGCGCGGGCCCCAGCCACGTATCGTAATCCAGTTCCGGCGGCACCGCCTGAGGAGTCCACGGTTTGTTGCCGTCGCCCGGACGTGTTGGGATTTCGACTCTCACGGTCTTAAGCTCACCGATCCGCCCATTGCGCACCAATTCACACGCCCGGTGGAATTTCACATCGGACCGCTGCTGGCTGCCAACCTGGACGATAGCCCCGTACCGCTGGGCAATATCCGCGAGAATTCGCCCTTCGCGGATGGTCAATGACAAGGGTTTTTCCACGTACACCGCCTTGCCCGCCTTGATCGCAGCCGCGGCAATCAGCGTGTGCCAGTGATCCGGCGTGGCCACGACAACCGCATCGATATCGTCGCGAGCCAGCACACCGCGGAAGTCACTGTAGATCATGCATCCCATCGTGTCTGACGCAGCGTCGATTTTCTGCTTGGTCCGTTCTGCGTGTTTGGCGTCCACGTCGCAGACGGCCACGACCTGGTCTCCGCCTGCGATGATCTGTTGGCCTCGGCCACCCGAACCAATCAGAGCCGTGGTAATGCGATCGCTCGCTGGTGCAACTCCCGTGGCTCCCAGTGCATTCGAGGTAATCACATACGGCGCGGCCACCGTTGCGGCCGTGAGCGTTTTCAGGAAGTCCCGTCGGCCGGAACGTCTCGATTCTGCTGACATATTTGACCTCTCCTTTGACGCATTTCTCGTCCGACGCGAGTCGAAGATCCAGCGATCCACTAGTGTACTCACAATCGCGGGGCTTGGCCACGGCCTCGCGGAAACCACCATCCGCGGACAAAGCCTAACGCACAAGCCGCGTTTGATACATCTCGGCACCTATTTCGCGGCTGGCGGCGATAATCTCCGGGTAGGGGGTGTCACAGACATCAAGGAACCCGATCTGGTAGTTCTCGCCGTCGCCGCGGCCCGTGGTTGCCTGATCGCCGAATTGGAACCAGTGCGTGCCGACCAGCCAGGAATTCTTCAACGCGCCGCGGACATAACTCTTGTACGCTTCGGCCCGTTCGGCTTGGTTCTTTGTCGCCCGCAAACCGGTGTGGAACATCCCGCGATCCAGTGCGCCAAAATGGAATTCGCCAATGATCGCAGGTGAGTCCACACCGTCGGGCAGCGAAAAGTCGGCGACCGAATAGCTGTATTTGTTGAAACCGATCACGTCACAGCGGTTCGCCGCAGCCCGCACGGCCCGCTCGTTGACCCACGCGAAACGGCAGCCCAGATACAGCTTCTTCGGAGCGACCTCCTTCACGGCGCCGCAACACACCTCGAAGTACTTCTCGGCGATCCGAGTGTAGAATGCGGTCAGATCCTCTCGGGCCCTTTCCTCATTGGGCGGCGTTTGGCTATCGAGCAAGGCATCCCACGAGGCATGTTCCGTTCCCCACACGTCGTTCAGTTTCTCGACCGTGCCGTACTTCCGTTTCAGATCTTCAGCAAAAACCTGTTTGGCCGCTTGGTCGCGTGGCGATGCCAACGTCGCGACGGCCAGTGACGTACCGTTGTTGCCCCACGCCAATTCGTTGTCGATAAAGACGCCCAGGCACCAAGGGGTCGAAATGTCGTCCTTTGACCGAGACACGTTCCTGCGGGTAGTTGCCGTGAAGTCCGGATCAAAAGGATCGGGGAATTTCCCCCAGTAGCCGGTGCTGCCTTCGATCGACTTGCGGCCGGAACCGACCGTGACCACGTACGGCGTTCGCCGCAGGCGGAAGACATCCCGATCGGACCAGTTGGCGATCGTGTTCAGCCCCCAACTCCGCAGCCGGCGATGGCACAGATCGTTGAACTCTGCCCGCCAGCCGGGACCGTACTTGCGGTACAAGTTGCTGCCCGTGAAGTTGTAAGTCTCGTATCTGCCCTTTCCCTGATAGTATCCGTGCGGCGCCCAGTTGCCTCGCCCGTAGAATTCGGCCAGCGGCCAGTCATTCGCCGGCAGTTCGGCGAAGTAGAACTTGCGGTCGGTGATCGGAGTGTAAGCCGTCGTCGGCCGAACGCAGTCGATGCCGTGCGACCAGAACAGCCGACCAACCGGGTCGACCAACCACCATTTGCCTTCGTGTTTCTGAACACGGAAATGGCCGGTCGCATCGAGTTGCGGGCCTGCGGCCCAACCGCCGTATTCGGTCCGGTCCATGGAGCCGGGATTTGCGGTTAACTCGATGGCCTCTTCCTGCTTTCGCCGCTGGAGGTCCGCTTCCGATTTCGTCTTGCCGGGCCAATCCTTATGCGTGTACTGCCCGAAGCGGTCGATCATCGGAAACAGCTTGTCCGCGTCTTCGGTCAACCACAGACCGCCGTCAAACGAACCACCGGCCCGGAGATCCGAGATTTCAATAAGATGATTCTCCTTTGGCTGACTGACGAAGATCAACACCTGGTCAATCCTCTTCGAATCCAGCCCTCTGTCCCGATTCAGCCCACCGGGATAACCACGCATGCCGAACAGCTTGTCGCTCAGTTCCGTCGACATTCGGCGTTTCAAACCGAGTTGAAGCGTCTGTTGTTCGCCCGGAGCGAGTTCTGAGACCGTTTGCAGAGTCTCGCGTTCGCCCGCGGCATCAGCGCTGTCCGCCCGCAAGCCGATTCTAGCTTGATGATCACCAGCGTTCTTTACGTCCATCGAGATGTATTCAAACGTCGACAGGTCCCAGATTCTCTCGGACGGTTTCACGGTAATCCCCGGCCATTTGTCCTGGTGGCCCGCAGCCATGCGCAGCGCGTATTTGCCATGGCGAGAGACGGCACGCAAATCAACATCCCGCGAAGCGATCGAATCCACGTCGAAAGCTGCGTTCACCGTCAGCAGCGGCTTGTCTGCAAACGCGCCGTTGGCCAATAGGCCCAGAACGACTACGGCGAGTGAGTGGACAAGCGATTTCGCAGGAGTGTGGCGCATGCCAGTCCTTTCTAAGGTGGGCCAGGGAAAGAGGATTCCTCGGGGAGGGCGGGAACATGAAGAACCGTACCGTTGACGCCGTATTGTCGTCGATTCTTCCGCCGTACGCAATGTGAGGCCGAACATCGCATATGCGAGTCGGTCGGAACTCCAAAGCCGACTTTAGGAGTAACAGCTAAGTTCTGGGCCCCCTTTGTTCACTCGTCCTCCGACGCATCACAATCAGCGGACTCATCCAGGATGGTGACGCGTGCGAGGGGCAAACCACGGTTGTAACGGTCAAAGGTAACTAATCCGTAGTGAGCTGAAGAGCCGACTTGCAGGTGCCAGTATTGGTGGGGCAATTTATGAGCCTGCAAGCGCTCACGCCTGCCTGTCTCAGGGTCCTCGCGCATCCAGACGTAACCGGGACGGTAGATCCATCCGTCGTGGAACAGTATCTGTTTCGAGTTGGGCAAGGTGGCGAGGCCGGAGTGGGCCCACACCGGACGACCATCGCGGAGGAAGGTCCGGCCGGAGAACCCGAAGTCCGTACGCGTAGATGCTCCTTCTGCGCCGATCACCTTCTCTGGAACGGTCACATTGAGCGTTTCGACATCGACCTGCAGATAGGACAGTCCGCGGCGGCCAACCAAGAAGTAATCCTTGCCGCTCGTGTGTTCAACGTATTGCAGATCTTCGGGCTGAAAGACGGTGTTCGGATTCGCTCGAGCTTCCTCCGGAGACTGGCCTTCGGCAACGTACTTTGCCTCGAAGAAAATACTGGCGGACTGTTTGCCTTTCTCGTCAATTTCCAGAATGCCGCACCACGCGCGGTTTGTTTCGCCAAAGCTCCCAACGATCAAAACGCGTCGCGGTGACAGGCCGAGTAGCCTGAGACCTTTCCAGTAACTGGGCACATGTTCGTTCCGCTTGAAAGTCGCCATTCGCGTCCCATCCGGGCGAATGGCGACGATGCCCCGACCCTGTGCGTGAAGCCAAATACACTCGCCGTCCCAGGTCATGCCCCAGAACAGGATGTGATTGGCCGTCTTGTCGGTCAACTTCAGCTCACGCAGAACTCCTGGTTCGTGCATGACAAAGAAGCGATCCTTTGTCCAATACGCATCCCGCTGGCCACAGCGAAGCATGCCCTTGATGAGCGGCGGTCGGGGAACATCCTCGTCACCTTCGATAACAAGCCGGATCGGCTCTAACTGCATCCGCCCCAACGGTCCGAAGTTGCCTCGCGGCGGTCGTCCGTACCGAGTACTTGGTGCAGCGGGCTGTCGCTTGGCGAGGCCCAGCTTGAGTTTGATCACGTCAAAGATCGGCTCGTCGGTGCGTCCCAGCCGTTTCACCTCGTCAAGTATTGGCTCCAAACCGGAGTACGATCCGTTTTGCCTCCTGGCCTCCATGGCCAGCCCAAACCGTCCGTACAGTCGAGTGACCTCACGCTCGGAATTGCTGAGATCTGTCAACAGCGTCCGCCATGCGTCGAAGTTATCGTCGCCTGCTTTCGGGACGAGCGTAAACGTGAAAATCCCAAGAATGCTGTGCGAAGTCTTCTCCTTCTCGGGAAGAACGCGTTCGAGCAAGTCTTGCAGGCTGGCTAACGACTCTGCACTGTAATTGTTGAAAGCGACGTCGCTGGCTACGTGAGTTGTGACCACGTAGCGAGCACCATAGAACGGGCTGCTGAAGTGTTTGGGCAAGATGCCGCCGGCGGGCAACTGATTGGCGAGCGGAACAACATCCCGAACGAACTGCCGCTGGGCGACGCACGCCGGTCGCAGTGCGTTGAACTTGAGCGGATCCATGGGCAAGGCCGCTCCGACCGCGCTCCGCTTGTACCAGATGTGCGTATACAACAGCCCGAACGCATCCGTGCGTTTGATGATCCCATTGCGAATCAAATACGCCAAATGCTCCAGGCCGATGCAATAGTCATGTGCCGCGCGGCTCAAGGCACGTTCGCGCCGTTCGGGTGGAAGCGGCTTCGCAAACCGGGCTAGATGCCAGTTCTCGTCCACGGCTGGCGTGAAACCGTATTGGTACTCGCTGATCAACAACGCCCGCTCGAGCGCGTCGTTCGGATCCAGCGTCAAAACTGCTTCACGAAGCGAAGTCGATCGTCCCCAATCACCCAGCTCGGCGAATCGCTGCGCGTGCCGGCTGAGGATCGCTTTCTGCGTTTTCGGGCTCAATGTCGGCGCGTTGGTCTGGCTGGAAGCGAGCAGCCGACTCGACAAGTCTTTGGAAAGCCAGTGGCCGACCGTTCCCAGATCGAACGATTGCTTAATCTGTTCTCGCCGTTCCTCGTCGTGAACAAGCTCGATTTGCAGGTTGACGCGCTGCTGATCATCGACGTTGTATCTGCCTTGCACGATCGTAGCAATTGGCCGCTCCAGTCCGCCTGACAACGTATCTTGCAGCTCGCGCAAGACGGCTCGTGCTTCTTCAATCTCGACGACCGCCACACCCGCGTGAGCCATTAGCGAACTGCTCAACCGGTCGCTGTATCGAGACTGCAGGTAATCAAACTTCTGGGCAAAGTCATCGCACAGAAAAGGCGGCACCGCGATGAGGTGTCGGATGCCTCCCGCGAATCGCTGGCGGACTTCGCCGACCGTCGTAGCACAATACTGGACAAGTTGCGTGACATCCGATTCGTCACTGCAAGCAAAGCTTCCGCGCCACAATCGGACACCGAGTTTCGAGTCGCAGACAACGACTCGGAGCATCCGCTGTTCTTCTTGACGCTCGAAAGACAATACCATCAACGCGTCGGCTCGCAGCGTTTTGCCAAGTCGCAAACGCTGCTCGACTTGGTCTGCCGTGACCAGAGCCATTAGTTGCAGCTCACGCATCGCCTCCCGTAACCTCTCACGTTCGACAAGTTGAAGCGAATCGTTCTGTGAAAGTTCGACCGTCAACAGGTCCAGCAGCCCAGTCTCAGCGACCCGGTCGGTCGCCATCAACGCCCACCGTTGAAGCTTCTGTTCAGCACCGATCGCCGAAGCCAGCGGTAGCACCATCAAACTAACGAGGAGGAGTGGTTGTCGCATTGCGGTTGTTGCGAAAGTTGGCTGAGGTTAGTCAATTCTACGGACGAGCAAACAGATGTGCCATGCCCCGAAGAGTGGTTCGGACGTGCGCACCGGCTGACGCAGTTCCGCGTAAGGCACACTGCCATCTGTCCGGCACGTGCAACGTCTGTTTGGATTGTCTTTGCTCTTTCTCAATAAGTTGGCCGCTGGTCGACTTCAACGGTGACGATCGGCTCTATGTTGACCTCAGCGACGATTGGTCAGGTGAAAGAACATCAACCGTCTCGTACATAGGATGGTAATGCTCGATGCAGGGACTTTGTCCAGGCCCTAAACACACCGATTGCGAATCAGGTTAGCGGAGAAGGACCGACGCGATCGTAATGGCAATCGTGATCGCCAAAACGATCACGAATTTGATGAGCCCGTGATAACGTTCAATGAGGCCTTCTTCGACATCCCGATCGGTTATTCCGAGGAACTGCTCGATGCGTTTCTCGAAAAACACAGCGTCGCTCTCAACGGGCAAACGGGACAAGATTCGCTTTCGGCGTCCATGCCTGGTCAGGACACAGACGTCGTACGTGTAAAAGGTGCGATCGGCCGCTTGATTCCTGTGTAATCGCCTCCGGCAGTAGAGTTGTTCGACATCATCCGCAGGGATCGTCTTGGTTGGCCAGAAGAACGGCTCGTGTCGAACCGAGATCCGCTGGTGATCGACAACGATGGCGAGGCGGTATATCGCGGTGAGGTAGATGGGCACGAGGAGACCCAGCAGGATGCCGGCCGCGATAGGATGGACGAGCCAGACGACGCCGACGACGGCCAGCCCGATCGCCAAGACGCCAATCGCCCAGGGCACACCTCCCTTGAGAGCGGGACCCCTCGTGATGAACAGACGGTTGCCGCGATCTTCGACGCGGTAGCCCTGAGGTGGGTCTTGCATTAGGGGCCTGGTTGAGACCGTTTGAAGATGAACTCCCCGGTCTTTGTGGTAGCCACAATGGACACAGAGGACATCAGTAGCCTCCATCACGGCTCGACAATGAGGACAGAAGGCCCCGGGCGATTTCGTGGCGTACGTATCAGCGTTGGCGGTGCCAGTAGCGTGCTGGGTGGTTTCGCCGGAAGCCCCCGTCGGGATCGTCAATGCCTCGCCGCACGCCGGGCATCTGATGCGTTTACCGGCGAGCCGGGCGGCTGCCTTGAGACGCTTTCCGCACGCACAGGTTAAACGATAGGAAATCTGTATTCCCCCAATTCTGATAGAAGGTCTTGTCTGTGCTACGGGAAGAGAGATTGTAGCAAACCATCACTGCGTGGTGTTGTCCAAGGTGGAGAGATAATCGCGATCACTTCTACTCAGGCTGTCGACCGGGACGGTGATGACCTTGCCATCGGCCCGTCGTAGCATCGCTTTGCCGTCCTTGAGTTCGACCAACTCGGCTTTGACCGAAAACTGGCCGCTGGTATCGGTCCACATCCGGGGCTGGATGCCCCCTGCTGTGGCCTCTTTGGGCTCGATCCCGTGCTTAGACAACACGCCGCGGAGCCGTGTAGTTGTTTCGGCGTGCTGCTGTAATTGAGCCTCCAACTGCTTCCGCTCCTCTTGCCATTTTTCCAGGAGTTTCGCGTTCTCGTCCATCAATCGCTTGCGATCTCGATCGAACGCTTCTCTTTCCTTGGCCAGGTCTTGTATGGCCCGATTCGCCCCTGAGTCCGGATGTTTGCGGCGGGATTGCTCGAACGCCTTTCCAAGTTGTTCCCTGGTGGTCTGGACTTGCTTTTCCAGGTCATCCCTCACATTCTCGAGGTTCTCAATCTCTGCAGCCAGTGACTTCATCACCTCTCGATAAGTGCGAAACCCGGGAGCCAGCGCTGCGCCATGGGCCGCCATGTCTGTCTTGAAGGCTGCCTCGATATCCTTGATAGATGTCGTGTCTTCGAACCCTAACATCATCTTCAGACGCCGGGATTCCATTAGCATCGCGCGAGTGTCAGGCCGGCTGTCCGTCCCCTGGGCGAACGCCTGGCGGAGGAACGTCATATCGTTGGTGGTGATCCAGAGGGTGACGGCCAGGCCGACCTGTAATAGGGCCCGCCAGGTTGGATAAGATGAGTTCGCCATAGATTTGGCCTTTCGTGTCGAATTGTCTGTCAGAAACACGCGCAGGTATCCCTCGCCAGTCTGACGAGGGTTCTTACTTTTTGAGCTGGTCATTCGATCTTGAAGTTGACGGCAAGTGTCGCTATCGGACTCCACCAACCGTTAATTGTCCTCACCAATAGTAAGTGCTCGATGCCAACCACGCAAACGACTACAATCGCCACGCTACCTTCAGTATCTGCGATTGCTCGCGCTCAAACCGCCGCCGAGCATGCGATCAGAGAACGGAGCCGAAACGCTCCCGGTCATCGTACCCGCGTGATCCAAAAGGTCCGTCGTTTCTCAAGTAGTATCGCTTGCTATAACTCTTGTCCCAAGAAGAATCCGGCTCCTCGTAGGCGTAGATCACCACGACCACGCCTCCAGGCCGGGCGCCCGGCACGCCAACGGCCAAGTCGAACTGGCAGTCGCCATCGAAGTCGCCTAGAACCAATGATGAGCCGTATTCGAAGCCAGAGAAATACGCCTCGATTCTTGGGTGCCCATCCCGGATGGAGAAGATACTGGGAGGGGTAGTGGCGACAGTAGAAATCCCCAGAGAGACCCGAGAACATGTGGCGCGCATTCAGCCGTTCGAGGCTGAGCCGCCTCGGCTTATGAGGCCGACGGAATTTATTGCTGAAGAGGCGGTGGAAGAGTCTCATTGTCTTGTCCCTCCGAATTAGTGATCCTGCAAACGGGTTCAGACTACCTGCCACTGCAATGTCGATTGCCGTTGTGGCCGGAAGGCGGCCAGAAGAAGACGAATTCTCTTCCGGGTCCGCACCAGGTGCGCGAATGGAGGATCGGACAAGAAGGTTTTTCGGGAATTTTGGCCACTCCTGAGCCTAACTGGCAATACACCTTGCGAGGCCAACGGGTAGGGACCGGCTCGGCAAATTGACTGGAAAGGAAAGAATCATGCCAAGAATCAACAGAAAGAACCGCAAGGAGCAGCGACGACGGAGTCAGAGCAGAAGACTGGCCTTCGAATCGTTGGAAAACCGAAGATTGCTCGCCCTGTCACCGGTCAACTTGACCGGCAGTACGTTGACCATCGAAGGCACCGACGAGGCCGACACGTCTGAGGTTCGTTTGGTGGGAAGCCGGCTCTACGCCGATCTGAACGGAAGGACGTGGGACTATCGCAGTTCGAGTGTCAGCAGAATCGTCTTCAACGGTCACGACGGGGATGATCAGTTCAGCAACTTCACAAGCACGCCATGTACCGTCAGCGCCGGCGCGGACAACGACACGATCCGGGGCGGCGGAAGTGCCGACATTATCCACGGTGGACCCGGCGACGACACTATCTATGGACGTGGTGGTGCGGACTACGTCCAGGGCGGCGCAGACTCGGACACCGTGTACGGTGGAGGCGGCGAGGATCAAATCTACGGAGATGGCGGCAATGATTGGATCTACGGCCAATGGGGCAACGACCGCATCTATGGCAACAGCGGAGACGACCATCTGCATGGCGACGACGACAATGACACACTGTACGGTGGGTCAGGACGCGACGTGATCGAGGGAAACGCTGGAGCCGACACGATTCATGGCGGAAACGAAATTCTGGGCTACTTCTCCTACCATCCCGGTACGGTGGCCCTCGAGGCGTGGAACCTTGGCGGCGACACGATCGATGGGGGCAGCGGCAGCGACACAATCAACGGTGGTGACGAACTGATTTTCGTGCTCCACAGCGGCCGCTGGATTCCCTACAACCACGGTGTTCCGGGAGATAGGATCGCTGGTGGCGGTCAGGCGGACACCATTCATGGCGGCGGTGGAGATGATGAAATCCTCGGCCAAGGAGGGGCAGATCAACTGTGGGGCGACGTTGGCAACGACGTGTTGCACGGCGGCAACGACAACGACCGCCTTCACGGCGGCGACGGTCACGATACCATCAATGGCGATTACGGTGACGACCGGATCTACGGCGGCGGCGGAAACGATACGATCGACTGCGGAGGTTCTACCTACCGATCGGTCCATTACGTCCGGGGAGGCCTAGGTAACGACACCGTGCAAGGCAGCCCAGGGATCGATCACATTTGGGGCGATGTGGGCGACGACACGATCCATGGCGGCTCGGGCAACGACCGTTTGTACGGCAACAGCGGCGATGACCACATTTTTGGTGACGCCGACAACGACACGATCTACGGAGGAACAGGCATCGATGACCTGCGGGGCGGTGACGGTCACGACTCCATCGTGGGTGGAAGGGACCGTGATACCATATCCGGCGATGATGGCGATGACACAATCAGTGGTGGATACGGCAACGACACACTCTACGGCGGAGCCGACCGCGATTCTATCAACGGTGGTTTCGGCGACGACACCATCTACGGTGGAGGCGGCGCAGACGTGATCGATGCCTACTTCGGCCACGACGACGTCTGGGGCAACGGTGGCGATGACATCATCGACGCAGGCTATGGCAACGACGAAGTCTGGGGCGGCGCTGGCAACGACACCATCGACGGCGAACGCGGTGACGACAGTCTGTGGGGAGGCGACGATAACGACACCGTCAGCGGAGATGACAGGCTGATCGGTGGGCATGGTGCGGATCATCTATATGGAGAAGATGGCCATGATACGCTGTTCGGCGGAGATGATGACGATTTCCTCCACGGCAATGAGGGTAACGACCGATTGCTTGGCGGTTGGGGCGAGGACGACCTGTTTGGCGGTTCCGGGAATGACGGCCTTTATGGTGGCCCCGATAACGTGCTCGACCGTCTTTACGGGGGCCGCCTGGGCGATGATCGCTATCTGAGGGGAGGCGGTGACGAAATGCTGTTCCGCGACCACACCGACGTCGAGATCAGCATCAGCAACTCCGGCCGCCGCTGGACGGATCTGGAGGTCGAACAGCTCGATATCGCATTCGCGCAATTGTACGAGCGGACCGGTTCGATGCGCATCCTGAAGGACACGAAGTGTCGAGGGCCGCTCAAATTCGTCAAAGCGGCTTCCAGCGTCGATTGGCGTGGACGTAACGAGACATGGTGGTCGCCATCTGCGAACGCCTGGAAGCGGAAGATCCAAATAAGGGACTGGAACGAAAACGACGACGACGACAACCTGTGGGCCCGCTCAGCAGTCATCCACGAAATCGGCCACAATTGGGACTCGTCTCGCGACGCGGATCATCATCCCGATGGTAGGGATTACTGGCGTCGATTCAGGCGTCTGCACTTCTATTACTCGGGCAACCCCAACGACTACGCGGGGAGTTACGGTGAGACAGACCGAATGGAAGACTGGTGCACGGTGTTGCAGGCGGCAATGGGGTACGAAGAAACCCTCGGGTATCCCGCGGTGGAATCCGTTACGCTGGTATGGAAACTGGCCGTCGTCAACGACTTTCTCGATGGCTTCGCCCCGATCGACATTGGGGTCCTTACGGGATAGCCTTCGCCCCGTAGTGACAGGCGTCTTTGGAGCAGCCAGTTTGAATCAAGCCGCCGGGCCGTGCCCGGCGGTTTCTGTTTCTTGGACTTGGAAGCGCAACCACCAACTCGTAAGCAGAAGATGGGCGGCCATCCATTCTTGACCCCGTTGGTCGCAACGCCGACTGAGGACAGGTCTTCCTTGAAAGCGATGTCGGGTTTTCGTCCCGCGGCCCACAGTTCCGTGGTAGTAGCGGTGCCACCCAGCCGCCACATCGAGTTTCTTCCCGATATTGCGGAGATCTTTCTGCGAGTTGGCCGCTCCCGCTCCGTTTTGGCAATTCTACAGTTGCCGAGGGAGCCCGAACGTTCCGGTGCCGTTTTCTCAACCCCTTTTGAGTCAAGGAGTAATTGGCTTGGCTTCACGGTACCGACCACGGCCCTGAAAGGCAACACGATTGCCCGCTTCCCGATAGTGATCAACTGGGACCAAGGCGGAAACAAAGGACCTGAGCAAGTCGCTCTACCCACGAGTACCTACAAGATCGGCATCAACCCAGAGACGAAAGGCTGGGGGCTGTTCCTCGCTGTCGAGAGTCAGTGAGTCCTGCAGGTCTCGCGGCCGCGACCGAAAAAGTGTGTCAATCGAGCCATGTGCCCGTCACGCTTCGTCCATCTGTTGTACCAGTTGCATCAGCCGTGACGGGCGGGCAAAATCTCAATTCGTCCGGCGATGGAAGCCGCAAACGCCGATTCACTTCGATCACCTGGATAGTTCGGGGACGAAACACGTCCGAATCGTTGCGATCACATGCTTGCGCCGATCGCACCTCATGACCGTGAAAGGAAGAAGCCCATGAGATACGCCGCGTCGATGACCGTAATTCTAGTGCTGCTGTTCGTAGTCGTGGCTCCAAGCTCTGCGCGGAAGTGGACGGACAGCACGGGGAAGTTCTCCACGGAAGCCGAGTTGACCGAGATACAGGGCAATACGGTCATCTTGGAAAACACCGACGGGCGGAGAATAGCGGTCCCAATTGCGAGATTGAGTGAGGCCGACCGTCAGTACCTCAGGTCAATGGGCAAATCAGCTTCCGAGCCGCCTGCCCAGCCAGAGACTCCAGATGGCAGCAAGCCAAATCTTGAAGAAGAATCGCCCCTCGAAATCACGAACAGCATTGGAATGAAGCTGAAACGAATCCCAGCGGGCGAGTTCAGAATGGGGACAGACGGGACCGGTCTTCCGAACGAAAAGCCACGACGCCGCATGCGCATTCTTGGATCGTTCTACATGGGAAAGCACGAGGTGACTCAGGAGCAGTTCCAACACGTGATGGATACCAACCCGAGCCGCTACGCCCAATCCGGCGAATCCAGTGACAGGGTCGACGGATTGGACACAAACCCGCATCCTGTGGACAACACAACCTGGGACGATGCACTGGCGTTTTGCCTGGCGTTGTCGCAGTTGCCCGAGGAGGCGGGCCGTCAATATCGTTTGCCGACCTCTGCGGAGTGGGAATATGCTTGTTTGGCAGGTGCCGAGGGAGGCTTCTGTTTTGGCGACGACGAATCCCAGTTGGGACGGTATGCCCGGTACGAGGACAACTCGCAGCGGCATCCCTGGCCGGTGGGATCGCGGCGTCCGAATGCGTTCGGTGTCTTTGACATGCACGGGAACGTACAGGAATGGTGCACAACTCGCCGAGACCTGTACAAGACGTCCGACGTGGCCCACGATCCGACCGATCCATTCGGCTCAATCCCGCAGGCCAAACTCAAAGTGCGACGTGGAGGTCGTTCGGGCCACAAAGCAGATGCTTGCCGTTCGTCGGTCCACGTGAATTACGCCCTTTCCATGGAGATCACGTCCGGCTTTCGAGTCGTGATGGTGGAAATCGCGAACAAGCCGTAGATGGACCGATTTGACCTAATAGTACCGATTCACCGACACATTGACTTCAGCATCGAAGGGCTTCTCCAGGTTGTTTTGCATTGGGAAGGCACCGGAGACCCGAAACGTGGTGTTGCTGATCAGCTCGGCATGTAATCCAACGGTAGCGTTCATCACGTCGACACGCCCGAACGTATTGCCGAATTGGTAGGTGTTCGGCCCGAGCACGCCGGTGACCACGTCGGCATCTGAAAGCGTCGTGGTGTAGTGGAGTTCCGCAAGCGACGCCAGTCCCGTCACAACGCACGCATCAGAATTTCGGTACAGCCAGTAGCCTGCCGAGAGGTCTGCGTGCAGAAGCGTTTGATCGGTGACCGTCCCGAACGAGCCGGAGGCGGGGAGCACTGTGTCCACGTAATCGACGCGGTTTCCGCCGGTTGGAATATCCAGTTGCAGAAAACCCTGCCAGAAAAACCGGTCGTTCGGCACCCGAAGTAGGCCGACATACGGCGCAAGATGGACTGCCTGGTTGTGGACGGTGTAGCTGGTGGTGAGTACCTGGCCCGTTACGTCGCTGCCGGTTGGCATGACAATACCTAGACCTGCTGCCAGCGAACCATTTGGGCCGCCCGCGAGTAGTCTCTTCAACGAGATCGACAGATCGCCGATACTGCCTCCCTCCGCACTGAGACCCGCCGAATTGAATTGATAAGCATCAACGAAGGGCATGCGCACGTCGACCGACCACAAATCGTCCAGAAAGGTCCTCTCCAATCCGATCGTGAAACGATCGACGGAATCGCTTTGCTCCGCCCCAGGTGCTAGCGTGTTCGCGTCGGAATCAAAAGCGTTGTGGAAGTGGTGATACATGAAGTAGCACCGGTTCATGGGCAATGCCTTGTTGTTTTCGGCAATCTTCAGGCGACGGCCACCGCCGGCAAGCGGCAAGCTTGAGAATGCGTTCGAGTTCCCGGCGACGGTGACTTGTCCGCCCTGACTGAAGAAATCACCCAGCATGTTCGGCACACTGGCCAAGCGCAAGGAAGGCGCGCGAAACGCCAACAGCCCCAAATCCGGTATCAGGTCCCCGCGTATCGGCCTGGGGCGAGGTGGGGGTTCGTCTGCCGGTTCGTCGTCACGTCGCGGTGGTTTCTTTGCGTCGGCAGCAACAGCCTTCTTCGCTGGAGCCGCAGGGGCTGGGTTCGTCTTCGGCTTCGGCTGCTGGGCGAAGAGAACATCTTCTGATACCACCGGCGTCACGACAGAACCATGGTCGATGTCCGCGTCCGCACCCAACAAAACTTGCGTCGTCTCCGCCACGAGCAGCGAGAACAGGAGCCCGCTGACTAGGTGAAAGCGGATGTGCGACGCTACTCCGTTGCGGACAGGTTTATGTGGAGTACCAACGATATGCACAGGATTGCACCTCCCTGCACTTCTAAAACCGCCTGGGATAGCCGAACGCCCGAAGACACTTTGCGCAGATACTCCGGAACCTCTCTAACGATATCGGCCCATGCACGGAAGCGGGTTAGAGAAAAAGCATCCTTTACCGAGCCTTTTGGTCAACCATTTCTGGCATAAGAAGCGGAAGTTTGGGGGACTTCGATGGTCACAAGAAAGGGGCGATCTACCCCCACCGTTCATCCGGTAGGGAGTCTGTCTGCACAATCCCGAGCTGAACGAGGGCTTGAGAATGCGTATCCCGAGAAAATACCCCGTTGCCGCTGCCGGTTTCCTACCGAGAGGCCGGGATCTCGATGATGTTCTTGAACCGTTCGGGATTCACTTCCTTGTAGGCATCGCGCAGCACTCTATAAAGTCCGGGCTGAGATCCCCCTTCGACCCTGTTGTCACGCGACACATCGCCGATGCTGTAGATGGCTCTTTTCAGAGAATTGCGGAAAAGGTAGACCTTGATTCGCCGGCCGCCCTTGAGCACGAATTCCAGGATACCCCATAGCCGGTGGCTCGACTCATCGCCACAGCGGATCGGAGGTGGGTCTTGTGTCATGGCCGCCAAGACCCGTGGAATGTATGCTTCCGGCAAGGTGAACCCGCCCGATTCGGTTCGCCACGGGTAGCCCGTCGGCGAGGCTTTCACTTCGGCGACAATCTGCTCGACTTGTTCCGCGCCGGGTAGGGTGGGTGGCTGAGATGACCCGCAACCGCCCAGCTCGCCAACCAGCAATGCAGCAACCACCGCCAAGAATACGCCGCGTTTCATTTCGCTCAGCTCCCGCTCACTCATTCAAATGGTCTCCCCAGGTGCTTCCGCTAACGATCCTCTCACTGTAACTTGGATCACCTCGACGTCAATCCACAGGCTGGCGCCGCCGAAGTGTCGCTCCGTTGTCGCGTCGTTAGGGCCAGCGGCTACAAGAAACTAAACGGACACAATTGCGTTGTGTACCGCGTTGGAATCCAAAGTGATTACGTCGGACCAAGTCATAATGACATATCAAGAGAATTGATCGTTGCTTCAGCAGGAGAACGCCCAATATGAAGAATGCTTGTCTAACAGATTCAAGGTGGACGACCGTAGTTCTTATTTCCGAGGTGGTTATTGGCTTCTTGGGAACCGGGACCTCGTTCGCCGCCGACCGCAAACCGCCAGCCGAGGAGAGGAACGAGTCCGGGCTACGTTCCCGCAATGAGGACGCCTCGGACGCATCGCAAGGTGAACCGGTCGTTACCGGTCCCTACGGCGGCCGATGTGGCGACGTTCACCGACAAGGTAGTCGCCTACGAATCCAAGTACCCGACGAGCGACTTCGCAAAACAGATGATCTACACCTGCACGTCCAGTCCAGCATATCCCAAAGTCCACAATAGCTGGGATGGATATGTCTCCAACGTTTGGGCGGATGGCAAAGTAGGACGTTTCTTTTCTCACGAGACCCCCTGGGACAAAGACGGACAGCCGGGAAGTTATCAACTGACTGCAGAGAATCTCGTTGATCTGATCAACAACAAGACCACTGGGAAGTTGCATATTCACGGACACGGACTACTGCCGTCTTGGTTCCTTGAACGCTCCGCTTTCACAGCCAAGCACGTCGCTCAACTCAAGAACGACGGGGCCTGTCCCCTGGTCACTACGGTATCCTGTCACACCGGCGAATACGATTCCGAGACCGACCCGTCCATCGTCGAATCCATGATCCGTCACGCAAAGGGCGGTTCGGTTGCCATCGTCGCGCCGATCCGGACTGGCAAACCCCACTTTCACAATCGTTCGGACATGCGTCTGATGGTCACCGAGGGCAAACTCGATGGCACCACCCAGACGATGACGCGCTATTGGTGCAATGGTCTCGGGCGCGAATCTGAACGCGGCTACAGCGACGATTGCCGTTATTGAGAGAGAATGACCGAATCCACTCTCCCTCATGAAACCAAGCAGCGTTTTAGCCCCAATAGCCCCGTGCCCGAATGGTGCGAGAATAGGGACTGCCAGAGCGATTTCCCGCCACGTCTGGGCTCGCCCCCGTCGGACGATGTTCACAACCAGAACGCGATTCAACCATATCCGGACGCCACGGCGGAGCTTGCCTCCGTTGAGCGATGTTCCGGTGAAAACGTTTTGGAAACACCGTTCCACGCTGGCGAGCAGCGTGGTGACGCAGTGCGAGCCGATGCCGCGTTCTGGTTATGAACACTCCTCCACGGAGTCAAGCTCCGGGGTGGGAGGAACTGCCCAGGGGGACGCTTTCCATCTGGGCAACTCCAGGTTCAGCGAATGGTTCATCGGCTTTCGCCAAAACTGGGTTTCGGAGCGTCGTAGCCCCAACCGGCGAGAACGTGCCAGGCTTCCCATCGAACAAGATGCCTAGGGTCATGCGGATATGGCAAATTCTCGAGCATGTGCAGCACGTCGATGCGTCGCCAGGTCGCATCATCGTCGAGCATTGTCTTCAGAATCGTCGCATTCTCGTCCGATTTGAAGTAGATCATCGCCCGCGCCGCGAGCCAACGCCGGTCTTTGTTCTCTGACGTTACCCACTTGCTCGCGTTGGCTTCCAGCTCCCGGTCGACCGGCATGTAAACCTTGGAATAAACGTTGCCGGCAATCACCGAGCCGGCGGTAATCGACTCGGGCGGGTGGAACGTAAAGACCGGCGGTCGCGTTCCGTGATGGGCAAATGGCGCCGAGGCGTTGTCACTTCCTTCCTGTTGTTCACGTTCGCGCTGGGCGAGAACACGAAGCCTGTCAAGGATTTCCTTCGGCTGCCGATGCCACGTCAGTTCGCCAAAGAGAACCTGCGCCTTCTGGTCGTCAAGCACAATGGCCGAATCGTCCCACAGCGCAGCGCGAGTTTGGAAACCGAGAGCCGCCGCCGGGTCGCCAAGCCTCTGACTGCGTAGAAAGACCACCAGTTCCTGCCGGTCGCGTTCGAGTTGTTCCAGGTCACGCGGATAGGGCATGTAAACGCCGATCTGCTCGGGACACTTACCTTTGAGCGTTTCGAGCACGCGCATCCTGACGCCAAACACGTTGGCGGTGGGTTCACGATCGGTGCCGAGGAAGCAGGAGTCTTCGATCACGCCCCGAACAATGGCATCGCAGTCGGTCGCCATGAGGTTTAAGGTATCCACGCCGACGTAACCGCTCCCTCTGCGGTCGTAGGTGGTCAGTTCTTCAGCCTGCGGCGGCCGCTTTGCATATCCCCGCTTGAACTCCTCAAAATCTGAGTTCGGCCGTTCATCCGCGCTGGCAGGCGGCTTTCGGCCGTCTAATTCCGCATCGACGGGAAAAGTGAAAGTGACTTGATAGAACCCGCCTTTCAACTCCGCTGGCAACTTGATCGTCTTCCCTCGAACCGGGCCATAGTCTTGACGAGAGTTCAAGTAGCCTTTGATTGTGCCGATCAGTTCTTCGGGAGTCGAGAGCCGCGTCAAATCGCTCGACAATACCGGCACGCTGGTGTCGGCCCAATGGACATCCTGCGGGCTCAGAACGGCCAGATACTGAACGACAACCGGGAAACGGGTGTAGGCGTATGCCCCATAAGCTCGATTGAAATGCGGGTTGCGTGACCAATGATCGAGAAACAGCAAGACCTGCTGCTTGGTCTTCTGGGCCTGCGAGAACTCAAACCTCCCAATGTCTCCGTTGTGTACGAACTGCAGTCGATCGATTGATTGGCCTTTGAGCGTCTCGATAACCCGAACAGAGACCGTCTGAAAGTGGTTTATGTGCGTGTCGCGATGCAGCCCGTTCTTGAAGGTATGCACGGAGACGTCTTCAATCACAGCCTGGACGATCAGTTGCGAATTGGCCGCCATCCACTCAACGCTCGAGCTGTCGGTCGAGACGGGTTGTGCCCGCGTGGATCCAATCCCCAGCAGAAACGCTGCCGTCAACAATGCAGCCAGCGGAACAATTCGCGATGCCGTCGGTTGTATGTTGTCTCGTGAGGCCATCATGCTTCCAGTGAAGTTCGAGGCTATCACCTGCAACGTTATCGTTCTTTCGCCGATTTCTTCTTCGTGGTCTTCTTCTTGGCCCGCTTCGTCGGCTTTGGCTTGAGGGAGCCCACATAGGCGAAACTCAGGTCGAAGTACTTCTTCAATTCCCGCGTCTTCTTCAGCAGGGCATCCGGGACTTCAACGTACTCCCTCATGATTCTCCCGTGTTGCTCGCAGAGCTGGGTCTTGTATTTCTTGATGAATGCATCCCGCTCATCGTCCGGAAGCCGGAGCGCCAACGTCCCGGTCTTGGTCAGGAAGCTGAACATGTGGCCGTTCAACGATGTATACGGCATGGTGGCACCCTTCCGCTCAATACCCGGATTGGTTGCCACAAGCTTCTCGTACAATGCCAGTTTCTCTTCGGGGACTCCGCTGGCTGCTTTGCTCATAGGATGTTCTCTTATGCTGGTTTGTGCGTCCATAGCCCGATTTGCGCTGCACCGTGCGCATTGTACCGCGCCCGCGTTGCGCAGAACAATGGAACACCGTCGTCGCGGACGCGTCTTAGCGTCGGACCTTTGCGAAGGCGCGTTTGAGATGCGATTTCATCTGAGCGGCGTCGCGGAACCTTTCTGGATCCGATGACAATGCTCGATCATCCACTCGGGCCACGGGTTGGGGAACCTTGGAGTTGTGATTGCGGATGTACACGGCCTCTGACTGAAGGTCGACAGATGGGGTCACGCCCGTAGGAATCGGGGGAAACTGTCCTGTCAGCATATTGTGTTCCTGGCATTGGGCTTCTGCTTCTCTAGCTGGGTCTGACCGGTTAGAATCGTTTCCCGTTCCGCGATTCTACATTACGGGCTTTTGTCCGGTGGATGAAGTTGATCGCGCTGGACCGAGTAACGAGGCCTGGGACAGTGAGTCAGCACGCGAGACGTTTTCCCATCCTTTGCACGGATCATTGAGATGACGGCAGAAGGCTCTGTTACTCATTGGCTAACTTTGGCGAAGGCGGGTGATGATGCGGCTGTTCAGGCGCTTTGGGAACGCTACTTTACACAGCTCGTCCGAGTCTGCCACCGAAAGCTTGGCGAGCACCCCAGGCGAGCTTGGGACGAAGAAGACGTGGCATTGAGTGCGTTCAACAGTTTTGTGGAAGGCACTCGTCTTGGCCGTTTTCCGCGACTCGACGATCGAGATGACTTGTGGCAAGTGCTGATCGTTGTCGCGTCACGCAAGGCGATTGACCAGCATCATCACGATCTTCGCCAGAAACGTGGCGGAGGGAGAGTACACGGTGAATCAGCCCTTATCGGCGCCGGAACGGCGACCGAGGGCGGTGGCATCGATCAGGTCGTCGGCCACGCGCCGACGCCCGAATTTGCCGTCTCGGTGGTCGACCAGTATCAACGGCTTCTGGATCGGCTGCCCGAAAAGAGTCTCCGTGAAATCGCGGTCTGGAAAATGGAGGGATACACCAACAAGGAAATCGGCCATCGTCTGGGAGTGGTAACGCGCACAGTCGAGCGCAAGTTGAGGCTGATCCGAAGGTTATGGTCCGACGAAGCCCCGACCTGAAAGCATGTACTGAGTTTGTCAGCAAGAATGTGTCGGGTGGCGGCGAACTTTGTGGAGATACATACTGGTAGCATTGACACGCGTCATCAAGACAACTGTCGCACCGGCAGGCAGACCTTAGATCTGCAGAGGAGTCCCCATGAAGCCAGATGCCCACGTTCCCGGGAAAGAGTCCATTCCGATCGCGGTGGAGCAGCGAGTAGACGAGATCTGTAGTCGCTTTGAGGACGCTTGGCGAAATGGAGAGTGTCCCCAAGTCGAACAGTACTTGGGAAACCCGGAAGGCCCTGAACGTCGCGCACTGCTTGCCGAGTTGCTGGCGGTGGAGATTGCCTACCGAGAGATGAGCGGGGAGAACCCGAATCCAGAGGAGTTTCTTGCCCGTTTTCCCAACGACGCTGACCTGATCCGGTTGAACTTCGAGCAATCGCCTGATGACGCGTGTGCCGTTCCACCGCAGGCTGCTCGGCAGCGCACTTCGATCCCAGTGACTTGTCCCAATGGCCACAACTTCCGTGTCAAGGCGAAGCATGCGGGCCGAAGGGGCAAGTGCCCGCACTGCGACCAAACGGTCCAGGTCTCTGCAATCCCACTCGAAGCATGTTCGGTCGAAACATCTGCCATGAGCCTCGGCGAGACGGTCGTTTGGCGACCTGACGGGGACGCGCTGGAGTCGTCTGATGCCGGAGCCGATCCGTCGCCTGCGGAGATGGATTCGATCGGTCACTTCCGGCTGATCGAAGTACTGGGACAGGGGGCTTTCGGCACGGTACACCGCGCGTATGACTCGCGATTGGATCGCGAAGTCGCTCTGAAAGTCCCGCGCAAGGAAATGTTCCAGACGGAGGAGCACTTCAAACGCTTTCTGCGCGAGGCGCGTGCTGCGGCGAACCTGCGTCATCCGAACATCTGCCCGGTGTACGAAATCGGCGACCAGGACGGTCAGCACTATATCGTGATGGCCTATATCGCGGGCAAGGACCTTCGCTCGGTGATCGAGCGCGAGAAAGAGATTGACCAGCGCAAGGCGGCACTGGCCGTGCGTAAGTTGGCCTTGGCGCTGGAGGAAGCTCACCAAAAGGGCATCGTCCACCGGGATCTAAAGCCTTCGAACATCATGATCGACCGGCGGGGCGAGCCGGTGATCATGGACTTCGGCCTGGCGCAGCGCAGTACTGCAAGCGAATCGCAGATTACCCACAACGGCCAACTGTTGGGCACACCGGCTTACATGTCGCCGGAGCAGGCGCGGGGCGACATCGAGACAACCGGTCCGGCATCGGATATCTTCAGTCTGGGGGTGATTCTATACGAGTTGCTTTGCGGCGAGCGACCTTTCAACGGGCCGGTAACGGCCGTGTTGGTGCAGATCGCCACTCAGGAGCCCGCGTCGCCCTCGGTCAATCGTCCCGATCTCGATCCACGCTTGGAGGCGATTTGTCTGAAGGCAATGGCCAAGGACTCGGAAGACCGCTACGCGTCCATGCGTCAGTTCGCCGATGAACTAAAGGGCTACCTGAAGAGTACCACCAGCGAAACGTCTCACTCCAAGCCGGACGCGCCGTCGGCCGCGGTCGCCCAAGCGGACGAAAAGGGCTCAGACGAAAACGCTTCGGTCGTATTGGCACAGGAGCCAAGAGACGACGCAGAAACAGGCCCCGGAATCACCCCAGCCACTGCGGAGCGAGCGCAGGGTCAGGGGGCCCTGAGTGACGACTCCATCTCAGTCTCACTACCAAAAGCATCAATTCTCATCGCGCTCCGCCGTCGTCTGTCAGGCAGCCGGTGGTTCCCAAACTCTTGGAAGTGGCTGGCGGTGGCCGCCGGTTTACTCTTTCCCCTGCTCCTCTGGGGCCTGATGATCTCGCTGACCACTCCTGACGGCACGTTGATCGTCGAAATCGACGACCCCGACGCAATCGTTCAGGTTCTCGGCGACGAAGGTAAGGTCCTTGTCGAGAGCAAGGGAAAGGACGGGCAGATTGTCTTTAGCGTCGACCCTGGGAAACGCCGAGTCCGGGTCGAGAAGAATGGAATCGAGGTTTACGCCGAGGATGTCACGGTTGTGTCAGGAGGGAACATGCCGATCCGGGCGAGGTGGGAACCGCCGACAATTCCGGCCAAGGCAGCCGATGACCCGGACTCGCTTCTCCTTGTGAACTTCGACGCTCCGACCACGGCGTTGTTTCCAGACCCGCTTCTGGATTACGCTAGCGACTATGATGGTATCTCAACCCGTACGATTCTCGACTCCCCGGGGGCATTGGGTTCTGCGCAGGCGTTGCGTTGGTCCTACCAGACGAAAAAGGACGTTTGGGTCCAGGCCAACGTTGTGTTGCGGGGGTCACGTGAGCAGTTCTTCGACCTCACTCCGTACGATTCTGTTTCATTCTACGTGAAGGGAATTCGGCCTCGCTCTGCAGCATTCATGATACACGCCAAGCCCATCGGCGAAAGCGATGTACGATGGAGCATCTTTGGTTTCGACTGTGCCAAGGAGTGGAAGAAAGTAACCATTGACTTGGAGCCGGAGAAACTATCGCACCTCGACTTGCGCAAGGTATTTGAATTCAGCCTCGGCTACATGGGCTCTCGGGACGGGGACGAAAATACACTATGGATAGACGAGATCGCTTGCCATCGAAAACCAGCGGGTATCGCGCCCACGGCCTCTGGCCAGCCGCCTCTGGCCGTTGCCCCATTCAACGCCGCGCAGGCCAAGCAACACCAGAAAGCCTGGGCTGACTACCTGGGCGTACCGGTCGAGCGAGACTTCGAGTTGCCCGGCGGTGAGAAGCTGACAATGATGCTGATCCCGCCCGGTGAGTTCATGATGGGCTCGAGCGACAAAGAAAAGACACGGTTTCGGAAAGCGCCGGAAGCAGTGAATTATGAGGGTGCTGTCGACCAAATCGGCAAGGAGTATTCGCAGCACCAGGTGCGGATCACCAGGCCATTCTGGTTGAGCCGCCATGAGGTGACTCGATCTCAATTCCGCCTGTTCGTCCAGGAGACTGGGTACACGACCGAAGCCGAACGGGACGAGAAAGGTGGATTCGGCTACCTTGACGGCCGTTACGCTCAAGATCCACGGTTCGTCTGGAGTGCCGATCTTGGCTTCCCACAAACGGACGAACATCCCGTCGTGAACGTGTCCTGGAATGACGCGGAAGCGTTCTGCAAGTGGCTGTCAACGAAGCAGGGCGGCCGGTATCGCCTGCCGACCCAGGCGCAGTGGGAATACGCCTGTCGTGCGGGGACCGCGACGGCCTGGCATTGCGGTGACGACGAGGGAGCATTGCAGGACGCTGCCTGGTTCGATAGGAATGGGGAGGGCCGAACGCATCCGGTTGGGGAGTTGCGTCCTAACGGATATGGTCTCCAAGACATGCACGGCAATGTGTGGGAATGGTGTGCGGATTGGGACGAGAGCGATTCCGGCGTGACATCACTGCGGACCGACCCCGGCGGACCTACGAAGGGCTTGGACCGAGTACGCCGCGGCGGGAGCGCATACAACCCTGGAATACTCTGTCGGTCGGCTTATCGGAACAGCAGCGGGCCCCGTTTCCGCGTCAATGACACTGGCTTCCGCGTGGCCTGCGAGATTCCGGACACGACGCCTGAAAGCAAGCCAGTCGTTCCTGGAACTACCTCGGCTGGTCCACCTGCCAAGAGGCAGCTTCCACCCGATGCCCCGCAGCCAGCCATCGCACCATTCAACACCGATCAGGCCAAGGAACACCAGCTGGCCTGGGCTGACTATCTGGGTGTGCCGGTCGAGCAAGACTTCGAGTTGTCAGGCGATGAGAAGCTGACAATGGTTCTGATCCCGCCCGGCGAGTTCATGATGGGGTCGACGGCAGAAGAGCAGGCTCGCTTCCTCGAAGAGGCTAAGGCTGCGGACGACGAATGGTGCGTCGAGCGGATTCCGGGCGAAGGGCCGCAGCATCGGGTGCGCATCACACGACCGTTCTACCTGGGAAAATGCGAGGTAACGCAGGCCCAGTGGGAGGCCATGATGGGGAAGAATCCATCCCGGTTCACGGGCGACGCATCGCATCCGGTTGAACAAGTGAGCTGGGACGACGTTCAGCAGTTCCTGGCCAGAGTGAACGGGTCTTGGAAGAACCAGGACCTGGAGTGCGCATTACCAACCGAGGCACAGTGGGAGTACGCGTGCCGCGCGGGAACGACAACGCTGTGGCACTGTGGCAATAACGAGGCCGTAATGCAGGAGTACGCATGGTTTACCCCGAATAATGGCGGCGAGACGCATCCTGTCGGCAAGTTGCGTCCCAACGGGTTCGGTGTTCACGACATGCATGGGCACGTGTGGGAATGGTGCGCGGATTGGTACTCGTGGGACTACTACACACGGTCGTTGCCGGACGATCCTAGGGGCCCACCGAGTGGCTCCCATCGCGTGTATCGCGGCGGCGGCTGGTACGCCGACGCGAGGAACTGCCGGTCGGCGGATCGGAACCACGGTTTGCCGGGATTTCGCAACGATGGCCTCGGACTGCGGTTGGCCGTGCAGATCGATCCAGGCCGGATCGCTGAAGCTCGGGGGGCAGCTCCACAATCGCCGGAAGCGACGACCAAAGAAACGCAATCCGCCCCGGGGAAGCCGCATCCCGGATAACCTGCCTCCAACTCACCCTGCCGGTTCGATGCACCACCCGTTGCCATCGCTCCTTTCGACATCGCGCATGGGCAGAGCATCTTGGCATTGCTGTGGGAACCACGAACTCGACCGGCATGAAGCTGGTGCTCATCCCGCCGAGTAAGACTGATATGGGCAACACGGAGGAGGAACTTGAACGAGTCCCGCCGCCCCTCTGGACAACGGTTCGACCATCACCAGCGGCCACGAACAGCCGCGCGAAATCGGCTTTCAGCATCGCAAGCACTTGCGCATCAACGTCGGACCCGAGCAAACGCGCGTTTGAGATGCGATTTCATTTCAGCGGCATCGCGGAACCTCTTTTCCGGATCCGACGACAAGGCCCGATCGATCACACGGGCCACAGGCTGCGGAACCGTCGAGTTGCGATCGCGAATGGGCACCGTCTCGGAATGGAGGATTTCGGCAATCGGGTCGCCTCCGGCAAGATCGCGGGGAAACCGCCCAGTCAGCATGTGGTAGAACACCGCAGCCATGCTCCATTGGTCGCTGCGAAGATCGCTTTCGCGGGGACTGACGAGTCGCTCGCGGGGCAGGAAATGGAAGTTCTTCCAGGACTTCCCGGTTGTCGTCATGCCGGACGATCCTGAGTCCTCTAGAATCCGAGCTAGACCGAAATCGGCAATCCGTCCAATTCGTTTGCGATTCTCGCGGTGCAATAGGATGCTCTGAGGTTTCAGGTCTCCGTGCACCAACCCTTGACGATGGGCATGATCCAAACCGTCCAGGCACTGGAACATCAGCGGCCGCGCCTGACCCAGAATCAGTTTGCCGCCGCGTTCCTCGATCCACTGATCCAGGCTGCCTTCGTTGCAGTATTCCGCAAGGAAGTAAAAGGCTCGCCGCAACGTGCCGTGTTCCACCAGTCCTACGATGTTCGCGTGACGAAGCGACTGGTAGCTTGCGAATGCACGAAGGAGTTCGGCCCGGTTTGTCTTGCCGATCTCTGTCGTGGGATGCACAACCTTCAGGACCAGTTCTTGTTGGTCCTGTCCGGTTTCCACCTTGTAGACAACCCCCAGTGTTCCCGTTCCGATCTGTTCACCGACTTCCAGGCGGTCAACCAGCCGTTCGGTTGTTTCCTCCGGTACGACTAGTGCATCCGAAGAGTCCTTGTCCGACTCTTTTGCAGCAGACGGCAGCGACAGTCCCTCTATGCGCAGCAGCACAGTGGTCTCGCCAGCAATGATCTGATCGCCGTGCTTCAATTCTACCTCTACGAAGACCTCGTCTGCCGGTGATTCGGCTGGCCGCTTCGGCTCATCTCGGCCACCGTACTTGACGCCGTTCACATAAGTCCCGTTGCGACTTCCCAGATCGCGCAGACAAGCATGAGGCGGAATCACTTCCAGGAGGAACTGATGTCGCGAGATCCGGCGGTCGTCGGCGACTCGGATACGGCAGTCCGCACCGCGGCCGAACAGCAAGGTGTCATGTTGCTCGATATGGAGAGTCTCGCCCTGAAGCGGTCCGGCTGTAACGTCCAGGATGACCCGTGACGCGGGTTTGTCACCCGGCTGCGGCTCCGGCATATCGGATTGCCAAGGCACGTTCGGAATAGCAGATACCGCTGCGCGTTTGCCTCCCGGCTCGGCGGCGACCAGTTGACTCAACGGCGGCACGTCGTCGATACTTCCGCGGGCGAAAGTGAACAACTGCGCGGCCAGCGTACGGACATCGGAGTCTGGAGAGTTCATTAGATCTCGGTACAGGGGCGACTGTTCTCGATCCAGGAAATCCTCGCTGCGGAACAACAGTTTGTCGTAGCCCGGCTGTTCCACGTGCTTGTCCCACAGCGAAATGTCGGCCGCCAAGGCGCGCAGAGCCGTGTAGATTGCCAGAGCGGAGAAGTCATCCAGGCTGGTGGACAGCAAGGTGGATTCATTACGCTGCGGATGCTGGTAGGGGCGGACGCCAATCTCGATATTCCTTCGGCCGACCAGCCCCGGCACGCACATGCCGTCGTAATCGACCAGCTTAAGCCGCCCCTGTGGAGTCACCAGGATGTTGGCGTGTTGCAGATCGCCGTGCGCGATTTCGGCTTTACTCAGTTCCTTGACCAGTTTCAGCCAATGGCGGGCGCCTTTGGCGATCGACGCCCCTTTGCCCTTTCGGCATTTGGACTGGACCCACGAGAACAGAATCATGCCTTGGACCCAATCCATTGCAACCAACGGATACCACTTGCCGTCGCTGGCCGATCGGATGGACGAATCGCGATACTCGAAGTCGACCAAGCAACGCGGCTTTCGCGACTGTAGATGCGACGCGATGTGCTCGTAGTGCTCCCGACGCTGCTGCGATTCGGTGGTAAAAGCTCGCAGCGCCCAAGCCTTGCCTTCCGCGTCGATCCCTTTGTAAACCACGGCAAACGCGCCGGCTCTCGTGAGCGGTTGCCCGAGCGAGTTGCGCTCGATACTACAAGCTTGAAGCACCGGATCGCGAAACGCGAAACGCGGTTGCTGTACGATCGCACTGTAATCGGAGGCCATAGGCCAAGGCATGGCATCGTCAACCGGCAAAAAGGATCGCGTCAAACAGGACTCGCCGACCGCGCACGTACCTCAGCACCAGCCCTCGGTATAAGCCGACGTGCGACCGTCTTGGAAAATAGTACAGCAGATATGTTACTCTACAAGTCACCAGGCATCCACCCAAGTAGGTTGTGCACAGACGGAATCGCAGCAATAATGCGATTCTGTTGATTGCCTGTAATTCCCAGTCCATGGTTGGAGTTTTCAAATATGGCCGAGGTACACGGGAACCCGCAAAACGAATTCACGGTTTCGGGCCTGTTGGCGATCGACAAGATCTGCCGCCAGTTCGAGGCGGAGTTGAAGGCCGGGAAGGGTCCCCAAATCGAAGCATTCCTGGGCGACACGCTGGAGCCGCAGCGTAGCCAATTGCGGGCCGAGTTGGAGACCATCCAGCGGGAACACGGGCAGCAGTCCGAGCAGCGCGTGACGTTGGTTCAATTTATCCAGAATCTGGTCTCGTCCGGGGTGATGACAGAGGACCAGGTGCAGACGGTCTTGAATGACTTGTCCACGGACGAGCGGCCTGAGACGGCCGACCAGTTTGCCAAGCTGCTCCATCGTCATGGCCACCTGACGTCATTCCAGGCCAGAGCTCTCTATCAAGGCAAAACTCGAGGGCTGGTACTCGGCAATTATGTCATCTTGGACAAGCTAGGCCGCGGCGGCATGGGGCAGGTTTTCAAAGCACAGCATTGCCGTATGGAACGGGTAGTGGCGCTCAAAATGCTGCCCACCTCGGCTATGAAGCATCCCGAAGCGGTGAAACGATTTCACCGCGAGGCGAAGGCGGCGGCCAAACTCTCGCACGCGAACATCGTCAGGGCGTATGATGCGGATGATGCGGGGGGCATCCATTTCCTGGTGATGGAATGTGTCGAAGGCCAGGACCTGGCATCGCTGGTCAAGGAGCAGGGCCCATTGACCGTCGCCACGGCCGTGGACTACATCGCACAATCTGCGCAAGGGCTGCAATACGCGCACCAACATGGTGTCGTCCACCGCGACATCAAGCCTTCGAACATCTTGGTGGATGCGGAGGGCGTGATCAAGGTGCTGGACATGGGACTGGCTCGTGTGGATGACGCGACAAAGAGCGAAGACGCGCTGACGCACACCGGCCAAGTGATGGGAACGTTGGATTTCATGTCGCCCGAGCAGGCGCTCGATACACGAAGTGCGGATGGTCGAGCCGATATCTACAGTCTGGGCTGCACGTTGTATTACTTGCTGACCGCACAGGTGCCTTACGGCGGCGATACGATGACTAAGAAGATCCTGGCGCATCGCCAGGATCCGATCCCGTCACTCCGCGCGGCGCGGTCGGACGTGCCCGAAGAATTGGAGGCCGTATTTCAACAGATGCTGGCCAAGGAACCTGATGTTCGGCAGGCTTCCATGGCCGAGGTCATCAGGCAGTTGAACCAATTCGCCATCGCAGACAGCGGCGGCCCGCCCCCAATTCCTCCAAAGACGGCTATTATCGACGACACGCTCGACATGGTTTCGGACGAAGCGGCCGAGACTTCCACCACAGCCCCGCCCGACATAGGGCTGAAGCATACGGTCGTTACACCAGATGAAGCCCGCGCGGACAAGCCAGCCGCGGTTTCGGGAGAGATCAAAGGGCTGGCACATCAAGCCCATGCGGCCGTCAAGCGAGACGGCCGTCCGAAGGTGCCTCCGGTTCCTCTTGCCATCGGTCTGGCCATTGCAGCATTGGCATGTCTTGTTGTGATTCTGTTTGGCCTAGTTTTCAAAAAGAACACGTCTGAGGATATGTTGGTTTCTGAAAACAGCGAGTCAGCGTCAGAAGCGAGAATCTCAGTTGGGCAAGGCAAAGAGAAAGAAGCCAATGTCTCGGAAGCCAAATCTGCGCGCGCAGATTCGCCCACACGTTGGCTGGGATATCTGGTACATGAACCCGTGGAGTTCTCGGAGTTCAGCGAGTACACGAATGTGGTTCTCGTCTGCGCAATTCATCCCAAACCAGAACCTGTGATCGAGGCCGCACAAGCCTCTGGTTTGAAGGTTGTCCTTAGCTTCGAATTGGCCGAGGGAAACCTCGACATCGTGACAAATCGAGTTATCCCCCTGGCCCAACAGTATCGCATCAACGCCGTCTGCTGCATGGATCTACACATTGATCGGATGGGGCCGGATGAGCTTAGGCAGTGCGGACAGATGTTAAAGGAGTCTTTGCCGCATGATGTTGAGCTCTGGGCTCAATATGTGGGAGTAGGTAGGATAGCCAAGTCGGAACCGCTGGATCTTCGAATTCCCCCTGCCGTCGACGTCGTTCTGGTCCGTGCCGTGAGCAGGGAAGAGAGCGCCAAAAGGAGAGCCTCCTACAACAGATCTCTGCCAGTCTGGAAACTGAGGGCCGAGGGCCGCCCGTTATTACTCTTCTGGTCCAACGACTCGAGAAACCATGTTGGCTTGGTGCCGGACTGCGACCCCGGCATGATACGTACTTACGGTGAAATAGTCGATGAGTACGAGCTTTGTGGTGCAGTGTTCGACAGTTATGGACGCGGAGGACATGGCCGCACAGACAAAGCCCATCTATCGAGCGTAGGTATCGAAACAAACCCGGCCCTAATCTCCGAGATCAAGACCGTCGCAAAGGAATGGGGCATCGGCACATCGGAACGGCCGAAAGAAGAACCGACGGCGGAAATCGCTCCTTTCGATGCACCGGGAGAAAGCTCTAATCGAGCAAAGCGGGGTAGAAGGACCGGAACCAGGCGGGACCTTCAACCTCGCGTTGACGATTCGTCATCGTAACGACGTCGACTAGATCAGTCGCCCACCAAGGCACGCCCGGTGCAAGAGATCGCTGCACCGATCCACTCGCAACGTTGCCCATTGTACGTGCAAATGTAACAGCTATATTACTCTGAAGATCGCGAACCATCCAACCGAGCAGTCAGCCAACCGCTGGCGCGTGTAGGGTCGTCTGCTCCTTCGCTAATACTTCCCCCGGCAGTTTGCTCGCGGAGTTCCTTCCTATGGTCGAAGTGCCTGAGAGCCCTGAGAATGCGTTGTCCGTTTCAGACCTGTTGGCTGTCGACAAGATCTGCCGCCAGTTTGAAGCCGAACTGAAAGCCGGGAAGTCTCCGCAAATCGACGCGTTCCTGGGCGACATTCCGGAACCACAGCGAAGCCAATTGCGAGACGAATTGGAGACCGTCCAGGGCGAATACGGGCGGAAAGAAACGCACCGCGTGACGTTGGCTCAGTTCGTTCAGGGTTTGGTCTCGTCCGAGCTGATGACCGACGATCAACTGCAGACGATTCTCAACGGACTGTCCGCGAACGAGCAGCCTGAGGCTGCCGACGATCTTGCCAAGCTACTGCACAGTCAAGGGCACCTGACGCGATTCCAGGCTCGAGCCGTCTATCAGGGGAAGACACGAGGGCTGGTACTCGGCAACTATGTCATTTTGGACAAAATCGGCCGTGGCGGCATGGGGCAGGTCTTCAAGGCTCGGCATCGGCGTATGGAACGAGTTGTGGCGTTGAAGATGCTTCCCACCGCGGCCATGCGAATACCCGAAGCGGTGAAACGCTTTCAACGTGAAGCCAAGGCTGCAGCAAAACTCTCGCATGTGAACATCGTCACGGCGCACGACGCGGATGAAGCCAACGGCGTCCATTTCCTGGTGATGGAACATGTTCAGGGCCAGGATTTGGCATTGCTGGTCAAGGAGCAAGGCCCACTGAGCCTCCAGACGGCTGTGGATGACATTATCCAGGCCGCTCGAGGCTTGGAATACGCGCACCGGCACGGTGTCGTTCACCGAGACATCAAGCCATCGAATATCCTCGTCGACACAGAAGGCGTGGTGAAGGTGCTGGACATGGGGCTGGCTCGCATGGAAAGCGGCACAGCGAGTGATGACGCGTTGACACAGACGGGCCAAGTGATGGGAACGCTGGACTTCATGTCGCCCGAGCAAGCGTTGGATACACGGAATGTGGACGGTCGGACGGACATCTACAGCCTGGGCTGCACGCTGTATTACCTTCTGACGGCCCAAGCTCCCTACGGCGGCGATACCATGACGAAAAAGATCCTGGCCCACCGCCAGGATCCGATCCCGTCACTCCGCGCGGCGCGATCGGACGTGCCCGAAGTCTTGGATGCGGTGTGTCAACAAATGCTTGCGAAAGAGCCCGACCAGCGGCAGGCGTCGATGGCCGAAGTCATCGAGCAGTTGAGCCGATGCGGCATCGCGGAGAAAGGTGGACCGCCTCCAATTCCTCCAAGAACCACTGCTGTTGCCGAGACCCAGAGCGGCGCTGCGGACAGTATCGCGGAGACGTCCGTCTTGGATGCGTCCGACATCAGCCTGAAGCGTTCCGTTGTCACGCCGGACGAGGCCCGTGGAGAAAGGACGACGGTGGTCTCGGAAGCCATCGATCGGCTCGCCCACCAGGACTACGCGGGCGTAATCGACCTGCTGGATGCTATTCCGCCGGACAAACGATCCGAAGAAGCCGATCAATTGTTGAAGCAGGCCCAAGGACTTCAGGCAAAGGTGGACGATCTGAACGAGCGGATGACGCAAGCGGTCCGGGATCGCCAGTTCGGGAGGTTACGGGAGGACGTGCTGGAGAATCTGCTAGAGATCGATCCAGGCAACATCATGGCACGTGATCTGTACGAGCGTCTCGGCACGTACGGGCCCGACGAAAAGCATCGTTTTGACGATGCAGGCATGCTCTTGCCCGCTCACTCGAACCACTGGTGGATCGATCGCCTGGCACGACTGCTGTATGAACGCATAAACCGGCGGAACAAATACCGCCGCAAAGCACCTGGTCGCCGCGCGCAAGGGAACCGGCAACGGTTCGCGATGGCCGTTCGAAGACGCCGTTGATTGCCGCCGGCCTGGCTGTCCTGGTCGTTGCAGTCCTTCTATTGCTGATCGTGTTCCTGTCATCCGACAAAGGGCAGATGGTAAGTGTGAAGATTGACGAGGCCCTGTTGAGCGACCCAAACGCGACGGTGTGGCTGGACGGCGAGCAGATGGAGATCGCCGATGTGGGCGACACGATCGAGTTGAAGCCCGGCGAGCACCGCTACGAGATTCGCCGGGGAGACGAGGTCATTGTCATTCGCGGATTTAAGGTCGAGGAGGGCGAGCCCTTCGTCCTGCAGATCAGCGCGGAGGCGCATCAGTCGTTGATGAATCTTGCCCAACGCAAGACGGAATTGTGGCTGGAGAAAGGCGTGTTCGGCCCGAAGGATGACATGTATTGGGAAGACAGTGGCGTATACGCGCAAGACGACCAATCATCGTCTGTCCAGTTCACCTCGATGGACGTAGTCAAGGAGCTGATGCCAGCCTTTCTGGACTCTATCGATGGCGTCGCCCTCGGCCCACATTCCGCACGATGTCAAATCAATGGGTCAATCGGGCTGATCGTATGGGACGGGAGCGTGCAGTTTCGAACGCGCGATGGCCAAAGCGCTGGATCGACAGGCGTAGGAATCGCCATTCCGCGTGACGGCCAATGGAAGGAGATAGCCGGCGTCATGGGCGATTGGCGTCTGGGTCCCTCGGATCGCTACGATCCCAGCAACGACGACCACGTTGCCCTGCAACGGCTGCTCGATCAAGCCGGAGAAGCGATGGTGCGCAAAGATGCCGAGGCCATCCGCAGACTATCGCACCCGGATTGGCGTGGCTTCATCGAAGGCGATGACGGACCGCAGGTCATAACGAGTGAAGCCTACACTCAAGAGAATCTGCACGGCATGGCTGTCGACAAGCACCAGCACACAATCACGAACGTCAAGATAGACGGCCCATTGGCCATCTCGCTGTCGCAACTTGACCAGATCGTGGATGGTCGACCGGTCATAGCACAGGGACATTTGAACTTCTACGCACGTACGAAAGAGGGCTGGCGATTCCTGGCCTGGGTCGCTGGAGACTGGACCAGTGTCCTGACGGGGCGAAAGGGACAGGGAACGTCCTCGCCCCCGCTCGAGCCCGGTTTCGTCAGCCTCTTCGACGGCGAGACGCTGAACGGTTGGGAGGGCGACAAGACGCACTACTTCGTCCAAGATGGCCTCTTGGTGTCCGACTTCGGTGAGCAGATGTTCCTTGATAAGTCCGGCGGAAACCTGCTGACCTCTCGCGAATACGGTGATTTCACCTTGCGTCTGGAATTCCGGTTGCAGCCGGGCGCGAACAGCGGCGTATTGATCCGATCTTCCAGCAGCGGACAGCCCAAGCGCGACGGAATGGAGATCCAAGTCATCGACGACAGCGACCCGGAGTTCGCGGAGATCCTTCGCGCGAAGCCGTACCAGCGAACTGCGTCACTCTCGCCAGTGGCACCTGCACAGTCGGGCAAGTTGGAGCCCGTTGGAAGTTGGAATGAACTGGAGATTACCTGTCAAGGTCGCCAACTTACCGTACGCTTGAACGCGAGCACTGTCCTGGACGTCAATCTGGATTCTTTCCAGGGCAAAGCGGCCAATGGCCAGGATTGTCCTGGGCTGTCACGAATACGCGGCCGGATAGGCTTGCTTGGCTTCGCCAGCCGTAGACGGGTCGAATATCGAAACATCCGCATCAAGGAACTGACCCCTGTCCCAAACCAGCAGCTCGAACCCGGCTTCGTCAGTCTTTTCGATGGCAAGACCTTGGTCGGCTGGGAGACGTGGCGAGTTACCGGGAGGAACATGGAAGATCCGCGCCAAGTGCCCGGTGGCTGGGACGTACAAGACGGAATGCTTGTTTGCACTTCGGATCAAGCCGGTTGGCTGAAGTCGTCTCGACATTATGGTGACTTCGTCCTGCAGTTGGAATACAGACTGCCGACAGGCGGCAACTCCGGCATCTTCATCCGTTGCCCTGCTGCAGGCCACTTGTCGATGCAGGGAATGGAAATACAGATCATCGACGAACAGGGACAGGCATTTTCGCCGGTTCGTCAAGAAATGCGTACCGGTGCAATCGCGCATGTCGTCGGACCACCGAGACTTTCATCCGCGGCAAAGCCTCCTGGAGAATGGAATTCCGTGGAGATTCGATGTGAGGGGGACCAAGTGCAAGTTTCTTTGAACGGAATCTCCGTCGTCGATGCAAGCATGATGGAGTTTGAGGAACTCCGAACCCGTCCGCGATCAGGATTCATCGGACTATCGAACTGGCAGGGTCAGGCCAGAGGCACGGCCTTTCGCAACATTCGTATCAAAGAACTAACTACTTCTTCAGCGTCGCCCACCGAACCCGGCTTCGTCAGTCTTTTCGACGGCAAAACACTGAACGGTTGGCACGGCGATCCTCTGCTGTGGCGAGTGGTTGATGGAACGATCGTGGGCAATACGAAAGGAGTGGAATTCGACGTTCATTCGTATCTGTGTACCGAGAAAAAGTATCGAGATTTTGTGTTGAAGGTGAAGTTCAAGCTGCACGAAGGAAACTCGGGGATTCAATTTCGAAGTGAACAACTACCAGATTACATAGCTGCTGGATACCAAGCCGAAATTGGCTGGGCCAGTACACGAAAAAGACCGAACGAGGCGATGAGCCTCTTCTTCCAAGGGCTGAGCAGGCCGGCTGAGTGGATGGATCGAGGGGAGCTTCTGCGGCTTGTCAACGAGAAGGATTGGAATGAGTACGTTATCACCTGCAGAGGCCGGCACATCACGATCCAGTTGAATGGACGTACAACCGTTGATTTCATGGAAGACCAACCAGCAGCCGAGGAGGGCGTTATCGGCTTCCAGATCATGCGCCGGCCTGAAATGGGATTCGCCGATATGAAGGTCGAATTCAAGGATATCCGAATCAAAGAGTTGGCCGATTTGCAGGATGAGCAGACCGAAGCCGGCTCTGGCATTCGGCGTGGGGGCAGATCCGAAAGCCCTCGGAATCGAGGGTTGAGGAAGCAAGCATTGGAAAATCGAGGCTTGAGGTAGCAATCCAGGAGTTTACCTTCCATTACTTCAGAGCCAGCAGTTGATGATCAACCCACAACGGAAGCGATCGCGCCGTACGATGCCGACGAAGGTGCCGCAGATCAACAGGAGCTGTCTGCGTCCTCCGACGATTCGAATAAGATGGTATGGGGGCGATGTGATGTTGTGCCGATCTGCAGGGCGCCATCAACTCAGCCATAGCTCTCGCGCCTCTTCCCTGGGCTTTCGCGTAGTTGCCGTAAAACGCGTTGCGGAGTAAGTGGCACACGATCCGGTCTATCCGCGATCAATCGTCTTGAGGACGAACATCTATGCTGAGCGGTATTTGACTCAGGCATCCTGCGCAATCAAACTCGGGTATGGTTATGCAGGGACAAATCAGGACAAGTTGGTTTGCGAGAAAGGGCCAGGTCATGAATAGACTCACTTCGGCGGTTGTTTCGATTTTGCTCGTCACTACGATCGTAGTCGCTGACGACAAGAAGGACGGGATGAAGGACAGTAAGCTCACGAGCGACGTCTTCAGCGGCCTCAAACTGCGTTCCATTGGCCCTGCACTGAAGTCGGGCCGGATCGCGGATATTGCCGTGGATCCCGTCAAGCAGAACACGTGGTATGTCGCCGCGGGATCGGGCAATCTTTGGAAGACGACCAACGCGGGTACCACGTGGGAACCGATCTTCGAGAACTACGGCTCGTACTCTATCGGTTGCGTCACGGTTGATCCCAAGAATCGCTTCACGGTCTGGGTCGGCACCGGCGAGGCGGTTGGCGGCCGCCACTGCGGCTATGGAGACGGGGTCTACAAGAGCCTGGATGGCGGCAAGTCGTTCGTCAACGTTGGATTGAAGCAGACGGAGCACCTCGCCAAGATTTTGGTCGATCCGCTCAACAGCGACGTGGTCTATGTCGCCGCGCAAGGCCCGCTCTGGTCCTCCGGCGGCGAACGTGGTCTCTACAAAACGGCCGACGGTGGTAAGACGTGGCAGTGCATTCTCGCCAAAGGCCCATACACCGGCGTCACCGACGTCGTCTTCGATCCGCGAAATCCGGACATTATCTTCGCCGCCACGCATCAGCGGCATCGAACCGTCGCGGCGCTGATCAATGGCGGGCCCGAGTCGGGTATCCACAAATCGACCGATGGGGGTCAGAACTGGCGCGAATTGAAGAAGGGCTTGCCCGCCGAAGACAAGGGCAAGATCTCGTTAGCCGTATCACCACAGAAACCCGACATCGTTTACGCAACGATCGAGCTGGCCGGCCGCAAAGGTGGTTTCTGGCGCAGCGGGGATGGCGGCGAAAGCTGGAAGAAGCAAAGCGACTACATCAGTGGCGGCACGGGGCCGCATTACTACCAGGAGATCTGGGCCGACCCGCACCGATTCGACGTGGTTTACCAGGCCAACGTGCGTATGGGCCGGACCGAGGACGGCGGCAAAACCTGGCAGACGGTCGAGAGCAAGTGGAAACACGTGGACAACCATGCCCTCGTGTTTTCGCCCCACGATCCCGACTATCTGCTCGTCGGCTGCGACGGCGGGCTCTACCGTTCGTACGATTATGGAAAGACATTTCAGTATTCCGCCAATCTGCCGCTGACCCAGTTCTACAAATTGAGCCTTGATAACGACCAACCTTTCTATAACGTCATCGGAGGCACACAGGACAATAATACTCAATACGGTCCCACTCGCACGGGCAACAGCAGCGGTATTCGCAACGCCGATTGGCGAACGACGATAGGCGGCGACGGCCACGATTGCGCCATCGACCCGAATGATCCGAACACCATCTATTGCGAGATGCAAAACGGATACCTCCGCCGCTACGATCGACGCACTGGGACTTCGATTGACATTCGACCACAACCGGCCAAGGGCGAAGATTCGCTGCGATTCAATTGGGACTCGCCCATCCTGATCAGTCCCCACTCGCACACTCGGCTGTACTTCGGATCGCAGAAGCTCCACCGCAGCGACGATCGCGGTGATTCGTGGACCGAAATCAGCCCGGATCTCTCACGCAGCTTGGATCGATTCAAGGGCAAATTGATGGGCCGGGTCTGGAGCGTCGACGCCACCTGGGACCTGTTGGCCATGTCCCAGTTCGGAAACATTACTTCGATTTCCGAATCACCGCTTCAGGAAGGGCTGATCTACGTCGGCACGGACGACGGATTGATCCAAGTGACCGAAGACGGCGGCAAGCACTGGCGGAAGATCGACAAGATCTACGGCATCCCCGAGTTCGCCTTTGTCAACGACGTCAAAGCGGACCTGCACGATGCGAATGTGGTCTATGCCGTGTTTGACAATCACAAGACGGGCGACTTCAAGCCGTACATCATGCGGAGCGGCGACCGCGGCCGGTCGTGGAAGCCGATGGTGGGTGACTTGCCCGACCGCCATATCGTCTGGCGAATTGTCCAGGATCACGTCAAACCGGTTCTGCTGTTCATCGGTACGGAATTCGGCTTGTTCTTCACGGTGGACGGCGGCGAGCGCTGGATCAAACTCTCCGGAAACGTCCCGACCATTCCCTTCCGCGACATTGAAATCCAGAAGCGGGAAAACGACTTGGTGGGCGCCTCCTTTGGTCGCAGTTTCTTTGTCCTGGACGATTTCTCGCCCCTGCGCACTGTCAGCCAGAAGCGTCTCGAAGAAGAATTCGTTCTATTCCCGGCTAGAAAGTCGCTGTTGTACGTCCCGGCCCGCGTGCTGGGCAGCGAGAAAGGCAGTCAGGGTGACGCTTATTTTTCCGCGGCTAATCCGCCATTCGGCGCCGTGTTCACGTACTACTTGTGCGATGGACTGAAGACCAGAAAGAAGGTCCGCCACGAGAAAGAAGCGGAGATCAAGAAAGCCGGTGGCGACAACCCGTACCCAGGTTTCGACGAACTGAAGAAGGAAGAACGCGAGGAAGCCCCGCTGGTGATTTTCACGATTGCGGATGCCGGCGGAAAGGTCGTCAATCGCATCACCGGCCCTACGACAGCCGGTTTTCATCGTATTGCCTGGAATTTGCGCTATGCTTCGTTCACGGCCAATGGTGGACGCGGACCGCTGGTGACTCCCGGCACTTACGCTGTGAGTGCTGCAAAGCGAGTGGGCGACATCCTGACGCCGCTGGGCGAGTCGCAGACGTTCCAAGTCGAGCCGATTATTCAGCCTGGTCTCGCTATTCAAGACCGGGCAGAGGTTCTCGAGTTTCAGCGTCAGGCCGGAGAACTCGTTCGTGCCGTCGTGGGCGCCAAAGGCCGGCTGCAGGAAACGATTGATCAGTTGGCCGAGATGAAATCTACCATTCGCAAGACGCAGAAGACCGACCTCAAGCTGCTGGACGAGGCGCGTTCGACGGAACTGAAGCTTCTGGATCTGCGCGATCGACTCACCGGCGATACCACGCGCACAAGCAGGCATCAGATGGCGCCCATGCCCACTCTACGACGAGCCGAAATCGCCTATGAGGGATCGCTCAACAGCACATACGGACCGACCAAGACACATCGGCAGGCGTACGCAATCGCCGCCGAAGAAAATGAGGAGTTGCGAACCAACCTGATTTCTCTGATCGAAGGTGAGTTCGCGCGGCTCAAGAAGAAACTCGACGACGCCGGCGTCCCTTGGACCACCGGCCGCTCGATCCCCGAACTGGGAAGAACAAAGGAATAGGCGTCCGCAAAAGCGAAACCAGTGCTTTGTCAATTCTTAGATTCAGGGTTCGCGCTCTCGTGGCGTAAGCTTCCAGCTTGCGATGAACGAGGGGGAGGCATTGGCAAGCAGGATGCTTACCCCACGTTTTAGAATTGACAAAGCGCTAAGGTGCCTGCGCCTCGTCGGCAGGCACCGCCTTGTTGCTGCTGCCCGTCTGTTTAACCTCTGGTGGCTTGCCTTGCGGTCCGGACCGGTACTCGACCGTGTTGTTCGATCCCGATATTGAAATCACGGCGACTTCATCAACGGTGATCGCGTGGTTGATTCCGCTCACTTGGATGCGGCCACACCGGCCAGTGATCGTGATCTCATGGTTGGTTCCGGATACGGACACACTTTCCCCGTCACATTTCAGCGTGACTTTCTTGCCGGAACCTGAAATCCCGATCGGCTTTTGAGCTTCTTCCGGTTCGGTCGACGGTACGGTGGCTTCGCGCTCTCCGCCGCCCAGTATGCGCTGCACCTGCTGTTCTGCCCGTTCGCGAAACTGCTGCTGGATCATGTCCGCCAGCGACGCCGACGGTCCAACGGGCGTGGCTTCTGACGGCTGAGCCTGTGGCAATCGTCCAGCCAGCGGAACGCCCGTGGTCTTGGCGGTGGGCGCGGGCTTGGGCCTGACGTCATGCGCAGGGAAGCCTCCCGCATCGACTCCGCCGCCCAGGCGTATGTCCTCGCTCTCCGCGACCGTCGGTGTGAATACTCGCACTTTGGGCCCGTTGAAACCAAATCCAATCCCGGTCGACATGTACTTGATTCCCATCACGTGAAAGTGATGGTGTCCGTAGTGGGCGATCACGGGCTTGGCGGTGAATTCGATTATGCTCTTGTTCAGAACGACTTGGCGCGGATCAAAATCCTCCGCCCTGAAGTACCAACCGTTTAGATACGCGCCGACTTTCGGTCGGCCTGAATAGGAAGCGGGCATGGCCTGAATTCGATACAGCGGCCTGACTGTTACCACGTACTCGCCCGTCTTCGATCCCGTGACCTTGGCTTCCATCCGGTCCGACACTCCGATGATGCGATACCTGGTACGAAGCGTGAGCCCGGCAGTCATCTGGTTCGCCTGCTTCATCAGAGCCCGCTCGATATCGCTGCGCTGAGTCAGGTCGAGTTCGGGGCCGCGCGTCAACATTTCGTGAATCACACTTTGCAGCAATCGCTCCAGGACGAAGTACGGCTGCGCGTCCTGAGCAATCAACTGGGATGCCTTGTCCAGCTTCGCCACCGGGACCGTGATCTGCCCACGGTCTTGGGTCTGCAATCGGACGGCGCTACTGTTGACGTCAACCAGCCGCGCAAGCACCTGGTGCCGCCCCGAGGCATCGATCCAGTGTCGAGCACTGCGGGGATAGTCCGCCGCAGGAATCCCCGCCTTCAGCAACTCCGCATCGGATTGGGCGGGAAGCCTGGCAGGGGCCAGGGCCAGCGAGCAGAGCAACACGCAAATCGCGCGGGACAACATTCTCTTACCCCCATTCAGACTAGGACCGCGGCACGTAGACTTGTACAATGCAACCGAAGTAATGCATCCATCGTAACCGAGGAAAACAGCGCGATGCAATCACAATAAAAAACACATCCCACGCAGTGGCATCACGTTCCGGCGATCCAAGTAAGGGCGCACAAAATGAGAGTGTCTTCCATGATTCGGGCAAGCGGGTTTTCCCTTGCCCTTTTGGGCGCGTACGCTCAACAGGCTCACGCGCAGGATCAACCGCCGCCCGCGGCACGACTCGAGGCAGAATCGATTGACGCTCAAGATCGGCCTGCGCAAGAGCATTCGATTCGCGTCGAACTTCAACGACCCGTGGACGCACGGTTGCTACGAATGGAGAAGCAAGGCGTTGAAGGATGCGGCCTGTTCGACGGCAAGGTCTACTTCGTAGCAGGCCCGAAGGAGGTCCAGGCATTGTCTCGACGGTTGAAACCGGGTGACCAATTGGTGCTATCCGGCACTAATTGGCAGAATGCGAGGTTCACTTTTTCGGGTCGCGGCACGGAGGCGCAGCCAATCCTCGTGCGACCGGAGGTTCCCGGACAAGTCGTGTTCAAGGGTGACTCCAGTGTCGCGTTTGACGGCGCCCATCTTGTCATCACGGGGCTCGAATTCAAAGACCTGGCGGTTACCCGAAAGGGTTCGGTCATTTTCAGACTTGGCAACGGCAGAGACAGGCCGGCCGCTCACTGCATTGTCAACCGGGTGACAATCGCAAACTGCAACTCGCCCGACTTGGCTGACCGGCCGCGAGTTCGCATGTGGTACATGGTCGTTAGAGGACATGACAACACCGTCGCCAATTCTCTTTTCTCCGATTTGAAGAACTTTGGCCAAATGCTGGCGGCGCAGGAATTGCCGCCCGGTGAATTACAGCGGCTGCACGTTCTTAACAACCGCTTTGTCAACCGCCCCTATCTGGATGAACAGAACGGCTACGAGATCATCCAGATCGGCTGGAGCGGGGAAAAGGCACGGTCCGCCGGCTCATTGATCGAAGGCAATGTCTTCGAGAACTGTGACGGCGAAAACGAGATCATCTCCCTCAAAGCATCGGACATCGTCGTTCGCCGTAACACCTTCAACGCCTGCCAGGGTGTCCTGTGCCTCCGTTCCGCAAATCGAGTACTGGTGGAAGGCAACATTTTCGACGGCAAGGGCCGGTCCAACACCGGCGGAGTCCGGATACAGGGCTCGGATCACGTCATCATCGAGAACGAATTCCGCAATCTCAGAAAGCCCAAAAACTACTATTGCTGGCCCATATCGCTCATGGCCGCCAGCGCTGAAAACTATGGTGATCATGGCGACGTGCAAGGCTACGGCCGGGCCAAGAACATTCTGATTGCGAGGAATCGTTTTACTGCCAACGACGCCCGCATCGCAGTCGGCATTTATCCGCGTCCGGAGTATCCCTTGCTGCCGAGGAGCATCCAAGTCACGGACAACGTGTTCAGGACGACCGAGGCCGCTACCAGCGCGTTCGACTACGTCGCACCAGACACAACCGGCGCATTGCGGGAGAACCTCCACGAATCGGGAAACAAGTTCTTGCTCCTCAAGAGATGAGCCCCTGTCTTTGCGAGACGAAACAGGAAGACTGAGTCGTTCTGCATTTTCCGCCGCAGGAACGGTGGCAATAGGCACAACGGGAGCGGATCGAATCGGCCGGGTTCTGTCAGAAGTAACAATTGGCGTTTGACTCGCAAAAAGGGCCGGTAGCTTGCACACCGGGCTGGGGTATCTCACAATGGCGACGGAAGGTGTGTTATGCTCGCCAAGCTAAAAACGTTTTCGTTGCTGGGTATCGAAGCTTTGCCCGTCGAGGTGGAGGTAGACGTCTCGCCCGGCGCTTTGCCCAAGACGGTGTTGGTGGGGCTGCCGGAAGCGGCGGTCAAAGAGAGCACGCATCGTGTCGAGCGAGCGATTGTCAATTCGGGCTTCATGCGCCCCCAGGACCGAATCGTCATCAATCTGGCTCCGGCCGAATTGCCAAAGCAAGCCGCGTCGTTTGATCTGCCGATCACGTTGGGTATGCTGGCTGGCAGCGGGCAACTGGAATCGGACCTATTCGAAAAGTATGCGGTCGTGGGCGAATTGTCGCTGGAGGGCAAGACGCGGCTGGTCAAGGGTGCGCTTTCGATGGCCATTGCGGCGGCGCAGCAGGAAGGTTTGAGCGGATTGGTGGTGTCCAGCGACAGTGCGGCTGAAGCTGCCGTGGTCGAGGACATCGAAGTGATTCCGGTCGCCACTCTGGCACAGGCCGTGGGCTTCTTTGCGGGGACGCTGGAGATCGAACCGGCGCCGTCGCGGCTGGACGAACTGTTCGACGCCTATTCCAGATACGACGTGGATTTTTCGGACGTGCGCGGCCAGGAAATGGCCAAACGCGCGATCACGATTGCCGCGGCCGGCTCGCATAATCTGCTTATGCTTGGTCCGCCCGGGTCTGGTAAGACAATGCTGGCCAAACGCGTACCGACCATCCAGCCGACGCTTTCGGCCAGCGAGTCGATTGAAACGACCCGAATCTACAGCGCGTTGGGAAGGCTGAAGCCCGGTCAACCGCTGACGGCCACACGGCCGTTTCGTTCTCCACACCATACGATCAGCGATGCCGGGCTGGTTGGCGGCGGCAGCACACCGACGCCGGGCGAGATCAGCCTGTCGCACAACGGCGTGCTGTTCCTTGACGAATTGCCCGAATTCAACCGTCGCACGTTGGAGGTATTGCGCCAACCTCTGGAGGACGGCGTAGTAACGATTTCCCGAGCGTTGAACAGCACGACGTTTCCCGCCGAGTTTATGTTGATCGCGGCGCTGAATCCCTGCCCCTGCGGCTATCGCAACGACCCGCGCCGGGATTGCCATTGCACAACGCCTCAGATCGAACGGTACATGGCCAAGATCAGCGGTCCGCTACTGGATCGGATCGATATGCACATCGAGGTTCCGGCAGTGCCTTTCAAAGAACTCGCCGCCGCGCCCACGGGGACCAGCAGCGCCGATATGCGCGAGCATGTGTCACGGGCTCGGAAGGCGCAAGAGAGCCGTTTCCACGACGTCAAGACGAGCTACAACGCTCACATGACCACTCGCGAGATCCGCAACTACTGCCGGCTGGACGACGAATGCATGGAATTGCTGCGGGCGAGCGTCAACGACTTGGGATTATCGGCGCGTGCCCACGACAAAGTACTGCGCGTGGCGCGCACCATCGCGGACTTGGACGATAGCGAACAGATCCAGGCGTCACACATTCACGAAGCGGTCAACTACCGGATGTTGGATCGCCACTTGTGGACGTAAAGACCCAGGAAGCCGGGCTATGCTAGCGTTCTTCTAGCTTTAGGCTCTCGATAATGGCGTCCGCGCCGGGTGTCATATTGCGGATCTTGGCAGCCAAATGTGCCTTTTCGGAGACGCTTGCGTTTTCGGACCGGTGTTTGAAATGAGTGATCTTCCGCTTTCGCTGGCGACGACGTTTCAGTTCTTTCCGGCGTTCGCTACAACTCACGTAGATGTCTCCTATCGTCATGCTGCATGTTGTCAGAAGCACAGAATATAGCATTCACTCGCGCCACTGCCAACGTCTGAATGCTAGCGGCCTATCGTGAAACGAGTTGTTGCCAAGCGTTTCACTACCCCCCTTGTATACCGTGTGCCCGTCGCATGGCGTCTTCGGCCCTGTGTATGTACTCCTGGTTCTGAGTACCGGCGTACGCTCGCTGATAGGTGACGCTCATGGCCGTAAACGAAAACGGATCGTTTGGGTCCAGTTCACAAGCCCGTTCGCCGTGTTTGACCGCTTTCTCGTGATCACCCATCTTGCCGTAGAGGACAGCCAGAGCGAAATGAGGTAACGCGAATGCCTCGTCGGCTTGAACGACTTCGAGGAATTTCTCAATGGCCTCTTCGTCTTTGCCCTCGTCCTTCAGTTTTTCGCCCTCGGCGTACAATTCATGCTTATCGGCCATTGACTGCAGCCCCCTTTTTGCTCTTGAACGGATCGGCGGAGTTTTATTTGTGACTACCATGCAAGTTTAGCAGGTTCCCCTCGTTCATCGCAGGGGGGAGGTGGTGAGTTGGTATCTGAATCCGCAAAATCGGCTCAATCCGCATAATCCCACTAGCCGATGATGTGGTAGCACTGCCCGGCTGCGTGTCTAGATTGGGGGCCCGTCGTGCCAAGTCCGCGGAGCGGCGCGAGAATTGGCTCCGATTTCCCAACGCGGCGGTGATCAGGTCGCCCACGAGCCGTTGACGCTCGATGACGAGAGGAAGCAACGTGCCTAACATTCACGCGACTGCAATTGTCGATCCGCAAGCCCAGATTGGCTCGAACGTGACCATCGGACCGTTTTCGATCGTCGAAGGTGACACGGTTATCGGAAATGGCAGCCAGTTGGCCGGTCACGCGGTTATCAAAGCGCGCACTGAACTGGGCAAGGATAATAAGGTGTACGAAGGTGCGGTTCTTGGAGGACGCCCTCAGCATGTCCAAGCGGGCGAACGCGTTGGGCGGCTAAAGATCGGTGATGGCAACATCATCCGAGAGAACGCCACGATAAACTGCGGTTTGCAGGAACATAGCTGTACCGTTGTTGGTAACGGCAATATGTTTATGGTCAACGCCCACGTGGGTCACGATTGTCACGTGGGCGAGCATACGATCGTCACCAATAATGCCATGATTGCGGGTCATGTCACCATCGAGAGTCGGGCGTACATTTCCGGCGCCGCGGGCATTCACCAGTTTTGCCGGGTCGGTCAGCTTGCCATGGTGGGCGGCCAAGCGCACATCAGTCAGGATGTACTGCCGTTCGTGATGATCGACGGACTCAGCAGCGAAGTGGTCGGGCTAAACCGCATCGGGCTTCGGCGAAGTGGGTATGCGAGGGAAGACATCCTGCAATTGAAGAAGGCCTACCGCGTCATCTATCGCAGCGAGTTGACTTTTGGCGAAATACTACAGACCTTGCAGCAGCAGTTCCCCACCGGCCCGGCTGCGGCCTTCTTCGAGTTCATGCTAGCGGGAAAACGGGGGTTCGTGCGGGAACGACGGGCACCGCCGAAGTCTACAATCAAGCTGTTCCCCAGCGACGACCGCGAAGGCTCTGACGATGAGGCAGAGGCCGTCCGAAATGCTGGTTGACTGCAGCCCTAGATGATGGGATTCTCTCGCCCGATTGCGCGTGCCGGGATTCCCATGTGCGCAGAATGAGTACAATAGCATCCCGGAATTGGAATTCCTTTTGCGGGAGCGCTCTCTGTGGCACGGGTGTTCAGATTGTGGGAAAAGAAACGCGGCACCCGTCGCACCGGTTCGAAGCTGGTGGGCACGGTGGGGGAGGTCGTGTTTTCGGGAACGCTCTTCGTGCTGGGCGCAGTGTCGCTGGCTGCGCTGATCGCCTCTCAGTCCATGGCGGCATCGCCACGTTTCCAGCCGGGTTTTGGCTTCTGGGTCATGGTGTTGGTGTTGGGGTCGTTCATCTTGCTCGGCGGTGGCGGGCTTATCTGGACGGTGCTCAACGTGCGCGCGTCTGCCGAGCGGCGGTCGGCACTGGCCAAGAAAGCCGCCAAGATCGACTTGACCGGCCGAACCGGCGGGTCCCGTCGGCCACCGCCTTGTGTCCCCAGCGAAGCCAATCTGACGAATAGTCCTGGGGTCAAACTGCGTTACCGCTTGCCCGTGGTCCAATCGCCTGCATGGCGTCTGGTCTTCGCCACGCTGTTCTGTCTGGTTTGGAATGTCAGTGCGGTTGTGTTGGTCGTCTACGCGACGAATAGCTTTCTGGCCCGCGATCCTGAGTGGTTCTTGACGTTTTTCACCGTTCCCTTCCTGGTGATCGGCGGCTGTTCGGTGTACGACCTGGTGCGTCAGATCGTGATTCATACGGGGATCGGCCCAACGAACCTGGAGATCTCGTTTCATCCCTTACGCCGCGGCGGCAAGTACGATGTGTATGTGTCCCAGGCAGGTCGCCTGTCGATGCGGACACTGGCCTTGAATCTCGTGTGTGAGGAGGCGGCCACCTATCGGCAAGGGACGGATGTCCGCACCGAGCAGAAGAGAGTGTTCGACCGGCAGGTCTTCCGCAAGACCGAATTCTCGATCGATCCGGGAATCCCTTTCGAGCACGAATGTTCGTTTGATATTCCCCATGACGCCATGCACTCATTTCAATCTGAACACAACGCGATAAACTGGAAGCTGGTCATTTCCGGCCAGGCTGACGCATGGCCCCCTTACGAGCGAAGTTTTCCCATCATCGTCCACCCCGATCATGACGGCGATAAAGACGGCGATCGATCCGCTAATCGCGATACGAATTCGTAGCCCGAACTGTGTCTTCCATCCGGGCGAGCAGTTGGAGTGCGAATACCAGATCGACGCGATTCAGCCGTCGGATATCCAAGCGGTCGAGATCTCCGTTATGTGGTACACCGAAGGCAAGGGGGACGAGGATCTTGGCGTCCACTACTTCGAGCGGTACACTCCGAGCGACGTAGTCGATGGGGACATCAGGCAATTACACTGCCTCGACACACGGCTCCCGCAAACTCCGATGAGCTACAACGGCTTGATTGTCAAAATCCGCTGGTGCGTGCGTGTACGGCTGTTTTGGGGACGCGGCAAAGAGACTTTCGTCGATCGCGCCTTTCAGTTGCTGCCGCGCCCCTCAGTCGGACGAACGGCCACCCCGGAATAGACCGGGCCGACGTCCCCGCTCGACGAATCCCAATCCCACTTTGGCATGAACGACAATGACCTTGATCCTGCGGCTTTGGTGAGCAACCCGTTCTCGACGCGTTTCATAAGCCCGACTACCGTCGATTACCTTTTCCCGAAAGGAACCGACGCGGCGCGTCTGGTGACCAAACTGCGCGAGGCCGACTGGTGGGGACAGATCATTGGACCACACGGTAGCGGAAAGACTGCGTTGTTGCATTCGCTGGCGCCATTGTTGGAGGAAGCCGGGCGTCGCGTCGAGTTGTGCGTGCTGCACGATTCGGAGCGGCGGTTGAGAATTGCACAACGCACCAAGAGCGGCTGGAATCGTCATACTCAGGTGGTCGTCGATGGATACGAACAGCTTGGCTGGTTCAGCCGCGTGATGCTGAAGCGGAATTGCCGATCGCGCGGCGCGGGATTGCTGGTCAGTGCTCACGCTTCCGTGGGGCTGCCGGCGGTGTGGGAGACCGAGACATCGCTGGAACTTGCGCGGACACTGGTCGCGCGCCTGTTGCCCCAACAACGCGTTTCGCGGATTACCGCGGAGGACGTGTCTTGCGCCTTTTCCGCCCATCAAGGAAACCTGCGCGAGATGCTTATGTCGCTGTACGACGTTTATGAGGAAAGATCAGGCGGAGCGGATGATCAGGGTTAGACGGGGCTTTGATTGCTACCTCGCACACCGGCAACTTCGCACGGCCACACGCTCGTCGCGGCCGCGCCCGTTTGCCCAACCGGCTCGCCTTTCGAGGCTTGTCAGGTTCTCCTTTGCCGTGCATCTGAAGGAAATCTGAGCCGAGATCTGGAAATCTCTTTCCTTTCCGCTCCACAATCGTTGCTTGTGGCCTAAATTACATCATCTGGCTGCGCGCCTTCGTGCGCCTACACGCAACGGGCAGCGTACCGGCATGACCGCCATAACCTGAACCGAACGCGGAGAAGCAACATGTCACGACCAGCGGTGAAAGCGATAATCGTCGCGTGCGTCGTCCTACTGCATGCAAACGTGGGCCTCGAAGATGCCGACGCCTATACGCTGATGGACTGGATGCGATCCTGGCCGAACTACTACGGGGCCAGCCCGCCAGCGGCGCCGGTCGCCCTTCCGGCAACTCCGCCCGTATCCCCAACGCCAGTACCTGTCATTACCACGCCGCCCAACGTCACGTTGCCGCCCGGTGCTGCAACGCCGCCACCAACTACCGCCGTGCCACCGACAACTTGGGCAGGCCCGGCTACGACCTCCAACGCGTCGCCGGTGTACGCCCCCGCCGCGCCGACGACGACGTTTGGCTCCTGGTGTGAACGACTATTCTGCCGCCGCGCAGTCGGCTATCGGCCCGAGGTCCGCTATCGAACTCGACTGATGCGAGTGCCTACGACGAACTACCGGCCGGTGATTACCTACCATCCCGTGACGGGCGCCCCCACGACGAGCATGCAGCCCTGCACGACGTACTCGTGGCAATTTCGTCGACTCCCGTACACAACGTATCGACCTGTCTATTCGCCGGTGACGGTGCCTTGGCCCCCTCCCGCTAGTCCCGCAGTTACGGGCTACTATCCAGGGACCATTGTGCCCGGCGCGAGCACGACGAGTGCCCCACCGGCCACAACGCCCTACTACACACCCCCTACCGCGCCAGCGACGCCGGCGTTGCCACCGACGCCGCAGCCGTCCCTGCCTGCCGATCAACCGACCAACCTGTCGCCGTCCGGCCTTCCACCTTCGGGAAATGGCCAACCGGGGACAACGACCACGAATTTCCCGCCGTTGGAATCGAGTGGCGAGTCAAGTGGCCGATCAAGCGACGGGGCGTCTCACGAAGTGAAGAAAGAGCCAACGCCGCCCGCGGGCGGTATCCTGGATCTCACACCCGTTCCGGACCCCGACGCCGGTACAGATCGCAAACAAGTTCCCGCAGCCCCCAGTCTCTTCGATCCTAACGACAGAACAGCCAACCGATCCGCTCGCCCCGCATGGGCCTACTCGACAATCGCCTGGCCTGAAAAACAGAAAAGAGTCATCCAGCGACGGACAAAAACCGGGGTGACCAAACCGGTTGCTGTCGAAGAGAAAGAAAAGTTGGACAGCGGCGGCTGGCGTGCCGTACGACCGTAGTTCGCTGCCAGATGCCGACGACGCCATGTCATGCCGTGAAAAACACCCCGGCGCTGGCCATAAGCCGGAGTGTTTTCGTATCACCATTGGCGGACTTCTAGTTTCACCCCCTTCTTTTCCGTTTTGGTCTCGTGCGCGACAATCTGGGGCAGTAACAAGCTTATGGCCTCCTGTCGATGAACCGCGACCTCCGCCAATTCGTACGAGACACCGTCCAGTGGACGAACAACCAACGCAGCGAGGTTGCGCGCCGACTGCAGTCCAATACCGAGGGACCATCGCTGCGAGCGATCCGTGATTGGGTCCAGTCGGCCACTGCTACGACCCTTTCAGACGACGATTTCGCGGATCTTTACGCGCAGACGGTCGCTTGCAGTACCGCGGTCCTGCGGCTGGCCCACGACACTTTTCGGGACGGTGGAGCCTTCGATTGGTTGCTCGCAAATTCGAATCCGCTATGGCAGACAATCTGGAGCGACTGTCTCTCACTGACGGCTGAACGGGAAATGGGCGCGGCTGCCGCCCGCGCGGAGCATCCTCCGGACCAGACCGCCAGGTTAGCCTCGCAAGTTGATTACGCGTCGCATCGACATGACCCAATAATCCACTTCTACGAACGTTTTCTCGCGCAATACGATTCCGGCCGACGGACGACTCACGGTGTCTTCTACACACCCGCCCCAATCGCGAAGTACATCGTCCAACAAGTCGACCGGTCTCTGCGTGACGAGTTCGATTTGGTCGACGGTCTTGCCGACCTCGTCACGTGGAGCGAGTACGCGCAGCGTCACGATGAACTGGCGATTCCCCGCGGTGCCGATCCGCAGAGCCCGTTCGTTACGGTTCTGGATCCTGCCATGGGAACCGGTATCTTCCTGGTCGAAGTCGTCAGCCTGATTCATCGCAAGCTAACGGAGCGTTGGATCGCGAGCGGATGTAACGCAAATGAGGTGAACCGACGCTGGAACGAGTACGTGCCCAGCCAACTCCTGCCGCGGATCGTCGGCCTGGAACTGATGTTACCTGCATGTGCCGTTGCGCAATTGAAACTGGTTGACAAGTTGGCCGAGACCGGATTCACCTTCGACGCACCCGCGAAGCTTCAGGTGCACTTGGCCAATACGTTGGTCGGGCCCGCGCAACAGTTGCGTTCGTTTGGTGGCCATTCGGCCGCAATCAAGCGTGCCGTCAGCGCCGCACGCGACGCCAGCTACGCGATGCCATTCACGGTTGTGGTCGGCAATCCGCCATTCTCTGGCATTTCCGAACAGCAAGGTCGGTGGATTACCGAATTGCTGAAAGGCAGGTCGCCCGAGGCCGGCGATTGGGCCAACTACTACGAGGTTGACGGGCGGCCGCTTGGCGAACGAAAGCATTGGCTGCAGGACGACTACGTCAAGTTCATGCGCTACGCCCACTGGAACATCGAATCCGCAGGTTGCGGCATCATCGGTCTGGTATCGAATCACGGGTACTTGGACAATCCAACGTTCCGCGGCATGCGTCAGCAACTCATGCGCACTTTTTCTCGGATCACGGTCGTCGATTTGCACGGCAACCGAAAAAAGAAGGAGCGAGCGCCACAAGGAGGCCTGGACCAAAACGTATTCGCCATCGAGCAGGGAACAGCGATAGGGCTTTTCTCGCGCCGGCCCGGGAAAGGCGAACGATGTAAGGTCGAGCACGCGGAATTATGGGGAGAAGCAGACAAGAAGCTTGCGACGTTGTCATCCACTGCGGCGAGCGCGGATTCATCCCGAGAGAGAAACGCGACAACCGCAACACCGCTGACGCCACGCGGTCCCGACTACGTGTTCGTTCCACGGGATGACGCGCTTCGGCAAGAGTACGAACGCGGGTTTCGTCTGTCCGATACCATGGCGGTAAACGTGACGGCTCCCGTGACCGCTCGTGACAGCTTCGTCATTGCCTTCGATGAGGAGGAGCTTCTCGACCGAATGGAGCAGTTTCGTGATCTGTCGATCCCTGACGAAGAAATCCGCCGGCGTTATTTCACGAACAGCCGTTCGGCGAAATACCCGCCCGGCGACACGCGCGGATGGAAGTTGCCCGTTTCCCGTCGTCGCATGGCCGAGGACAAGAACTGGCGCGACTACATCCGACCATGCTGGTACCGACCGTTCGACCGGCGCGTCATCTATTGGGCGGATTGGATGGTCGATTGGCCACGTAGCGAGGTTACTCAGCATATCCTTGCGGGCGACAACATGGCCATCGTCGCCCGACGGCAGATGCTACCCACACAGCCGTGCAACTACTTCTGGATTACCGATGGCCTCACGCTCGACGGAGTCATCCGTTCGGACAATCGAGGCAGCGAATCGGTGTTTCCGGTCCATCTGTACAAGGAGAAGAAAGACGGCGTGACACATCGCCGTGCCAATTTCAGCGAACCGTTCGTCGCCGAAACAAGTCGGGCTTTGGGATTAACTTGGACCGACGACGGCACAGGCAATCTACGCGAGTCTTTCGGTCCTGACGATCTGGCGTACTACTGCTACGCCCTGTTCTTCTCGCCGACTTATCGCGAACGGTACGCGGAGGTGCTGCGCACTGATTTTCCTCGCGTTTTCTTGCCACATGATCTGCAACTGTTCTGCACGCTCCGCGAGTTTGGGGCAAGACTGGCCGATTGCCATTTGCTGCGCACATCGGACGTTTCACGCCCGGACGGGTACGGTTTTACGGGGGCGGACTCGGCTGGCCGTTGGTCGCTGAATCGCGGCTTCCCCAAGTATCGAGAAGGCCGCGTGTTTGTCAGCGACCGTTGTTGGTTCGACGGTGTGCCAGAGGAGGTCTGGGATTTCCACGCAGGAGGTCATCAAGTCTGCAGAAAATGGCTGAAAGACCGGCGTGGCCGGATGCTAACGAGTGCGGATGCGGCAGTTTATCGCCAGATTGTCGCTTCGTTGGCCGAGACGTTACGCTGCATGCGCGAAATCGACGAGGCCATCACACACCACGGCGGTTGGCCCCGTGCCTTCAAGTGAAGGAGAAAATGGCGAACGGCACCGTTGTTTCGGTGTTCCTCTCATCCGGCTTCTCGCATAGACTATCACGGTCTGGAATGGGGCCGTCGCAGCTTCGGAGAACCAGAGGGATAATTGGGCAGCGATTCAAGGAGGAGCGAGATGACAAGAGTCTCGAACAGCTATTTCAGGAGACACATCGAAGACCATTTCGATGATCTCGATTTGGATGTCGTTTGCCGAAAAAGAGGACGGGCCTATGCCATCTATTGGGCCGACGACGAGGAACCGCTGGCAAGACTGCGTCCGACTGGACAGGACGACGAGGTCGAGGTGCATTGGTGGGACGGCGAACGCTGGAACCAAGTTGGTGAGTTCGGACGGGTCCTGCCGCTGGACGAGGCCCTGGAATACATCACGGACGACCCGGACGACCTGTTTTTCGAATTGGACTCGTCCGACGACGGCGCTTCGGCGATCAAGACACGCTCGCGCACCGACCCAAGATCAGATCCGGCGACCGGTTTGGTCGGGCGGCAAATACTCACCTGTTCGCTGCTGGCCGGTGCGGCGGGCGGAGCGGTGGTGGGACCGATTGCCGGATTGGCCTGGGACTTGGCGGCCGGCCTAACTCTCTTCATTGCGCTGAGCGTGATGGGCGGCGGCGTACGGTTTATTCTGGTACCCGGCGGTCGATGGGTAGGCCGCGTCGGGCTTGTCCTGGGCTGTGGGTTGATTCTGGGAACCATCGCGGCGTTCTACGCCGCCCCCGGCGCCGTCGTGGGCAGCGCCGTGACTGAAGCGATGGCAGGCGGCTTCTGGGCGCACGCAGCGGGGCTGCTCGTCGGGGCGTTTGGCGCCTTGCTTGCGTTGTCGGCAAGGCTGCCGGCCTGGCTGGTCGGCTTCTCGGCCGGGCTCCTTCTGGCGGCCCCGTTAATGGACGTCTTCGACTCGGATTACCGTCTCGTTGGACTCGCCCTGGTCAGCCTGACGGCAGCGATCACTGGCAGATTGTATTCGGCCATGGCAGGGCATTACCGGAGCTTTTTTCTGCCCGCGGTATTCAAAACCAGCGGCGCACCCGAAAAGCCGACGCCCGGCGAATCGTCCAATCAGGCAAAACAGCCGGTCGAATAGGACCCAGCCGATCAATCTTTCAAGACGACGAAAACAGCGAATTCATCGTTCATCGGAACATCGAAACCGTCGCCATCGCATTGGGCCTCGAATACCGGCTTGCCGTAGAAATCGAGCGGGTCCATGATGCGAAAGCGGTCACCGTCTTTCAGGAAATCTCCGGCCGGCACACGAACTTGCGGCTCCTTCTTCCAGTTGAGAATGGCCAGGTTCGCGCGCTTCTCATCATACTTGTTAGCAAGCAGGATCGAACGAACCGCCTCGGGTGTCTGGTCGCTCATGGCGACGTTGTCCCGCGCGTCGACCGAGCCCTCGCCATTGATGCTCAGCTGTCCGTCGACGATGAGATTGTCGCTTACTACGCCCCTCTTGTAACGATTCACCGACATTCCGGATCGGAAGATCACGTTTTCAACAATCTCGCAATCTTCGTTGTGCGGAGCGTTGTAGCCATTCTGCAGGGGCACTTTGTACAAGCAATTGCGGCGGACGATGATGTTCTTGCTGGGTCGGCCGCCGCCGACCAGGAAAGGGCCGTGACGCCAAGCGATATTGTCTTCGATCACAAAGTTGTCGACGTAGGCCCGCGACGAGCCGTAGGCGTGCATGGTGTAATGTCCGCCGGGCCAACGCGTGGTCATGATGCAGTTGGAAATCGTCTTCGTGCCTTCCTGATTCTGCGTGTAGATGCAATGGCCATGGTTGCGATCCGGCCCCTTCCAGCCGTTCCGCACGATGATCGAGCCGTAGATTTCGCCACCCTTTGCGCTCGACCACCAACCGACGCCATTGCCTAGATTGTCTCGAATCACCAAGTTGATCAGGCGGCACTCGTCGCCGTGGACTGCGATCCCGCCGTAGGGATTCCCCAAGTCCGGATGCGAGCCCCCTTGCTGAGTCACTCGCTCCAGGTTATCCGGCTGGGCGATCTCCAGATCCCACAGCCAAAGATGATCGCCCTGTACCACCATCCCACCGTCGATGGTGACCCGCTCGCCGACCGCGGCGCGTATCGTGATTGGCTTCTCGGCCGAGCCACTTACAGTAACTCTGTAGCCTTGGCCTTTCGTCTCGTAAGCGTGTTCACAGCGATACGTTCCGCCACGCAACCACACCGTATCGCTTGGCTTCACTGGCCTTTGGCCGGCGAGCGTGGAGGCGACATCCCATGCATCGTCCCTCGTCCCAGCCGCATCTGGGTGACCATCGACTGCGACGTAATACTCCTCGCCGCGGGACGAGCCGAACAGGCCAACGACGAACAATGTCAGGCCGAGCATGCTACGTGCCATCATTTTCATTTCTCCCCTGTTGGTGTCTTGCCAGAATAATGTCGACGGTTCGCGCATCTCCCCGTCACGTTCGAGTAGTCACGTTCGACGGTTACTGGTAGACTGCCGTTTGCGACGCAGCAGTCCAGGGCATCCCGCGACGCGAACATCAGCATACCAGGAGGGCCTCGATGGCAAAAGCAAAAGTCACTCATATGAAGCTGCAGCACAGCGAAAGCGTTGTGGTCCAGGCCGCCGCACAAATCTACGCCGCGTACATTTCCGCCGGACGCGTGCCCGAGGGAGAAGAGGCACAGTGGATGAAACGTTCTATCCGCGAGGCCATCCAGATTGCACACGCGACCGACGCAGCGGTGATTAGTGACGAAGAGATCGATACGCTCGAAGGCCAACAGGCTCTGGACAGTCAAGGCGGCCAACTTTTCGGAGAGTGAGTCGCAGGTCTATTGCTCCCCTTTCGATCTCTCCCCCGTCACTCGCTGGATCGCTTCGTCGAGTTGGCCAAGCAGGCGTTCCAGCTCCAATCGTGTCTCTTCGTCCATTTCCCACGCGTGCGGTTTGCGGCGCACGTCGGTGGCAAACAGGCCTCGCTTTGCGAGAACGTACTTTTCAATGGCAAGGAACCCATCCAGTCCGGCCTGAAGCTGCAGACTGACCAGGGCGCAGATTGGCAAATACAAGTCGTAGGTGGCTTGTTCGTCATCACGCTCCAACGCCTTCCATAGTGCGACGATCCCCGACAAGAACTCCATCCCAGGCATCGTACCCACGATTCCGCGCCGGTAGCAGTCTACCAGGGAAACCCCGCCGGAACCGTCGAAGATTTGGGCTTGTCCACCGGTCGAATCGCGCAGTGCGGAGAGGTTCGGCCCAACGGGAGCGGCTTCGGGTTTGAACAAGACCCTGTCTGGCCCGAAGTCGTCCAGCAGTCTGACACACACGTCCTGCGGGATCGGTTGGCCGACGTAAGATGAGGCATCCTGGACTACGAGCGGCAGGTCGACATGTTCGGCCAGCGTGCTGAAGTAACCCAGCAACTCGCGGGGCGGTAACGCCGTGGAAATGGGCGGGATGGCCATGATCGCGTCGCACCCGGAGTCTTCCGCTGCTTGGGCGTACTCGATAGCTTGCCGAGTGCTTTCGGCGCCCACTCCAGCGATGAAGACCCCGCGGCCGGCATTCGCCTCTGCCAACGTCTCATTCAACAGGACGCGTTCCTTGGTCGATAGTCGCAGCAGCTCGGACACCATGCCTGTGCAGTATCCGTGTGCACCTTGCGCGAAAGCCCACTCGATCTGCCGCGCGAGGCTCTCGTAGTCGATCGACTCATCTTCCAGAAACGGAGTGTGGACCACCGGCAGAACGCCGGAAATCGTCTCGGGCATCCTACCAGTCTCCGACACTGCCATCGCGATAAAAAACTCGCTGGGGCAGTTCTTGCTCGAATGGGTGTTTTCGGACCTCGTCTTCGTTGATCGAGATGCCCAAGCCAGGGCGAGTGTTCGGGCGCACGATGCGGCCTTCCGGCTGGACAACAAAACCTTCGTCGACCACGTCGGCTCGCCAGGGGACATCTCCGTGGACAGTTTCGCAGATGATATAGCCGGGTTGCGAGAAACCGAATTCCAGCGACGCTGCTGTGCTGACGGGCCCTTGGGGATTGTGCGGCGCGAGCGAAATGCGATGAGCGTCGGCCAGTGCTGCGATCCGACGCGACGCGGTCAGACCGCCGCAGTGCGTGATATCGAACTGGCAGACCTCGCACCCGCGTTCGGCAAACAGCCTCTGGAAGTAAGTCAAATCGGTGATGCGTTCGCCCGTTGCCACCGGCGTAGCGATGGCCTGGTTGATCATCGCCAGGCCCTCGATGCTCTCGGGCCAGCACGGTTCCTCGAAGAAATACAGGCCATACGGGTCGAGGGCCTTGCCAAACTTCAAGCCCATGGCGGGCGAAGGGCGAGCGTGGCAGTCGACCATCAAGTCGATGTCGTCTCCCACGGCATCGCGCATGGCTACCACGGCCGCCTCGGCCAGGCGGATCGGGCGAAGTCCTTCGATCGGCATGGTCGGCGGGACGGCCATGCTTTTCATGGCAGTATAGCCTTCTTCGACCGCTTCCCGCGCCAATTCCCCGAACTGCTTAGCGTCGTCAACGCTGGTCTCGTACATGTCCTCCATGCGGCCGCCACCCAAGTGGCAATAGGTGCGTATCCAGTCTCTAACCGGACCGCCCCAGAGTTGCGAACATGGCATGTCCGCGATCTTGCCGGCAATGTCCCACAGGGCGATGTCGATGCCCGAGATTGCAGTCGAACGAACAATGCCATGGCCGTGCCAGAAGTGCTGGCGATACATCATCTGCCACAAGTGCTCGATCCGCCGCGGATCCTCGCCGACGATCAACTCAGCCAGATCCTCGACCGCGCCCACCACCGCGCGCGTGTGCCATTCCAGCGTTGCTTCGCCCCATCCGAAAAGCCCCGGTTCGTCGGTCAGGACTTTCACAAACACCCAATTCCTCATGCGGGCATGGCAAACCAGCGTTTCGATCTTGGTGATTTTCATAGTCTTGCTCTCGATGCCTCCTCCCGCGAGGACAGCCGCGTTGCTTCGTTTAACCCGAAGCCGGAGGCGATGGCGGGCGATGCATGTGGACCGTCCATTGTGCTTCCCGCCATCGCCTCCGGCTTCGGGTTAAACGCAATACCGTTCAATGAAGCACAGCTAGCGGTAGAGATGAGCCCACATATAGTGGCTGCATCCCTCCGCTTGCACAACATGTTGACCGCTTCGCAGTGCTATCACGGCTTCGTTGAACGGTATTGGGGTTAAACGGGTCAACTTCCGCCACAAGACATAGAGCCTCGTATGGCGATGCCCATTCTTTGGATTTCATCCGCAATGGCTTCAACCAGTCTGTCGAGGCTACCTTTCGCGAGCACGGAGACCTTTTCCTGATACAGTCCTTTCCCGTAGGAACCCGAATCGAGCAAGTAGGATACACCGGATCCGTTGGCCAACGTGCCGACGAAGATCGGTGTTTGTGCAAATCGCCTGCGGATCTCGCGCTGCAGTCGATTGTAGTGCTCGCCGTTCAAGCCCAGCCACACTGCGTCGCCGATTCTTATGATGTCGAAGGCATACGGACACTCGTCGCCGGGCGGCAAATGCCGAATTCGGCTCAAACTCCGCGCCATGCGTTCCACCATGGCCCGAGCGTCGCGGACGCGGACATCGTCACCGGCGGCTCTCGCCTCCGCCTCTCGCGTCGACCATTGTTTGCGCTCGCGCTCCAGGTCATCTCGCTTTGGCAGGTCGTCTCGGTATTTCAACGGAATGACTACGCGGCGGGACTCCCAGATGTCAATGTCCTTGCGACGGTCTGCTGAAACGGGAATGTACTTCCATATTCCCAGTGTCGCTCCGGAGATTACCGGGCCGGTGTATTCGTAGCTCGTCCCTGGTGTGGGCATCGACTCGACTGCCGACATCACGGCGTAGCCAAGTTGGCGGCCGTTACGATCGGCGACGGCAACATCGCCCACGAATCCGTCTCTAGGGCCGACGTCTCCAGATGCACCCTGAACGAAAAGGCAGGGCGCGCCCGTCGCTTGCTCCACAACCTCTCGCGTCGCCCCGATATAGTCCGGGCTGATCAACGTGTTTTCCCACGCCAGCGTTGTGGGATGACAGGCGTAGTTGACGATCGTCGCCAGAGGCTTCCCGCCGTCGTCGGTGATGCGGCCGACTACGACCGCGTCGTCGGCCTCGCCCTCCGGGTTGTATCCGCAGACGTATTCGCCACGTTCGGCGTCGAAATAGTCGCGACTCCTCGCCAAGTCACATCGTCCGACTCCATAGACGATACTTGCAGGCTGCTGGCTATCGCGGGCTTCGCGGACTAGCGCTGCGAGTTTCGTTGCCAGCGAGTCCAGGTAAGGGCCGATCAAGTCACCGCCGGGGAGTTCTGAACGCCGGCGGTCCATCAAACCCGCGGCGTGCGTGTGCGAGAAGAAGACGATGATCGCGTCGCGCGGAATGCTTGCCGCGGAGCTGACACGATCGACCAATTCATTCATCTCCTCGGACCGAAAAAGGCAATGGTCCAATGCCACGATCACCTTGCCATCTTTCCCCAAGCGTTCGCCGTGCCGGCTGCTCAGATACAAGGCGGTCGCAGTCAAGGGCCGATGAACGCCGGTCGACCGGTCGTGCATTGCCGCGCCCCACATGCGGTGATAGATCCCGACCGGAGGCGTGATGTCGTCCCGTGTCACCCCGGCCAGGCAACGGCTTTGTGGTATATCGACGCGTTTCATAGTCACCTGCACTTTAGGGTGTGTCTGGGACGATCAGGTGAAATTGGTATTGTCTTAAGAGTAG
>JADHUC010000213.1 GCA_016784735.1 Pirellulaceae bacterium | reverse complement strand
TCCCGCCCAAATCATTCGCACGTCGAGAAAGATCATCTATCGGTTGCTGGCATGGAACCCTTGGCAAACCGTGTTCTTCCGTCTGGTACAGCAGTTGCGCAAGCCGCTACGTTGTTGAGGCGAAATTCACTGAAGCCGAAGTCTGGATGCTTCGGTACCGCCACAACGCCTAACCCAAGAAACGACGCTCCATGAAACACCCACAATTTGAACCGATATCGCGGTCAGAGGCCGGGCCGCTCAACGTGCGCGCCGACACGCGCGCGAAGATTTAGCAAAAACATGCTATCAGCCTTCGCTTGTTTTCGGTCTAGAGGCCCTCTCATGCCCTCTAATCGCCTTCCTCTTTGGCGGGTGGTGGCTTGCCTACAAACCGTCTTAAACCGGCTACGATGGCTCGTAGAAGGTACTTTGATGCAAATGTTAGAACGGCAACGGCAAGGAGGCCGATGGCAATGTTGGCTGCTAAGGGCCAGTAGATTAGTACGTAGCCGAAGCGGCCTCTCGACCGATGAGGTGCCACTCGGCGCAGATCGTAGATGCGTTGTTCGGAGCAGATCAACGGAAATCCATACTTAATCACGTAGCCGTCCGGGCCTGACCAGAAGGTATTGACACGCCGTGGCCTGACATTCAACCAGAACACAACCGAAGACCATCCGACGATGAGAAACATCGTCCCCAGCGTCCATCTTGGCCGGAACAGTCGTAAGCGGCGGGTGTTCATGTTCGATCCCCTTCAAGCCAATCTCCACCGTACCAGCTTGGCGAGGCGGGGCCAATACTCGGGTGATTTGTCGGGATATTTTCTTCCGTCGAAGGGGCGAAAAATGGTATGATGCTGGCGAAGGGAGCGGTGCTATGCCCGAGTCCATGGACATCAAGACGGGAGGCCGACCATGCTTGAATTTCCGATGCTGACGTTGCTGGTGATTGCCCCGTTTGCCGGAAAGGTGCAACAAGCTGAACGACAACGGCAGGCTGTGGAGGCGGTGCGAAAGGCGAGGGGACTTGCTCAATATGAATTCGGTGGGTCTGTGTGGTCCGTCGGGAAGTACGAACCGCCCGTAGTCGGTGTAGATTTCTTTGCGAATGTCGTTAAGGTTTGCATGATGTATGAAGGTAACGGCGATGCGATCTTGGAACATGCCAGAGGCATGACGAACCTTACATCGCTTGTACTATCTGCCACGCAAGTCTCGGATCGTGGACTTGAGCATCTCAAGAGCCTCACAAACCTCACACGTCTGGACGTTGCCGATACGCAAGCCACGGATGCTGGGCTGGTCGTTCTGAAGCGACTCACGAAACTCAAGGTACTGGAACTTTCCTGTACACAAGTCACGGACGTTGGGCTGGAGAATGTCAAAGGACTGAAGGAACTCGAAGGTCTAGGGCTTTGGAATACGCAAATCACGGATGCGGGATTAGAGAGCCTCCGGACACTCGAAAAGCTCACTTGGCTGCATCTCTCTAACGCCCAAGTCACGGATGAGGGTCTCCAACATCTCAAAGGACTGACCAACCTCCAACGGCTTTACCTTGGCGGCACTCAAGTCACACACGAGGGCATCAAGGATCTTCGCAAAGCCCTTCCCGAGTGTGAAATACACTGGACACCACCACCAACCCCCAAGACCAACCCCCAAGACCAACCTTGACCAACCCTAACCCCACCAAACGCCGAAGATTTCGTTTCAGCCTGCGGACGCTAATGGCGGTGATGGTGTTGTTGGGGGTGGGGTTGGGGTGGTTTGGATGGAAGTTGGGGGAGGAAGACTAAGCGTCCCCGAGTCCATGGACATCGAGACAGGAGGCAGACCATGCTTGAATACCCGATGCTGACCCTGCTGGTGATTGCCCCGTTTGCCGAGAAGGTGCAACAAGCTGAACGACAGCGACAAGCGGTGGAGGCGATTGAGAAGGCGGGGAGATATGTCTTTTATGATTACCAAATAGATGAGTTTGGAAGAGTCCAAGGGAAAATGGATGCGTCTGGAGAAATCACACGCCCAGAGCCACCCTACCCGGCATGGCTCGGGAAGTTGGTTGGTGACGATTTTCTTTCCGATGTCGCTTGCATCATTTGCGAGTACGGTTCTAACGGAGATGTGGTCTTGCAACACGCCAGAGGGCTGACAACTCTCAATAGGCTGCACTTTGGCAAGCTGGTCACGGATGCTGGGCTGGAGAATCTCGAGCGACTGACAAGACTCACAGAGCTTTCGCTTGCCAACACGCAAGTGACGGATGATGGACTGGAACACCTCAAAGGACTGACGAAGCTCAAACGTCTCTCCCTCCGCCGTACACAGGTCACGGATGATGGGCTAGAGTGTCTTAGGGAGCTAACAGAACTGGAATCGCTGGGGCTTTCTCACACGCAAGCCACGGATGAAGGATTAGAACATCTCAAGGGACTGACAAAGCTCACACACATATGGCTTGGCGATACACAGATCACTGATGCTGGGTTGGAGCATCTCAAGGGGAAGTCGAAACTCGATTTTCTTGACCTTTCGGAAACGCAAGTGACCGATGCCGGGATGGAATATCTTAATGGGCTGACAGACCTCGAATGGCTGAGCCTTGACGGCACGCAGGTCACGGATAAAGGACTCGAACATCTCAAAGGAGTGACAAAACTCAAACGTCTGAACCTCGATGGTACACAAGTCACTTCCCAAGGCATCAGAGACCTTCAAAAGGCCCTTCCGAACTGCAAGATATACCAACATTGACCAAAACTAGACCCACCACCAACCGCCGAAAACTTCGTTTCAGCCTGCGGACGCTGATGGCGGTGATGGTGTTGTTGAGCGTTGGTTTGGGGTGGTTTGGATTGAAGTTGAGAGAGGCTGGGAGAAGCTGAGAGGCTTTACCCCAGGGCCTCTTTTGCTAGATTGGGGTTCTCAGTCCAACTTTTGTAACGGTGGCTTTAGATCGGCACTGGGGAGCTAGCCCACCAAAACGATACCGTTTTGAAAATGGGATATGAGCGATACCAGATACCGATTGACGTAAGTTGGTTAACTGCAAGGGGTTTAGAGCAGTTTTTTGGGGCACTTCCTCCCCCCTAGGAACATTGGAAACGTTCCCCACGTACTTCGGAGTGATTCACAATGAGAGCATTCATCGCGACAACCATCTGTTTCGCGGGGATCTCAACGTCGTACGCGGATATCACGATCGTGAGCGACGGCGAACCTCGCGCAGCTATCATCGTCGGAACGAAACCCTCGCCGACCGTGACCCTAGCCGCCGAGGAATTGCAGTGGCATATCCGGAAGATGAGCGGTGCGGAAGTGCCGATCGTCGCTGGGTCCGAGCGGGGACTCGTTTCCATCTACCTCGGCTCGGCCGCGTTCGCTGTCGGCGTGAATGCCGAAAACCTGACACTCGAACACTATCGACTGGTCACCGGTCCGGGCTGGATCGCCATTGCGGGATCCGATGGCTCACGATCGGAACGGGTCGACGATCCGCTGGAAATCTCCGTGGTCCAGACCGGCACGCTTTTCGGCGTGTACCACCTGCTGGACAATGTGCTCGGCGTACGGTGGCTCTGGCCCGGGCAATTGGGAACGTCCGTGCCGAAAAGACGCACGGTTGTGGTCCCCGCGTTGTCGGTCCAGGACGGTCCTGAATTGGTCCAGCGACATTTCCGCACTCACCGATCTCGTCGCGACCGAAAGAAGCTGTTCGCCGATGTCGACGGCTTGGTCACGACCGACGACGAGATTGCCGATCGGCTGGACCGTCAAGAACGACTGTGGCTTCGGCGGCAGCGCATGGGACGGCGGGTACAGTTCGCCTTTGGACACGCGTTTGGCCATTGGTGGGACAAATACGCGAAGACGCATCCCGAGTACTTTGCGACGCTGCACGATCACCGGCAGCCCTATCCCACCGCCGAACGCGTCAAACTGTGCGTCAGCAACCCGGCGGTAACGGATCGGATCATCGAGGACTGGAAGGCAAGCGGCGCGGGCGGTCACCTTGCCGCCTGCCCCAACGATAGCCGAGCCTACTGCACGTGCGAGAAGTGCCGAGCGTGGGATCGGCCCGTCGAGACGACTCCGCAGAACGTCGACCAAAGCGTGCTCACCTATCGCTACGTCAAGTTTTGGCAGATCCTCGGCCAGAAGGTGGCGGCCATCAATCCGGACGTCTTCGTATGCGGCTATGCCTATTCGAACTATCGCCAACCGCCCGAGGGTGTGAAGCTGCCCTCGAATGTAATCTTGGGCTACGTCGGAGGCACGGACGAGGTCGCGCAAGAGGAGTGGCGGAAGTGGTCGGAGGCCGGAGCCAAGTTGTACTTTCGTCCCAATTGGTTCCATGCCGGTCACAACGCGTTCTACCTGCCCCTTCACGAGGCTGGCCGCTTCCTGAAGTTCGCCACCGCGAACAACATGCTGGGCACCGACTTCGACAGCCTGCTGGGACATTATGCCACGCAGGGGGCGTACTACTACCTGGTCGCCCGCATCCAAGCGCGACCGGATTTATCCGTCGAAGAGATCATCCAGGAATACTGCGATGCTTTCGGTCCGGCGACGCCTGAGATTCGCAACTTCCTTGACTATTGGGAGAAGCACACATCGTACTATACGGAAGAGATTCGGAAGAACCAGGAGCAAATGCGCGGAGGCTCGCGCGCGGCCATGCGTCTGATGCCTCAGGTGTTCGACGACGAAGCCCTGACTCCGGCCGAGCGTCTCCTGCAAGACGCGCTGAGGAAGGCGAAGAACGTCGAGCCTGTCTTCTCCGACCGCATTCGCTTTCTCCAGGAGGGTATTCGCCACGTGCGTTTGACGCGCGAAGCAGTGCCTTACGGCAGCGATGTCGGTAGCTCGCGCGGCGTCCGCGAAAACGCGTTGAAAGCCGTCGCTGCCGGGCAAACCCTCCAAGCTTATCGGAAGACGATCGAGGATTCCTTTGTGGACTGGACCGAGTACACCTCGGCAAAGGAAATCAGACTTGGCGACTTCACGGCGATTCGGCTAGCCTCGGTGCTCGGGGATCGCACGCCCATCGCTGTGCTGCCAGCCGCTTGGTACGTTCAGTTCGACCCCGACGACGTGGGCGAGAAACAGGGATGGTTTACGCGGGATTACGATCCGCGCCGTCAGGACTGGCCGCGGGCCGTGATCTATCGCGAGTGGGAACGAAACACGATTGGGGAGGAGTGGAAGGATCAACACGGCTCGGATTACGACGGCGTCGGCTGGTACCGGACGTCCTTCACGCCTCCGAAACCGCCCGTGAACCAGCGGATCAAGCTGGTCTTTGGCGCGATGGACGAAGCGTGCAGCGTCTGGTTAAACGGGGAACTCATCGGCAAGCGCCCGCCGTCCCAGCCCGTTGACGGGAAGACGCCGTTCGAATTCGATGCCACGGACTTCCTCGTCGATGGCTCGAACCGCCTCGCCGTTCGCGTCGTCGACAGCGGCGGGCCAGGCGGCATCTGGAAACTCGTGTGGCTTGTGAATGAGCCAGCCGATCGACGAGAATGACGAAGTCCACACCGGCTACACGAAGAGTACTCCGCAAGGCGAACTTCCGGCCAGCAGAGCGACGTTGGCCTGTGGTTGGCCTAGCCTCACGGCATCACCTCTCGAGACGAAACTGAGGATGCGACGATGAGCCGACGCGACTTTCTGGTACTGTCATTCTTGTTGAGCGCTGCGGCGAGCGTGGCCACCACACTGCCGGACTTCGCGAATTGCCATGCGAAACCGCCGCGTCCGTCTCCACCGGTGCGAGGTCTCGCTAACGGCCCGTTGCGTGTCCACCCGGACAATCCTCGCTACTTTATCGATGACAGCGGACGGGCGATCTACCTCGCCGGACATCAATGGTTTAACGACGTGCAGCACAATGCGTGGAACTGTCCGGTTAAAGTCGACTGGAATCGCTATCTTGATTTCATGAACGAAAGGAAACTCAATTACCTGCGGAACTGGATCGTCTGGAGTGTCGGCGATCCTACGGCGGGCCGGCCGACGCCGCTGATGCCATTCAATCGCACCGGTCCGGGTAAGGCCCTGGATGGCAAACCGAAGTTCGATTTACGTCAATTCGATCCGGCGTTCTTCGAGAGACTGCGATCGCAGCTCGGTGCAGCTCAGGATCGAGGCATCTATGTCTCGATCATGCTGTTCGAGGTCTACGGTTTCATGGACCGCGACGGTATCTACCCCAAAAGCCTCTGGGCCGGAAATGTCTTTCACGGCCCCAACAACGTGAACAACATCGACCTGGACGAGAATGGCGATGGCCACGGTCTGGAGTTCTTCTTCACGTCCGACCCGCAAGTGCGTGACATCCAGCGCGCGTGGACGAAGAAGGTGATTGACGCGGCCAACGAATTCGACAACGTCTTCTTCGAAATCGCCAACGAACTGGAAGCCAAACCGTGGCAATACGAGATGATTCAGTTCGTCAAGGAATACGAAGCCACCAAACCGAAACAGCACCTGGTTTACATGTCGCCGGGCGGTCGCAATCGGAACGGTGGATGGTCGCGGTTGCCGAAGGAAGAACTTGTCGGCAGTCCGGCGGATCTGTACAGTGTCACGCGCGGATGGAGCAAGAGCTATCGAGGCGACCCGCCGATCGAACCGGGCGGCAAGCCGGTCTTCATGGACATGGATCACGTTGCAGTCGACAAGGACGGCGACAACGACTGGAACAACAATCCGACGATGCCTTGGAAGCTGCTGACGCGCGGTTACCACCAATGCATCTACGATCACGACTACTGGAAGCCGACGACGAACCGGACCGCATGGGACGCGACGCGTTACAACATCGGGGCGACGGTGGAATATGCGAACAGGATGGACCTAGCCGGCATGCACCCGCGGGACGATATGGCGAGCACAAAGTACTGTCTGACCAATCCGGGACGCGAGTACCTGATATTCCAGCCAGAATCAGGGGCATTCACCGTGAAGGGCTTGAAACCTGGAGGCACCTACCGCTTTGAATGGTACGAGGTGGCAAGTCACTCGACCAAGTCGCGCGGTTCGCTCGATGCCACGGCATCCGTCCGGCAGTTTGACGCACCGTTCAACAACGCAGTGCTGTACCTTGTCTTGGATGAGCAAGGATCAGCGAATCAATAGCGATCGCGGATTGTTGACAATTCATGCGCAGCGGGATAGCGTGTGTCCAGTTGGAATCATGTGAGCCGGATCTGGCTGATTGTCACGGAGACACCGACCTTGAACGCCCCGCAGAAGCAAGCGATCTTCCGCCCCGAAGTCTACGAAGTGAACACGGTCCAACAGGCAATGAGCGTCACCGTCACGGCCGAGGCGGGCACGTCGACAGAAGAACGTTGGGAGAAGGAAACGGCCTTTCTCCTTGAAGACATCGGACGGCACCTGGAACTCGACCAGGAGACCTGCGTGCTCGACTACGGGTGCGGCGTGGGCCGGCTTTCAAAAGCGCTGATCGACGAGTACGGTTGTCGCGTTGTTGGGGTCGACGCCAGCAAGAGCATGCGACTTCTTGCGCCTGAATATGTGCTGTCGGAACGGTTTACAGTTTGGTCGCCGGATGTCCTTGCAAAGATGGTCGCCAAAGGCTTTCGAGTCCAGCGTGCACTCTGCCTCTGGGTTCTCCAGCACGTACTGGACCCGGCCGAGGTGGTTCAACTGATAGGCAGTGCGCTCTCGGACGGTGGTCTTCTGTACGCTTTGAATCAGCTTACACGATGTGTTCCTACGAACTTGGGATACGTGAACGACGGCAAAGACGTGGAGGCGGAGCTCGATAAGCGTTTCGATATACTGAATCGTTCGTCGCTACCGGCGGAGGTCACGACACCGCAAATCGCGCAAGCGTCACGCCTTGCCGTAATGCGCAAACCCGAGGCTCCTGCGGAGTAAAGTCGGCCGCAAGAGCTGAAGAGAAACAGATGCCACGTGCCGGTACGTTGCTCGCAGAGGAACAGGGTGGGCCAGGTCTTCGCGGCCCACCGCAATGGGCTCTCGATTCTGATTGGCTTTGTCGCCCGAACGATGCACGCGTGATTTCTTGGCGAACGGTTTCCGGTGGGCCCGCGAAGACTTGGCCCACCCTACTTTGTGACGTTGCCGCTTGCATGCACGGTGGGAGGATCCGCTTCGGGGTGGCCGGAAAGGAGATCGTCGGCCACCATGTTGTCCCGACCGCCGAGTACCTTCACTGGCAGCCACGAGTTCTTGTCCGGGAGGTCATTGCGAATCAGGCAATCCGAAACACGGCTGTCGGTCACGTTCTTCAGCAGAATGCCGCCCCCGGCACAATCAACGATCGTGCAACCTGTCACGTTGACTCGTCGACAGCCTTCCAGGACCAAACCCGCCTCGGCCCCTGTCACACCGCTAAGGTGAAGACCGTTGAGCGTGGCGTCCTGACAGTTGCGAAACAACAGGGCATTGTTGCCACCCTGCGGGTCCCAGTAGTTGGGATTCCGGTCAAACACGTTGGGACCAACAACGACATTGCGACTGTCTTCGATGCGAAGATCGTACTGGTAGCCCTTCCAGAACGTGTTGCCGACGATACTAACACCGCGAGCTGTTTGAATGTCTACGCCAATCTGCGTGTCGCTGATCACGTTGCCGGAGATCGTCACGTTGCCCCAAATCCGATCGCGGCTGTCGGCCCCGATGAAACGGATGTTGGCCGAATCGGGCGCGGTGTGCGTGTGTTGGATCGTACAGCCGACGATGGCCAACTCGGCGGTGACGCCGCCTCCGTCGACCAATACGTTGGCGGTCGGTTCGCCATCGGGATCCATGTTGGCCTCGATGTCGCAGCCGCTGATCTGCAGATTGCACACGCCACCGCCGCGGACCACAACACCACCGCCGCCGTTGTAGCTGATGTGGCAACCGGTGACGTTGATTTGGTGCAAGTTGACGCGGTCGAGGTAAAGCCCCACGCCCGCGTTCTTGTACAAGTGACAATCGGAGATGATCACGTTGCGGTTTCGCGTGGTCAGATGGATACCGTGCAAGGCCTCGCGCACTGCCACTCGGGTGACAAGCAACTGCATCGTGCCGGTTGCTTCGATGCCGACGGCCTCGTCGTGGGCGCCGATGATCTCGATACCGTCCACGATCGGCATGCGCTGTCGTTCCCAGACATCCGGTTTGACAGCCGAGGGATCGGCCGTGCCCGCGTGCGTACCCACATACTTGAACGCCGGCCCCGGCCCTGCCATCACGATCCGTGCCGTGCCGTTGCCGATCAGTGAAGTCCAACCGACCTTTTGCAGCTCGACGACGATTGGCTTGGTGACCCGATAGGTACCGTGTGGAAAACGGACGTCGCCGACGCTTGCATTTACCGCTTTCTGAATCGCAGCGGTGTCGTCGGCACGGCCATCGCCCACTGCGCCGAAATCGCGGATGGTAGCGAGTTCTTTCGGTGCGGGTACGTCAGACGAAGGCCCTTCTGTGCCAATCACATACACAACCGCCAACGGACCAAGCAACACGACGAACACGACCAGCGGAAACTGCAAACGACGCATGGCTGGCAAACTCCTCTCGTGATGGTTCACTCGTTACGGTGGCGATTCTCCCCGGACTTTCTGGCTCATTTTTCGAATCTCGGCCAGGAGAATATCTTGAGCCTCGGCCGAAAACCATCCAATGTGAGCCGAGACGAGTCCGAGCGATTCGTAACCGCCTTCTTCTACGACTTTGGCGGACGGCAGATACCCAAACACCTGATTGCTATATCCGGCAACCCATAACCGATCCACGCCGGTCGCTTTGGCAGCCAAGGGGACGTAATCGGAAACCACTTCGCCGGAGATCGCCACCAGAGTCAGGTCTTCACCAAATTGCCATAGAGCCAACGGGGCCTGGTAGTGCGTGGGAATTGGCTCGCCGCGTTGTTGAGCTTGCAGGATTCGCCGAGCGTTGTGCGACTTCCAGAACGCCCCCTTGGCGAGCTGTTCAAGTTGCTCGCGCGGCGGTACGGGTTTCATGGGTAGAGCGACGCGGGCGAATTCCGTTCGCAGTGGGCCGCGGATCGGTCGCAAATCGCCCGCCATCACTCGGCACACCTCAGCACCCAGCGCGTGGCCCTGCCGCCGGACCACTTGAACCTGATCGCTCGTGGCTCGCGGGTCCGGGTTCGCGTCGGCCCCGCAACCTTGGACGAACAGCGTCTGGACGCCCGTGTATTGCCGTTCGACGTATTGCCGCGCGAAACTCGGATAATCGCCGGAAAGCCGATTGTTCTTGTTGCCCAAAGTCACGGCGTGGCACGCGCATCCGAAGACCACGCCGCGCAACCGACCGTCAGCGTCGTCGATCCGCAAGACCGGAACCTTGCTGTCGACATATCGATCCGCGTTGGGGCCCATGCCGCGATACCTTCCGTCTTGGGCAAATAGGCGACGGTTCTTGACGAAATCGGCCTGGCCGACACCCCACGAAAGGCTCGCTGGTTTCATATCGGCCAAGGCGGCGGCCGTCACGTCGGCCAACTTGTTCCAGAGCACTTCCGTGTAAGATTTGATCTCGTTCAGATCGCCCTCCGGTACGGGATATCTGTTCAGATCGGACGTCCCGATCATCGGGCCCGAATGGGTGTGCGACCAATTCAACAGAATCTGCCGTCGCGTTAGGTTTGTTTTCCGCATGATCACTTTGCATAACGCCGTTTCCTCCGGCTCGCGGAGAACACACAAATCGGCCGTGATCAGCACAGCCGGCTCGCCGCCTTCGCCTCGAATCGCGATCGCCCTGGCGTAGATGTCGTCCAAAACGCCTTCAAAGGGGCGAAAGCGGTCTTTCCCAGCGTAGCCGTACAACCACACCGGTTTTTCGGGCGTGATACAAACGCCGGCCAAGCCGATCCGCCATTCGGCGCCCACGGCCGTGGCAATACCGGCCAGACAGACAAAGGACGCTTGCACCATCATGAACGCATACAGCAGCTTCCGGCGAGTGGCGTTAGTCATGTCTTCATGTCCGTTCTAAAGGTCCAACCGCAACGGGCGTCGGGTGCACGAACTCGGGATCCACGCGTCTTTTACTCTTTCGAATGTCGCGGTGATATGCTCAAATAGTGAGAGTCTCGCATTTTATCAGTAAAACAGAGGCAATCCATGACCGTCAGTTCTGATTCGCGGAAAGACGGCCCAGGCCGGTGTCCGGTGTGCGATCACGAGACAAGCAGTAAGCCGGCCAGCCCGGCAGGGGATGCTCCGTGTTCAAATTGCGGGCACCTGCTTTGGTTTCGCATGCAACCGGTCGACGATGCGGTCATTTTGAACCTGTTTGTCGACATGGATCCGGAGAGGGCAGAGATTGAACGTGTCGGCGAATGGCTCATTAACTCTCGGGCTGCGCTGCACATCATCGTAAATTTCCACAAGGTCGAGTACGTCAGCAGTACGTTTGTCAACGGATTAATCGTTCTGTACAAGAAAGTGCAAGGCGCCGGAGGCAAGGTGGTCTTCTGCGGCATGAACCAAGTGATCCGCGAGATCATCCGTATCAACCGGCTCGACCAAATTTTCGACTTGTCCGACGACACAGACGAGGCATTGGAAAGCTTCTGACCATTGGTAGATGTGGTCCGATATCGCCAATTGCGTCTTCCAACATTCGTCGCGTCGTCAAACCGATTGGTGTTCCGTGCGCGCGATGATTTCGTCTTGCAGTTCGCGCGAAAGATCGCAGAAATAGTCGCTGTAGCCGGCGACGCGGACGATCAGATCGCGGTACGCGTCCGGTGTCGCCTGGGCCTCGCGCAGCATATCGGCCTTGACCACGTTGAATTGCATGTGATGGCCGTCCATCTTGAAATAACTGCGCACCAAGTGGGCCAGTCCATCGATTCCCTTGTCGTCGGACAATAGCGACGGTGTGAACTTCATGTTCAGCAACGTCCCACCGGTCTTGACGTGGTCCATTTTGGCTGCCGATTTGACGACGGCCGTAGGACCACGGCGGTCGGCACCTTGCACGGGCGAGATCCCTTCGGATAACGGGACGCCGGCCTTGCGACCGTCGGGCGTCGCGCCCGTGACCGAGCCGAAATAGACGTGGCTGGTGGTCGGCAGCATCTCGACCTGGTACCGGCCGCCTTTTGTGTTCGGTCGGCCATCGACCATCTGGAAAAGAGCGTTGAAGGCCTGGACCATGATATCGTCGGCATATGGGTCGTCGTTGCCATATTTCGCCGTCCGATTCAGCAGACGCTGGCGAAGGTCTTCGCGATCGTCGAAGTCGGCGTCAATCGCACCGACCAGATCTTTCATCGAAATCGACTGCTCGTCGAATGCCAACTGCTTGATCGCGGACAGGCTGTCGGTCAAGCTGCCGATGCCAACGAATTGGATGAACGTATGGTTGTACCGGGCTCCGCCCGCGTTGTAGTCCATGCCCCGCTTGATGCAATCGTCGGTCATGACCGAAAGGAACGGCGCGGGCATCAGCCTGGCGTACATCCGTTCGATGATCTGGTTGCCTCGAATCTTGATTTCCAGGAAGTGATGTAACTGTTCGAGGAACGCGTCGAACAGTTCCTCGAAGCTGCGAACGGCGTCGGCCGCGCCGGTGCGCAGTCCCAGTTGCTTGCCCGTTCGCGGATCGACTCCGTCGTGCAGCGTGATCTCCAGGACTTTGACCAGGTTGAAATAGCCGGTCAGGATGTATGCTTCTTTGCCGAAAGCACCGGTTTCCACACAACCACTGCAACCGCCGGCCCTGGCGTCCTCTAACGATTTACCTTGCCGGATTTGCTCTTCTACGACGGCATCCGTGTTGAAAACCGACGGAAAGCCGTAGCCGTTGCGAATCACGCGCAGTGCGTGTTTCAGGACCGCGTTGGGCGTTTTGCGGGAAAGCTGCAAGTTGCTGCTGGGCTGCAACAAGTGCATCTCGTCGATGATGTCCAGCAGCATGTGCGTCAACTCGTTCGATCCGTCCGAACCGTCCGCCAGTAAGCCCGCCAGGTTGATGTTGGCAAAGTCTGTGTAGGTACCGCTTTCGGCCGCTGTTACTCCGACCTTGGGCGGTGCCGTGTGGTTGTTGAACTTGATGAAGAATGCCTCCAACAGTTCCCGCGCCTTTTCCGGTGTAAGCGTGCCCTCGTCGAGTCCTTTGCGATAGAACGGCAGCAAGTGCTGATCCAAGTGCCCGGGGCTGAAAGCGTCCCAACCGTTCAACTCGGTGATCACCGCCAGGTGGCAGAACCAATAGTACTGCAGGGCTTCGTGGAAGTCGCGCGGTGCGTGAGCAGGTACGTGCTGGCAAACGTCGGCGATCTTCTCCAACTCGGTCTTGCGCCCGGGATCTGACTCGGCAGCAGCCATCTCTCCGGCCAGCTTGGCATGGCGTTCCGCGAACAGAATCAACGCATCGCAGGCGATGCCCATGGCCTGCAGTTGTTCCCGCTTCTCATAGGCATCGGGGTCGCTGATGAAATCCAGGTCGTCGATCGCCTGCGCGATCTCCCGTTTGAAGTCCATCAAGCCCTTACGGTAGATCTTGTCGTCCAGCACCGTATGGCCGGGAGCACGCTGTTCCATGAACTCGGTGTAGATACCTGCTTCGTAGGCGTCGATCCACTCGGGCGACATGGCCTGAAAGATCTTGTCCCGCATCGTGCGGTCGCGCCAGTACGGAATCACTTCCTCTTCGTACTCACGGATGCACTCGTCGGAGACAACGTAGCTGGTCTTTGGCCGAGAGTTCAGAATGCGCAAGTCCTCGGCGCTGTGACAGGTCAACTCCGGAAACGTGGGCACGACCTTCGGCGCCGGACCACGCTCGCCTACGATCAACTCGTCGTCGCCCAGGTAGACCGTCTTGTGTTCGCAGAGGTACAGAAACGAACGGGCCCGCATCACGGGCACCGAGTACTTGCCTGCGTTCGCCTTGTAGAAAGCTGTGAGCAGACTGGCTCGCTCGTGTGTAATCGTCGGGACGGCGTCAAGACTTTTTTTCCTGAGTCGTGCGGTTCTTTCATTCATTGCGTCAACCACCAATGTACACAGAAACGCCGACGGCCCGGAACCTGTCGGCAGCGGCCTTCATATCGTCCGCCGACGGAGATGGGACCGAGTCCGGCGTATCAAGTCGGCCAAGATGTTCGTTCTTGTGCGTCCCGAGCTCGTGATAGGGCAGCAGATTCACCTGGCGCACGCCTTCGACGGACGCAGCGAAACGAGCAACGGCGTCCAAATGACGGTCGTCGTCGTTAAAGCCAGGTATGACGGGCACGCGTATCCAAATGTTGTCGTGAACGCTTCCAATCGCCTTCAGGTTATCCAGGATCGTAGCGTTGGACACGCCCGTCAGACGGCGGTGTACGTCGTCGTCCATTACCTTTAGGTCATACAGGAACAGATCCGTCAAGGGGGCGACGGCCAACAAGTCTTCCTGTGGTGCGAAGCCGCAAGTATCGACGGCCGTGTGGATGGCTTCGGTTCGGCACGCTTCCAGCAGGCTCTGAAGGAACGGCAGTTGCGCGAGCGGCTCGCCGCCGGAGACGGTCACGCCGCCGCCCGAATCGTCGTAGAAGATGCGGTCTTTGAGGATTTCGCTCAGCACTTCCGCCACGCTCATTTCAGTGCCCATCATCTGCCGAGTCCCGGTCACGCATGCCTCGATGCACTTGCCGCAGCGTACGCACTGAGCACGATCCACTAGCGGCCCCGATCGGTCCTGTGCGGCTTGGTTCTGGGGACAAACATCCCAGCAATGCCCGCACCGCGCACATCGGTCTTCGACGACGGTAATCTCGGGCTCGGTCAACTGACTTTCCGGATTATGGCACCACCAGCAGCGCAGCGGGCAGCCCTTCAAGAACACGGTCGTGCGGATCCCCGGCCCGTCTTGTAGGGAATACCTCTGGATGTTGAAAACGAGACCTGTTTCCATGCTTTTCCGTCACGTGCTGCGGAGGAGGGGTCAAGCGAAAAGCCGGCAGGGTCAACGCCATCAATTATAGACGGAACTCGGCGATCCACCATGCGTGATTCCCCTTTGGCAACTTGTGGCCAAACTGGTATAACTTCTGCGGTATTTCCCCACATGAATCATCCCCGCCCCTAGGAGAATCCCCTATGATGCTTCGACGCGCCAGAGTGTTGACTTGTTTGTCTATTCTGGTTCTGGTCACTGCCTGCAGTAGCGAAAGTACGCCCCCCGCCGACGGCCCGTCCGGCTCGGGTGATCGGTCAAGTACCTCAACACCGGAAACCGCGACACAAGAAACGACGACGCCTGAAACCACGACGTCTGAAACCACGACGTCTGAAGACGAAGGCTTCGTGGCTGCTCCCCCAGTCACGATAACGCCGACGACAGTCACACCCGGCGACGGCCCCAATTGGCCTCGTTTCCATGGGCCGAACGGCGATAACATCTCCAGCGATACCGGCCTTCTGAAGGAGTGGCCCGATGGCGGCCCGCCGCTGGATTGGACGTGCGAGAAGATCGGGATCGGTTACTCCAGTGTCTCGATGGCGGGCGGTCTGATTTACACGGCCGGCAACAAGGACGACAAAGCGACGACGATCTCGGCCATCGATATGGATGGCAACGTCAAGTGGCAGGTCGAAAACGGCGCGGCTTACACTGGATCGCACCCTGGCACTCGCGGCACGCCCACCATCGACGGTGATCGCCTGTACCATCAGAGTCCGGTCGGGAGCATCATTTGCCTGAACGCCACGACAGGAGACAAGATCTGGAGCATCAACAGCCTGGAGACCTTCCAAGCCCAGAACATCACGTGGGCCCTGGCGGAATCACTGCTGATCGATGGGGATCGCGTCATAACCTGCCCCGGCGGCCCAGAGGCCAGTGTGGTGGCATTGAACAAAATGACCGGCGAAGTCGTCTGGAAGGCAGAAAGCACGGGCCAGAAAACGGCGTATGCTACGACATCGCTTGTCGAGTTTGGCGGCTTGCGGATCATTTTCGCGATGACGGCCAAGGCGCTGATTGGCGTGGATGCCGACAACGGTCGGTTGTTGTTCGAGCATCCCTTCAAGACCGAGCATGACGCCAACTCACTGATGCCCCTGTTTCACGACGGTAAGGTATTCATCAGCGGTGGATACGGTACGACCGGTAGCGAACTGCTGAAGGTTGTCGTCCAGGGCGACAAAGCATCGGTGGAAATGGTGTGGCCCTCGCGCGATCTGGACAACCACCACGGCGGCGTTTTGCTGATCGACGGATTCCTGTATGGTGCTGCTCACAGCTTCAGTAAAGGTCAGTGGATTTGCCTGGACTGGAACACGGGAGAGACGAAGTGGGCCGCGTACGGAGTCGGCGGAAGGAACGAGAGAAAGCGGAAGGGATCCAGTACATACGCCGAAGGCATGATGTACATGGTGAGCGAGGACAGGTACGCGGGACTAGCCAAGATCTCGCCTACTGGTCTCGAAATCGTCAGCGAGTTTCCGTTGCCGGAGGGAAGCAGGGACTCGAGTTGGGCCCACCCGGTTGTCTGCGGCGGACGATTGTACATCCGTCACGATAATCGGCTTTTCGCGTATAACGTCAAGGCGAATGACGAATGACCGGGGGCCAATGACCAAGCGCTAGTGACCAATGAAGGAGCCCCACGGATGGCACCCAAGACCACGGATCAAAAAGGCAAGTGGCGATGCGGAAATCGTTAATTCGTCCAGCCCTGAACCTTCCCCCCTCGTCATTAGGATTTCGTCATTCTCCGGAGCGGTCCCATGAATTCCCGAGAACGAGTACGGCGGGCCATGCGGCACGAAGTTCCGGATCGTGTTCCGGTAATGTGCCAATTAGCGCTTGGCCATTATTTCCTGCACAGCGACCACAGGCCTGCGGACATCTGGTTCGACAGCGACATCCTGGCAGAAACGTTCATCAAGTTTCAGGAACGTTACCGGTTCGACGGTTTCCTGGTGAACGTACCAGGCAGGCCGCCGGACTGGCAGCAGTACCTCGCAGATCGTCGCGACGATGGCGATGGCGAGCGGCTCGCTTGGCAGAGTGGGCTGGTGACCTTATGTGTCGCCGACGATAACGCTCACACGTTTCTTCCGGGCGATCAGTCGCTGCCGAGGGTCGACTACGGCACCGTCGATCCGGCCGATCCGGCAACGTATCGCATCGCCGGCTATGTGTGGAACACCTGGCATGCGCCCCATCTGTGGGACATTCCGGGCGATGCGGACTTGACCGATCCGGCAGCGTATCCCGACTGGTTCACTCGCGGACTGCGCACGGCCCGGCAGGCCGCGCCCAACGCGTCGATCCATGCCGAGGTGTTTTCGCCGTTCACCCATCTCATGGAGTTGTTCGGCTACGAGAGCGGGCTGATGGCGCTGCTTGATGCGCCGGAGACTTGCCACGTACTGTTGGAAGTCTTCTCGCAAATGGTCAATGCCCAAGTACGATGCTATGCGTCGTGTGATCCCGATGCCATCTTGATCAGCTCGGCCTTTGCAGGCGGAGGATTCATCAGCCGCGACATGTATGCCGAGTTTGTGCTGCCATACGAACAGCAGTTGGCCGACGCTGTCCACGAATTCCAGCTTCCGGTGTACACGCACACTTGCGGCGCGATCGGTGACCGATTGGACTTGATGGCCGATACACGTATCGACGGAATCGATACGCTCGATCCACCGCCGCTGGGCACGGTGAATCTTGCCAAAGCGAAGGCGGACTTCGGCGATCGCTTGTTTTTCAAAGGAAACTTGGACGCCGTGAACGAGATGCTGCACGCCGATGACGCAACTTTTCGGCAAGCCGTTCTCCAGCGTCTGGAGATCGGCATGCCAGGTTCCGGGTACATTCTCTCGTCCGCCTGCTCGGTGGCACCGCACGTTCGTCCCGAACGCCTGGAAACGATGACCACGCTGGCCGAACAGCACGGGAAATATGCGTGACGCGGTCTAGCCGCGCGCCCGAACGGCATCCTCGTTCCGCTGATGGCCGACCAGTTCCCGCGCAAAGGAGCGGTAGTGGGACTCGACGTCGTCCCATGTCGATGCTGGTTCGACGGACGAACCGGCCAACTCGCTGACCTCTTCCAATTGATCCAGTAGTCTGCCGTGGTCCTCGTGCAGGCGCTGGAACTCTCGCCGAAGGCCAGGCTGCGACGGGAACAGCTCGTACAGATACCCCATGTCCTCTTCCAGGATGAACATGTTCTGAAGACGGCTGGCCAAATCGGCCAACCGATCCGGAACGGCGTCCGTCGGCATCGCTGGAAGGAACCATGACGCGTCGGCATCCGCGTCTGCTATGTCGTCCAGCAACTGTGCGACGTCTCGAAGCAAATGATTGACTTCGCTTCGCTTTGACGAAACCTCACTCCGCAACGTTTGAGTGCTTGCATTCATGCCCCACTGACTCCTTCGTTCCGCAAGCCGAGAGTGCTCCGCGCCTTCCCTCGGCACGTGTCGTTTAGAGTCCGCCCTCTATTCTTTCTGGACAGGACCTAACAGAAGTGAACAATCCGCACCATTTATGCTTAGGCAATTGGGCGAGGTTGTCAAGCAAATTCCGAGAAAACCTTAGTGCAAGCTAGCATCTAGCGAATCGAGGCGGTCTTCGGTCGATTCAGCATGCGTCGCAGTACGACTTGCGACCATAGGGCCCTCAGAGGCGAGGCCATCACGAAATAGAAGAAGACGATGGGGATAGCCAGTTCCTTTACCGCAAACACAATGACGATGGCAAAAATCAACTTGACCAGGTACTGGAAGCTGTGACGTCTGCGCACCAACTGGTTGAAAACGTGCGGATAGCGTACTCGCGAAACCATCAAACACGCCACGACCAGGGTCATGACGGGCAAGGTCCCTTTGATGAGGAACTCGCCCAGCCGTCGCGCCGAATCGGCCGCGCCTGGATCGGTCCACTGGACGAGCCCCGGGCCGATGAACATCAACGAAGCCACCATTCCCGCCGCCGCGGGCGAAGGCAGACCGCAAAACGACTCGTGAGCCGGATCTTCGTCGTTTGTCACATTAAAACGTGCCAACCGCAGCACCGTGCATAGAACATACAGCGTAGCGATCCCCCACAGAACTCGCGGATGAAACAGCGGATGAAACACGCGGGAGAACGTTAACATCAGAAACGCGGGTGCCACCCCAAAGGTGATCGCATCCGCAAGACTGTCCAGGTGGGCGCCGAATTGGCTGGTCTGCTTGGCCAACCGCGCGATGGGACCGTCCAACGCGTCCAGCAACATTCCCCCAAAGATCAAGACGGCCGCGAAGTAGAAGGGTTCCGGAACGTGGGTTTCGGGGCCGACCTTGGCCGCATACGTGATGCATCCAAACCCGCACGCCGCGTTGCCCAGCGTCAAAAGTGATGGAACTACGGCCACCATCTTCTTCCGTCTCGACCTCCTCGGCAATTCGGTATCCGGTTGGCTAGGCGTCTCGTGCATGTGGTGATCTCTCTGACCGTACTTTCGTCCGTCAATTTGCCGCCGGAGGATCATTCTCCGCCACGGCACCGTATCGAGCCATTACCGACTTACCGGCGCGAACGTGGTCCCCGGCGCGGACATCGATGACCAGACCGGGCTCGCGAGGCAGCACTAATTCGGTGCGCGACCCCAATTTGATCATACCGAATTGTGCCCCGCGTTCCAGGTCCTCGCCCGGAGAAATCCAGCACACAATCCTTCGAGCGATCGCGCCGGTGATCTGACGGACGATCAAGCGACGATGCGGCGGAGCGTTCTCTTCCAGGCGTACAGCCATCTGCTCGTTCTCTTTCGCGGATTCGGGACGCATGGCGTTCAAAAATTTCCCGCGACGGTAAGTTAGCCCGATTACGCGGGCCGCGACCGGCGCGCGGTTGATATGCACGTTAAAGACGCTTAGAAAGATGCCAATTTTCACGGCAGGACCACCAACATAGTCGTGATGTGGGATCTCTTCGATTTCGACAACTTTCCCGTCGGCTGGCGACACGACAAATCCCTCGTCTTGTGGAACCACGCGACGCGGATCGCGAAAGAACCACACGAAGAAAAGTCCAATTGCCGCCGGAACGAACGACACTGGCCAATACAGCCAAGCTGCAAGGATCGTAAACGCCAAACACAATCCACCCATGATGATCAGTTCAGCCAATCCGGCTCGCGCCAGCGGAATCCGGTCCCGCCAGGTGAACGGGTCGTCCGCGGGGTCCCACGAACAGTCGATTCGGTTTCGATGGAATTTGACGTCACGCGGATCGAGGACCTCGTGAGGGCAACCTTCCGGATCGCCGCGACGTGTTTCTGCCATCCGGCGTAGGTAACCCCGCCTGAACGTCTTCAAGTACCATCGCCGCAGCCGTCCCCAACCCAATTCGATCCGCATGCAAATGCCGCCACCGGGTTGAATCGAATCGATAGCCGGATCCAGCGGTTCGACGTCAAGCCGTTCCGCCGCTGCGGCCGGTTGGTTCTCAGTCGACGACTGTGTCATGAGATGTACCTGCTTTCGCAGGGGCTCCGTTGCTCAGGTGATGGGCCACGGCAGGCGGGATGTTCCAGAACACGGTGTCGCGGTCGTGCTCGTATTCCTTCAAGTAGTTGTTGACAACGCGGCCGACAAGGGCAAGTCGCCGACGTTCCTTCTTTGGAGCGACCACCGTCTTGACTCGACGAATTGCCAAATACTCGAAAAAGCTCAAGGTCCCGCCAGGCCGCAGCAACCGCATCAGTCGACGCAGAAGGGCACTCACCAAATCCGTGGGAAAATTATTCAACGGCAGCCCGCTGATGATGTAGTCGTATGGTTCTTCGGCCGGCAAGTCCTGAACGGGCATGTGGAAGATTTCGGTTTGACCGGCAACCTTCTGGAAGTAGGACTCCGATGCAAATCGGCCACGCAGCAGTTCGACAAACCGATCGTTCAACTCGACGATGTCCAGACGGTCTTCCGGTCCAACATGACGCACGATTTCGCGGGTGACCGCCCCCGTGCCCGGACCAACCTCCAGAATTCGCGCCGCAACGTCATGCTGGCTAAGCGGGCGCGCGAGCGCCCGCGCCAGCCCACGGCTACTGGGCGCAATGGCGCCGGTGGTTACGAACGTGCGGCGATACTCGCTCAGAAAAGTCACATATTCGGATAAACGTCGAGGCATGGAGTACCAATCTAATGCCGCCAGCCAAATCAGGCAAGGATCACACCGGATTCTCCTTGTATGCCCGCCCCGGAGCCGTTGGCAACGGTACTCCAATGCTGTCGTTACCTGGCGTCAGACAACTATTCTGGCTTCACCGCTTCGGCCAGCACCGGCTCGTCTTGGTTCTTGAAGCTCTTCCACATCTCCTTCGGCAGGGAGCCGATGGCGATGATGATGAGCTGGCTGACGACGAACAAGCCCAAGATCAACAGGACGCCTTCGGTGAAGCCATACGAATGCAGCCCGACGCCCAATTCGTTGACGCCAAACCACGACCAGCTTGTGACGATGTTGCCGCCCACCGCCAGTACGGCC
>JADHUC010000212.1 GCA_016784735.1 Pirellulaceae bacterium | reverse complement strand
GAGATCTTCGTCAGGTCCCACGACAACGATCTGATAGAGGCGATCTTCGACTATGAACAGTCGGGCGAAACAGACGCCGTCGTCGGGACGTTCAATCTCCAGATCGCGGCCGCGATGGCCTGCTAACCGCATGTTGCGTTCCATTCTCAACCGGTCGTCATCGACAACTCGGTCGCGTACAAAATCTAGTCGTTTCTGCGACGTCGGGTGCTTCGCCAGCAATTCCTCGTTGAAGTCCGCGTAGCTGACGATGAAGGCCATCGAACGCTCGGTGTCGAACGCCATGTGGACCTGATGATCGTAGAACTCGCCTTTCTTTGTCGATGCTTCAGGCTGACCGGGGAATTGAGCCCGGAAGCCGCCTCGATAAGACGTGAATTTCCGCCAATCCTGGCTAGCCTCGGGCGGAGTTTCTGCTGGTGGCGACGTGGGCATCTCGACTGGATCTTTGGGATCAGCAAACGGATCGTCGACCGGTGGAGGCGGGTCGGCGGGTGGGTCGTCCGATGGCGGTGGTGGATCCGTACGAGGATCGCTGGTTGGCGTTGGCGTGACGCTGCTGATCGCATCACCGGGCTGGCCGGAATGAAGAACGACCGAATCGAGGAAACGCTTCGCTTCCTGTTCTTTTCGTCGCATCGCGTCCGCTGGTCCTTCGACAAACCACCGATAGACTCTTGCTCCATCGACCGATAAACGAGCGACCATTTCGTAGCCGTCTGGTCGAGCGACACGCAATTCGGTGACAACCGTTCCACGATACTCCAAAGGCCCCTCGCCAACGACACGACCGTTCGAGACGGCCTCGTTACGCAGCAGGGCAAGTCGACCTTCGGTGGTTGCATGTTGGCGCTGCTGAGCTGCATCCAAGTCGATGTAGTCCATCGCCATGGTGACGTGGTCATACTCGTCGTGGACCTGTACGTGATGGCGATTGTACGCGCCTTCGCGGGAATTCTGCTGGCGGGGACGCACGGGGAACGATGCTTCGAAACGTCCATCGCCCGACTCGAACCTGTACAAGTCGCTGCGTGGTGAACTCGTAACCGGTTCGCGTCTTGTTGACAACGTGAACGAGTTCAAGAAGCGGCTGACATTGGCACGCTCGGCCGCGAATCGCTGGGCTGATGCACCGACAGCGACCTGGTAGAAACGGTCCTTTACCACGTATTGGCGCATTTGCAGACGCTCGCCGCTTGTCAGGCGGATCGACAGTTCTCGTCCGGCGTGCGTTCCCAGTCGCACGTCGTCCTCGCGTTCCAGGTGCATCGTGTCATCCAGCAGGTTATCTCGAAGCTTGTCGAGCATGCGGTCCGCAGGCCAGTTCAACGCCATCACATCGGCCGACAGGTCGGTGTAATTGACCAGGTACTGCATTTCGTCTTGCGGATCGGTGTAGGCAGTGAGGTAACTGAGTGTGGTGTTCTTGCGATTCACGCTGGACTTGGGAGTGCCAGGAAACTCGATTCGGTACCGTCCCTCATCAGACACGAAAGGCACCCAGGTTGAACCTCGCGTCGGCCCACGTTCCACGGGCTCGGCCGTCGCTTGCTGCTGGAGTTGCTGAGCGCGACGAAGATCCGCCCGAGCCTCCCGATTACGCCCTAGATGCTCGTACAGTTGCGCCCGGTTCGTGTAGAACAAGGCGACCGTGGGATCCAGACGAATGGCTTCCGCATAGTCGGCAAAGGCCCCGTCGACATCGGCGATGGCCATACGGCTGAATGCTCGATAGTTCAGTGTTTCGGCCCGCAGTACATCGCCCAGGCTGGGCGTCTGAAGCACTTTCGTGAGCAACTCGATGGCTTCGCGGCGTTTCGCAATCAACGCCTGGTCATTCTGATTCAATCGGTATTCGGCCGCCGCATAGTTCGAGTACGCGTGGGCATAGAGAATCACGCCCCGCGGGTCGGACGGGGCTTTCTGGGCGTAGGCTCCGGCGTGCTTCAATGCGTGCCCCAGTTGTTCTTCGATGACCTGATGCGAAAGACGATCGACATAGCTTGCCACATAGTCCGTATGGATCTGCATTCGCGCGCAATCGATCCAGAGAAAGTCGGGCGCCAGCTCCTGCGCCTCTTTGCACTTCTGACCGGCCTCGGCGAACTTCTGCTGTTTGCGCAACATCTCGGATTCGTAGATCAGTTGCACGACCTTGACGAACTTGTCCCACGTCGGATCGGGCTCGTCGAATCGCTCGACGTTTAGCGTTTCTGCAGGAACGGGAACCGTGAGCAGTCGGTCCAGTTGATGGTATACCAGCAATTCCCAAAGGCAGTCGATGCGTACGCCGTGCGAGATGCGTTGTGTCGCACCGCGATCCGTGACATTGCGTCCCATGTTGTGCAACGCGACAACGTGGCCGTTGGGCAGGAAGATGGGCGATCCGCTGAACCCGCCCCAGCCGGCAGCCGTGTGCTGAATCAACTGCAGTCGCGTATCATCGGCCGCATTCATACCCTGAAAGTCCGTCGTGCGACTGATGACACCCTGATGAAAGGTGGCGCCGGGCATTTCATTGGGTTTCGGGAAGCTGCTGTCATGTCCGGGAAAGCCGAGCATGCCGACCGGTTGTGCGAACAGGTCTTTCAGTTCGTCCGGAGTGGCCAAGTCGAACGCCGGTGGCAGGTCGTCACCGTCGGTGGCTAATTGCAGCACGGCGACATCGGGGCCCAGCGGGCAGACCGAGCCAAGATCCGGAGATTGCGTGCGCCCGATCATCGATCGCGAGTCGCCCAGGTAGCGCACGACGCCGGGATGGTACCACACCTTCTGCACTTCGAACGAGGCGGTTTCGCCGTTGACAACGGCGGTCAGCTTTTTCGCGTGGTGCAGGATGTCTGCGACATGCGCGTTGGTCGCCAGCAGGCGGTGTTCCCGTGAAATCACGAATGCCGTTCCATGCCCTTGGCTCGGACAGCCGACGATCAACACGCTGCGTTGCAGGTGGCGAACCGTTCTTCCCAATTCGCTTAGCGACCGATCGTCCGGTTGTTCCCACACCGGCAGGCTACCGGCTGTTCGTGTCAGCCCCAGTTTGGACGACAAGGATTCCTGAGAAACACCGAGACTGGGGTGTATGGCCGCTGAAAGCAGCCACAGGAGGAAGAAGGGCAACCGTCGTGCAAGCTGCATCTCACCGGTCCTTTGTGAGTGACGGGAGTGTTGGGGAGCCAGAGAATATAGCACTCCTCGTTGATCGGTCGCAGGTACGTCAACGCAAAATCCGATTCCTACCGATCGCTTGAGACAGTCAGGTTGCCAGCCGGTCATGCTTATTGCCGTTTCCGTCCCTAATTGGGGAAGCTTAACTCTTGTGGCGAACTTACCGGATCCGCTACCTCGGAATACAGCACAGCGCGCCGTAACTCCCGACAAATCCGTTGTGCGGCCAGTGGCCAGAGTGGTGTTAAAATCAGCCGTCTTCTGCGAGAATTGGCGGACAGCGAATCGGGACACACCAAAGGACACGAAGGAATCGATGATGACATCACGGTATCCGTTTGGAAATGATCCGGCAAAGGTCGAAAGGTACAAGGCGTTCTGGAACAGGGAGGCAGCGGACCGCCCGCTGGCTGGGTTTTCATTCGTAGGCTGGTATCCCTTGGAGTATTTCACCGCCTGTAAGTCATGGAAGGTCGACGATCACATCGCCCCGGAAATGCTCGAACCGGAGGAGTGGTTGGACGATTATGAAGGGCTGCTCCGGGAGGGCGAGGAAGTCGAAGACGATATGCTCCGCGGGGCTTGTCCCATCCAAGTGGCGTTTCCGTGCTTCATTCCAGCCATCTTGGGATCCAGAATCCGAGTACTGCCCGACAACGTGATGGGCGAAGAGCTGATGCTCTCGTGGGAAGACGCTCTTGCGAAACGACTGGATCACGAAAATCCGTGGTTCAGGAAGTGCATGGAATTCGTCGACGCATTGGTCGATCGAGCTGATGGGCGCTACCCCCTCAGCCACGGCGCCGAGCTTGGTCCGACCGATCTGCACGCCGTGCTCCGCGGGCATAACGAGAGCATAATGGACTTGATTGATGAGCCGGAAAAATCGGCGGAACTGCTCATGCATCTGGGGTACGTCTTTGTGGAGTTCTTCCAAGAGACCTGGAAGCGACTTCCTCTGTACCATGATGGGTACTTTGACGCCCAGTATCAGGTTTGGGCACCGGGTCCCATTATTCGAATGCAGGAAGATGCGACGGCTGTGTTCTCGCCGGACTTGTATCGAAAACTGGTACAACCGGTGGACCGGATGATCGCCAAGCAGTTTGCCTGTAACTTCATCCATCTTCATTCCACGTCGATGTTCATGCTGGACGCCTTCCTGGAGATCGAAGAGCTGCGATGTTTCGAAATCAACATCGAGCCGTTCAATATTCCGGTCGCGGGCATGATCGAGTACTTCAAGATGGTGCAGGACGCAGACCGCCCGTTGTTAATCCGAGGTTCGTTCACCGCGGACGAGATTCGCCTTGTGCGGGACTCGTTGGATCCCCGCGGACTCTACCTTCACATCATGCCGGAAAGCAAAGAAGAGATTGACGTCTTCAGAGCGATTCTGGGAATGTAATCGGCATCGCGTGGTTATTCCAGCGTCTGGGCATCGGTTCAGTAAGGGGGCAGGCGGCATCGAACCGCAGTCGTCGTCATGCGTTAGTGCGAAGTGCGCATGCTGCTTCGTTTATGCGAACGCTGGATCGCCTGCTCATCCCGGAGAACCGGCCATCATGCTTGACACGCGACGGAGAGTTCCTGTCGGGGCCGCTCGAGATGTTGTCCGCTACTACTGTGAAACGGGCCAGGACTACGAGGCGTGGAGCCGGAAGTTCAATATGCACTTCGGGTACTTCCGCCTCGGGATGAATCCCTTTGTGTTGGAGCGGATGCTCGACGAAATGACGCGGCAGGTGATCGTGCGACTTGGCCTGGACTATGACGAAGAGAATCGACTGCTGGACATGGGCTGTGGACTTGGGGCGTCGGCGCGGTTGGCTGCGCGGGAGTTTTCGGGTCTGCGGATTGACGGTATCACTCTGGTGCCGTGGCAGGTGGAGCAAGCCCGGCGGCTGGCAGCAGAGGATGGGTTGCACGGGAGCATCACGTTTCATCAAGACGACTACACGGACGCTTCGTTTGCGGATGACACCTACGATGGCATCTATGCCCTGGAGAGTGCATGCCACGCCGCGGGGTACGACAAGGAAGGTTTTGTCCGGGAGGCTGCCCGCATGCTGAAGCCCGGTAGACGTCTCGTGGTCGCCGACGGATTCCTCAAAGGCACGCAACGCATGAACCCGTTACTGCGATGGTGCATAGGCAGGGTCTCGAAGAACTGGGCGCTGGAGACGTTTGCAGAGTTGGATCACTTCACTGATTGCCTGGAAAGGAACGGCTTCGAAGACGTCCAAGTCGAGGACATCTCCTGGCAGATCGCGCCGTCGGTGATGCACATTCCGTGGGTCACAGCCCGCTTTCTGGTCCATGAGCTATTCAAGACACGGTTACGAATGAACCGCGTTCGCTGGGGGCATATTCTAGCCTGCGTTCTCGCCCCGCTCGTAGGAATGGCACGGACGCGATTCGCCTACTGCCTGGTCACGGCTCGCAAGGTGCGGTTGGACGTCTGACGGCCTCGGAGGGCCATCGTACGCCCGAAATCGGCGCGCCGCTGGATCGAGGGACGCGTTCTCAGAGCCAGTCTTCAAAACCTGGAATTGCGGCCCAGCGTGGTAGTGGTGGCTTCCAGCCGCCACGTCTTCCGGCGATTTCCAGGAAATCTAATGGCGGCTGGAAGCCACCACTACGCAATTGAAGACTGGCCCTCAGATGACCCCGCCATGCACACGCTCGGGAGTCATGTGGTCCGGTTCGTCGTAGAACCAGATTCGCTCCCACGTTTTCTGAAGCCGGCGTAGGTCTTCACTGGACAAGGGGGATTGTTGAGGCACCTCATTCGAATCTGGCTCCGGCGTCGGAGCTTGCGCCTGACCTCCGGGCTGGTAAGGAGGGTATTCAGGGTTCTTCGCGCCCGCGGGGCTCGTCTTCGCCTTGAGCGGAATCTGTTGCAGCGCGGTGATGACCTGCTTGCTGGCTCCGCTCTTCGTCAGGAGGATTAGATCGTCCGCTGTCAGCATGGCCGCCAGGCAGTGCTTTTGCATGTGGCAAACGATAACCTCGTCGTCCACGCCGGCTTCGACCAAGCGGATCACGTCGGCGATTTCCAGCGTCGGTTGTTCCGGCCGCTGGTACGGCTGCCCCCAGGGGGCTGGAACTGGAATGGCGATCGGACCGGCATACGTCGGTGGGCTCGTCGGGGTTGGGGCGTACTGCGGCGCTACACCGTAGGGCGAGAATGCTGCGGGGGCTGGCGCGTTGTTGTTTGACAGCACCATTGGGGGTATTGGCGTGAGCAAGGGGATGCCGCTGAGTTTCGGCACGGTTTCCGGACGCCCGGCCGGAGCCAGCAGTCGGGCGGGCTTGGCCGTTTGTCCCGAACACTCAGTCGAAGCATTGACTAACTCGCCGGGCACTTTCATGCTGGTCGTCAGCACGGGGCCTTCGACGTTGAAACTGATGGACCGGATCAAATCGCGAACCTCGGGCTCTTGGTCCTCCAGACTCTGCATCTGGATCAGGGCCAGGAAGCCGGTGCCCAGACCATTGAGTTGCTGGGCGGCTGCTTCGTTGCTGCAAACGGCGGCCACCCGAACGGCCAAGTCGGCGTCGAAGTCGAGTTCGACGTTGATGGCCTCGATCTGGCCCGCGAGTTGGCTACCGATTGGAGAGCCTATCGAGATCATCTGGCCGATGGCGTCCGACGATAGAAACGACATGGCAAATGCGGCCGACGTGTCGAGCTGTCTCCGCGCCTGATCGAGCGTTTCGGGCAATTCAATCGGGCCGTCCCGCTTCAACACGGCGCGGAGTGAATCGGGTGATCCTGCCAGCACGATTCGGTCGTCGACCGCACATACGGCCCAAGGTTCCTTGCCTTCCTTCACCCAGACCATCCGCGTCCCGATCTTCTCGGTTGTCCACGGCGACCCGTCGGCCGCAACTTCTTTTTCTGACCACGCAACAGGCTGCTTGCAGAACAAAACCGAAACGTACTGCGAAATCTCTCCGCCGTCAAAAGACTGGGCGCCCAAGGCGATTCTCTCGATCTGATCGACCTCCAATCCCAGGGGAGCGAACCGTTCACGGTGGTCGTCCCAGAATCCGGAACCGTCCCGCGTCAGCTTTCGGCCAATCCCGCTCTGAAGGATCGGTGCCACTTCGATTTGGCCGAACACGCAGCAGTCGTCAGGCATGTAGCGCAGAACGGTTGGATCCAAACGATGGCCCTGGCGTTTCTTCGCGCGAGTGCGCTTTGCCGATACGTCTTCGGCCGGCTTGGCGTCGTCGGACTTCGCCGCTTGGGCTGCTGGTTCCCGGCCTTTCTTACGAGATTTCCGTTTCGCCGCTGCGTTCGCGTCCGAAAACCAACCGCACGCAGCAAGCGCCATCGCGACGGCAAGTGCGATGAAAAGGGGCCGACAAAACCGTGACTTCATCCCATACACAAGGCGTGTGAATTGACATGAACGCACGTTCACTCCTCCGTGAAAGGTCAGTCTCTGGATCCATGCGGACGATCATTCTATGACGCCCGCGAATCTGAGACCATATCACTTGGGAACGCGTCGCACGCCCTCCGGGCCTACTCTCGCCATCGCTCGCCGTGTCTCGCCGATGTTCGCTTAACGCCACTATTGGCAACGAGTTATCGTAATCGTCGCCGTCGCCTTTCACGTGCTGGCCTTCGCCATCGCTCGCCGTTTGTTGCCACAGTTTGCCGCTCAACTTCCCCCTAGGGCATGCCGCGTGCCGCCAGTGCCGGGGTCCGGGTACGAGCCGACTGTGTGCCGCCAGTCCGTCGTCTTAATTCCGTCGGCACGTGTCACGCCACAAAGCCAGCGGCGCTCGCTGCAAGTGCCGCCAGATTGTCGCTTCACGTCTTCGGCGCCAAACGAGTTGGGGCTGGCTGCGCCGGATTTCCAACGATTTCTAGCCCAAACCGCTGCAGGTTAGCACTTGCGTTTCCTGCGGAGGTGTTGGCGACCTAAGCACGTTGCGCAGATGCCGTTGGCTGCGTCGGTCGATTTCACCGCCGCAGGAAAGTGCATCTTGTGAAGAATCCTGGCGGTGTGCGCCACTGAAGCAGTTTTCGCGCACAGTAAGAACTCAGCGGGGTATATCAGACCTCTGCACGCAAGGAGGTTGGGAGAATCTGCGTCGGTGCTCTTTGGGCGACGGCGATACAATTAGATACAAACGCACACAGAAATACAAAAGACTGGCGTTCTCGCTTCATGTACACTCCGGGCTGGTGCAAATAGCGTCGGTACGTAGTCATGGTGACGAACCAGTTCCCGCGAAATGCGTACCCCTAGTCCAGCCTTTTTGTACATGCCTCCACACCTTCGCGGAGCGTTTGTTGCTTCCGAATGCCAATCGGGAAAACCATGCTGAACCGTATCTTAGTCAATTCCTGGAACCAAAGGTCACAGACGACTTTTGGTCGCAGGTTACCCACCAGCTAGCCATTGTTGTCAGCGACTTGTACCCCACCCCCATTCAGACGTTGAAAGACTCTTCTCACCTCTACCACCGACCTCATTCCCAGCTCCCCGTCCGAGAAAGGTGTCGGGGCCGATCCATCCAACCCAGACCCATAGGTGTCAGAATGCGCATGCTTCCGAAAGCCGCAGCCACGATTGCGATCTTGGCTACAGTTGGTTGCGGCCGAAACATGGGGAACGAATCGACTAGGTCGGAATCTCCCGGTTTCTTGTGTCACGGTTGCCATGTGAACACAGGCAGAACTAAGTGATGAGGTGCCATCTACATTTGGAGCGGTCACGATCTGTATCGACGCGAAAAGGCAGAAGAGATGTCAACAGGGATTGGGAATCGTTGGACTGAAGTGGTGCAAAGTCTCTTCGCCATTGCGGTTCTCATGGCTCTGTTTTGGTTTTGCAGGCCGGGCCTTTTCGCAGACGGCAACAGTAATGACGGTGTGATGGGGTTGTTTGATCCAGCAGCGGCGGGTGACGGTCAGGCCGATCCGGACTCCTGGGACCATGACGAGTCCGACGAGGTGGAACGGGAAAGGCCGTACAGCGAAATCCTGGGCATGCCCGTCTGTACGGATCTGGAAGACTCGATCGAAAAAGTTCAAGACGCTCGCAACAGTTTACTGCAGGCGGTGGTCGACCAAGAGGCACAGGCCGAGTTGGATGCCACAGAAGAATACCGTGAAGTAGTTCAGGAAATGCAGAGTGGTTTTGCCAAATTGAAGATGCGCCTGGCCCCCGATGAGTTTTCGGATGTCGCCCAAGAGCTTCCTTCCCTCTTTCGCCTGGACGAACGGCCCTTGATGCCATGCGAGTTGGGCCGGTTTGCAAAGGACATCTTCCCATGAGAACGTTGCTCCTGTGTTTGGCCGTTTGTAACTCGGTTTGGTGCGTCACCGCCATGACGCAGTCGCGGTCCCAAGGGGCGGACAAACCACTAATGACATTGGTCGAACAGTTGAAGCCGCCTTTTTCAACGACGGAACGAGTGCGCGCAGCCGAGGCCCTGGAGGGATATGGAGAATCCGCGGTTGCGCCCGTGACTAAGCTCCTCCGCAGTGGCGACCGCCGCACGCGGAAATACGCATGCCTGGCTCTGACGCGATTGGGACCATGCGCCGAAGCAGCCGTCCCGGACCTGACGGCGATCGTTGCTGACTCGAACAGTCCTCTGCGGCGTGAAGCTGTGATCGCGCTGGGGCGAATAGGCCCTGCGGCCAGCGACGCGACACCCGTCCTGTGTCGCGTGTTCCGCGAAGACGACGAGATTCTCCTCCGCGATTGCGTCGTGGAAACACTTGCGGATATTGGGAAAGGTGCGGTTCGAACGCTCGCGGAAAACCTCCAAAGCGGTGACATCGCGGTCTGCCAATCTGTGTGCGTGGCACTCCAGCGGATTGGGCCGGAGGCGAAAGAGGCATTACCCGCCCTTATCGCGCTTGTTTCTGTAGCCGATCAGGGACTTCGTGACGCGATCTTTCTCGCGCTGGCCCAGATGGGCGCTCCGGCTGTCGGTGATTTGACCCGCATGCTTCAACACGAGGACAAGCACATGCGGCGACTAGCCGCGATGGCGCTGAGCAAAATGAGTTCCGAGGCGGCTCCGGCGGTCCGTGCTTTGTGCCACGTGACGGGCGATCCTGAAGCGGACGTCCGATTCTGGGCAGTCCGGGCTTTGGCACGAATCGGCGAATCGGGACACGGGGTCTCGGATTGCCTCGTCCGAGCATCGCTGGATGAAGATGCCGATGTACGTTGGCAGGCCGCGGTAGCCATGCGGGCTACCCGCGTAAACGAATCGTCGCAGCAGGCACTGCGCAGCTTGCTCAACGACGCTCACCCCGCCGTGCGAGCTGAGGTGGAAGCGGCACTTGGAAATCGATAAGGACAGTACCGTGCCGAGAAGAATGAGTGCGTGATTTCAATCTCTGTTTTGTGTTTTTCGTTTTTGTTTTCCTTCATTTCTGTCTTAGTTAGGAGCTACGATGCCAAGAAAAATGCTGGACGTGGTTTTACGTTGGTGGAGTTGTTGGTGGTCATTGCGATAATCGGCATTTTGGTCGCGTTGCTGTTACCTGCGATTCAGGCCGCTCGCGAAGCCGCACGGCGTACGGAATGCGGTAACAATCTGAAGCAGCTCGCGTTGGCGGCCCACAATTTCCAGGACACGTACGGTGGCCTTCCGCCGTTAGTCAGCCATTCTGAAGGGCCCACGTTCTTCATGCATATTCTGCCCTACATTGAGGAGCAGGCGCTGTATGATCTGTACCGTGGTGGTGCCAGGAACCCTGGGGGTGAGTCAACGAGCGTTCGGTTCTGGGACAACAAGAACTACGAAATCATTCGAGACGGTCTCGGCGCAGAGACCATTCAGGGCATCGACGCGTTTCACTGCCCTTCTTACCGTTCGCCTGATGTGCGCCGAGACAGTAATGCCAAGGGGCCTAAGGGCGACTACGCGGTCGTCTTCATACAAGGCCGAGCAACCGACCTGAGAATGGATTTTGCCGCGACAGAAAACAGTTGGTGGGGCCATCACAACGCAACCAGTACCGGGGATCGCAACAGGCAGAAGGGTGCCATCAAGACGGCCAATGCCGTCGGCCAGCCCCAAACGGCCACCATAGGCGGACACGATTCACGCCGCGAAACGGCAAAGTTTGACGTGACCCTTAATTCCATAAAGGACGGGACGAGCAATACGGCAATGCTTGGTGAAAAGTTCTGGACACAGGGTGAATGGGACCGTGGCTGCTGTGGTGGCGATAGCTCGGACGGCTCCGTATTCAACCAGACGGGCAGTTGGAGGGAATACATGGCCGCCAGGAATATGCGATTTCCTCTGCGGCAGGGTCTTGTGCCGGCCGGTGGGGACGGGTGGAATAATCCGGCCAGAACTACCGCTGCACGCGCTGCCGGGTTTGGTAGTATGCACCCTGGTATTGTTCAGTTCGCCCTTTGTGACGGTTCGGTGCGTGCCCTCCCGCTGTCCATTGACCTCTTCTTACAGTGGAAATTAGCGGACGCCAACGATGGCGAGACGATATCCTTACCTAAGTAGGAGTGCGCTGCCGTAGGCTAAAGAAATGTAACTTGGATCGCCTCATGCCAGATTGGAAAGTCGTTGGGATCAACTGCCGCGAGTTTGGCATTCGCAGCGGCGGTCTGCACTGCGTCGCAATGAACCTGCATCGGTTGCCGCAGACCACACGCGTCGCCAGCCAACGTCCTACGATGACCGAGGTGCCCGGAGAGTGAGCACGATGGCCGATCTGTGACACTCCCTCAAAAGGGCCGATTCCTCGGTGCGACGGCGGATCAACTGGCCTGCTTTGGTACACGTCGCTCGAGATCGCCAAACGAATGTTCGTAACGCGGTCGCCCCCATCGCCGCCGTCGCCAAACGCGAGGTGCGATCCTGCGGCGGTGTTCACGACCGACGTAGGAAACGCGTTTCGGTACGTCGGTCGATTTCACCGACGCAGGTTAACGCAGGCTGCCAATTGCGCCGCAAGTAGCTGTGGTCGGCCTATTCTGGTGATGATAGGCGGACCGGATTCGGTCAGCCTATCACGGTCTGACGCACGGTTTTTTGCCATGTTAGGCCGACCACCGTCGGTCGGCCTATCATCGGTCGAGTCGACCGGGATAGGCTGGTCCGCCTAAACATTGTTCTGCCAAAAACCGAGCAAATCGAAAGGAGGTGAGTGCGGAAGTAGCAAGCTTTAACCGTGAGAAGCTGTGAGGTCTGCGGGGCCAGCGTCAACTCGTTCTGTGGGATTGAGAGGAGGAACCGTGAAGCGGACCGCGCGACGCCGACGGTTATCGGTCGTCGTCCGAGGGCGCTGGGCTGCGCGAGTTGCATTCGCTGCTGTTGGAGCTGGACCCGGCCAAAACGTGGGGCAACCTCCGCCGCGTGCTGACGCCGACCGGCGACTATCTATGGCTCTGCCCAACGCACTATCGAGAATACGATCCCGGCCTGCCTGTGCTGCCAACGTCCTCTGATGAGAAGACCGAGTAACTACAGTCCGTCTGGAAACGTCGAACGTTTGAAGGAGGAACTCGCGCACACATTCCCTGATCGAGTTGCTCGAAGATGATTCTTGGGGAAACAAGGAAACCACGACAGTCGACGGATACGGTAGCGTTCCCAACATTGTAAAACCGGCCAGTACCGCTCGTCTGTCGGCCATCCATGGACTCGGTCAACTCGGCACAAAGGCGGAAGCCGCAATCGACTTTCTGGATGCGCAACTCTCTCACAAAGACAGGAAGGTCGGCACTGCCGCCACTGTAGCCTATCAAAAGGTCACCGGCGAGCGTGTCTCGCCGTATTGGTTCAGATGATTGCCGGTTGCATTCGTCACACGAACTAACCGGTAGTGCGGTGCACGCGGGATTGGGCGACCGAAATCTCGAACCGCAAGCGCCTGCGCGCGTCGTTCGCGATCATCACGGTCATCTTGGCAGTTCGCGTTAGTGACTCAGGACGACTATGAAGTCCGTGGTTGGGCAAGTGGGCTGTGCGTCACTTTTTTGCTTCTTTAGGTTCCGGGCATAGTTAGTCCTCTTGCTTGGAGTTGCCTTTGTCGGAGCCGCTTGGAACGACTTACGGCAGTTCTGGCAAGTGACTGTTACGGACATCCCAGACTCTAGCAGTCGAATTGCGTTTGAAGTACCAAAGCGTTGCCGAGCGTTCGTCGTAGTGTGTGATGAACCCATGCCCCGCGCGCTGCAACAGTTTCCACTTGGCTTCGGGCTTGAGGAGGTGCTCTTCGCCGTCGGGTGTGTACAGTGTGCCGCGCTTGATGATGATGTGATCGCCGACCTTGATTGTTGCTGATGGCGTCTGAATTCCGGTCATGACCGATGCATACTCAGTGAGGTCAGTCAGCTCGGCAGTTTTCGTGTCGAGATAGTGGACTGAGCGGTTGCTTGTGTTGTGCAGCAACAGACCTCCGTCGGTTCGCGTGGGGATCGGGTGTCCCCCGCCGAGCTTTTGATACGTGTTTGTTTGAAGATCGAACTTCCAGGGGCCGGCCCGTTCGTGCGAGCGTGCGTTATCTTGGATGAACATCCAAAGACAACGATTGGCTTCATCCGAGAACATATGAAGAATGAAGAAGCCCCCTCGGCCATCGATCGGAGTCGTGGGTTCAATCGATGCGGACGACGCGAGCAGTTGGAATGTCTTGGTCTTGGGATCGAAGCTCGCGAACGCATCGGTATAACCGATGTAGAGGCGACCGTTGCACCACGCCATATTCCAGATGTCACTTGCCGGCGCTCCGTGCTTCTCCGTGAACACCTCAGCGGTGTCCTTGCGCACCATCGCAAAGCCGCCTTCTCTCAAAGGGACGAAGACGGCTTCTGGTCCGAAAGCGATTTGATAATGTCGGTAGTGATCCGATCCGACCCGAGGGATTACCGGCCCGATCTTTCGAGTCGTTTTGCTGGCGAGGTCAAGTCGCTCGAGCTGGCAGCCCCTTCCCGCACTCCAAACCAGAACAACGTCACCGCCAGCCTGGCGGGCGTCTGGCCGATGATCCACGAAAGCCGAAAGCAAGTTTCCGCCGCTTAGCTTGATCGGTACCTTCGAATAACGACGCCACGGTCCCTTCCGTTCGGCGTAGGTAAACTCTGGCTTCTTCTCGCGAGGTGCGTAGCGATTTGCGAAGATCGTGAGCTTTGCCACTTCGTGGGAGTGTGCCGAATGCGTGTAGCTAGTAATCGCTGCGAACAGACGAGAGGAAAGTTGCTCTTGCTGATCGGCCGGAATTCGGATCGGCAGCAGGTAAACAATCGAGCCGAGCCGCATGAGTTTCGTCGCGTCGCCGGATTCTTCCGTCTCTTGCAAGACGATCTCCACGTACGAGACAACGATGCCCGGATGTCGCTTCAGAACTTTTGAACGAATGAAGCGGAAATACGATCGGGTGTGAAGCTTTTCCCGCGCAAGTCTGTCTCCTTGCGGAGTGCGAGGAAACGGAAATGACTCGGAACTCGGCCCTAACATCGCTGGCGGCCACCGATCGAGGAAAGATAGCAGTTCGAGCGCCGCGTCCGAGTCGTCGGAGTACAGCACGTTGGCGTAGAGCTTTGCCAACCATACGGCCAATTCGTCTTCGTCGCCCAACCGAATTGCAGGTTCGCCCGGTCCCTTCAACAGCTGGCGCCGCACTCGCCAGTGATTTACTTCGGCCGCGGACATCAATAGCCGCGCGTAATCGGCGTACGCGACGCTCTTTGAATCCAGTGGAATCGGTTCGTTCTCGATGAGTTGTTGAATCTGCGCAAGGACTGCCGCGATTCCGGCTTTGTCACGAAGAATTGAGAAGCTCAACTTCTCCTTCAGTAACGATAGCCGGCGCGGCCCTGTCGCATCTCGATAAAGCTGTTCGTAGACTTGCTCGCTTAACGCAAACCAAGCATCAATCAAAGGCCCATCACCCGGCTTGCGGAACCTGCCCCACGGGATGTTGACGTCATGCGAGTAGTAGGGTCGGCCGGTTAGCGTCGAGCGGATCGGATCGCCCGGCTTCGTCTTTGCCCACCAGTCGACGCGCAACTGTTGATACCGAACGCCGGCTTCTAACCCTTCGTGCAAGTCCTTGTTGTCGTTGGCAATGGATAAAAGGTAGTTGAGCGCTGCTCCAAGACGCTCCTTCGACGGAGACAAAGCCAACGCGGCGGCCGCCATCTCCACCGCCTCTTTTTCCTGGTTAGCGTTGCGGAACAAAGTCGCTCTGCGATCAAAGACCTTGGCCTCGGCTTCCAACGAGAGTTTCTTCTCTTCTCCGACGCTGTCCATCTTGCGCACGATCGCCGCGATAAGCTGCTGTCGCATCTCGATCGCCTCGATTGACGCAACAAGCACGTCAAACTTCTGCAGCTCGCCGCCGGCACCGGATATCAACCGGCAACTCGCCAGCATCCCCGCTCCGTCGTTAGCTCGCCTCACGGTCGCTTCCAAAAGCCGTGATGACGCCCGCAGCTGCAATGGCAATCCGGTCAAGTCACTCTCGGCGACCAGACGCTGCAGTTCGCTCCGTTCAACAACCACGAACTGAGGGTTCTGCTGCAAACCAACTTCGACCAACGCGGTCAGTGTTTTGCAAAACGGCCTCAAGAACTCACCCGGCTCGCCACTCGAAATCGGTGCGAGTCCGATCAGTCGAAGCTGGTCTGCCGGAACGTCCAGCGTTGCACTCGCATCTCTCAGCTCTTCACGAATCGCGCCGACTTGTGTTTCCAGATCCTCACCCGGCAGCAACACGTCCAACAATCTGATGGACGTCCGCGTATCCACAAGCCGAAGACGCACCACGCGAGTCTTGTCGTCTTCCTTTCGCACATCGATCAACGCCAACGCATCAGCCTGACTAAGTTGCCCGAATCGCGTGGCGCTCTCAGCATCTACCAATCGGCTCGCGTTCAATTGCAGTTCGGCGAGTAAGCCGCGAATTCGTTCACGCTCCAACAATTCCACGTTCTTCCACGCGGAGAGTTCGACGGTTAACAGGTCCGCGAGTGCGCGACCTTCTTCATCGGTTGAGATGATGGCCCAACGCTTCGTGTTGTTCGCAGCGCCTTGTGCGTTGACCGCTGACGTGGCGCAGACATTCAATAAGACCAAGCCGCAGGCTACAACCAGGAAGCGACATTCAGTTATAAAGCGTTTCAAAAGGGGCACGTTACTGCTTGTCCTTTCGCAGATGACGCCGCACCAATTTGCTGGAACTGGGCGACCAGTTCTTCATCGGAAAATGACACCGTCAAGGTGGCTCCCATGTTCATGCCAATACTTCTGTCCTTTTGTTAGACAACACAATACGGCTTATCTTGGGTGATTTCTGGTGAATTTTCCAGAAGTTGCCTGGCGTACGCCCGCCAGACGGTGGGAAACCCAGCGTGGGAAACTCCCGAAGAATCCGGGTTCTTGAGAACGAAGCTACGACGAATTCGGGGTTTTTGAAATGCGTTCTTGGCTGCTGCACGGTCGCCCCCACCGCTTGATCGAAACCCGACCGGCTAGCGCGCGGCGGTGTTCACGACCGACGCAAGAAACAGCAACATGCAAAGTGCATTCGGTGGCGCAAGCCGGCCCGAGCGGAAGAGATGCTCCGCCAGGCCCTAGTACCGCGTCAAATCCACTTTGACGGGTGCCACGGCTGTGTCAGCCGGAGTTTGCGCGCGATCGAGCACACGGCTGACACAGCCGTGGCACGTCTTATCCGTCCATTTCGATTTGACGGAACACTAGAACGAAAAAAGCCGACGAAACTCGTCGGCTTCTGTGTATTCCGGTTTGTCTTCGATTTCAGACGAGCTTGACGTTTTCTGCTCTCGGCCCTTTCGGTCCGCGTCCTTCCGTGAAGGACACTTGCTGTCCCTCGTGCAGTTCTTCGAAGCTCACCCCTTCGACGCTAGACGAGTGGAAAAACATGTCCTTGTCGCCTCCGGTAGAGATGAACCCGAAGCCCTTGTCGGTCAACCGCTTGATTGTGCCTTCTGCCATTTCGTCGCATTCCTCAATAAAGATATGTCTCCGCGGCGTGCCCAAGAACAAACGCGTTCAGACTCTTCCACCGCAGAAGCGAGAGGGAATCCCCCCCCCCCTTCAACACGTATTCTACAGTAGGTTGATGCAAAAGATAGTGCAGCAAGGCAATCAACACAAGAAGACGATTCCCCCAGCTATCATTCGATACTGGCATCGCAATGGTAGTCAGAAGACGATGCATCACGACATCCAGTAAGCACATACCAGCTCTCCCCACTACTACTCGCCATAGCGAATTGGAGTGGAGCAATGTGAACCGGCAGGTACAGGCGAGGCAACTAGTTTCGAAGTTTTCCTCGGCCATTCCGATCTCGACATCTCACAGCAGCAAAACGAAATGTGGCAAGAAAGGTAGTGCGAAAGCCCACGGAAACTGCGAAGGCCATCTTTGGGAATTCACCGGTCTGGATACCGTCGTTCGAGATATGGCGATTGAAACGCTCAGAGAATACCGGGTATTCCGTCACGGATCGAATCTGTTAGACTTCCCCGCTTCCTACTGCGGCTCGCGAGCTGCACGGTCCCACTCAAGCACTCATGGACGGTGAAATCGGCATGAAAAATGGCTGGCCACTACAAGCTCTGAACGACGACTACGATGGATCTGAGCAATCTCTTCGAATCGAGCTGCAGCCTTTGTGGGACGAAGCCGATAACCTCTGGGAACGATCGCAGACCGCCGACGGTTTCCACGCCTATGTCAGCGCCGACTACGATGCGGTATTTAGATCGTTGGTTCAATTGCGTGGGCAAGCCGTCACTTTTCTCGAATGGGGCTCGGGACTGGGCGTGGTGACGATCATGGCCAGTCGCTTAGGCTTCGAGGCTTACGGCATCGAAAACGAGCCGGAACTCGTCGACCACGCGTATACCTTTGGCGAACGATACGCTTCGGCTGCCCGATTCGCGTGTGGCAACTTCTTCCCCAGCGAATTCGAATGGAATCCTGGGAAAGGTGAAACCGAGGTCCGCACTGCGTTGCATAGTGCAGCGGCCTATGAACGAATGGGCAGGAAATTGAGCGACTTTGATTTGGTCTACGCCTATCCGTGGCCCGAGGAACACCAGCTGTACCAGAACGTGATGCGCGAGTGCGGACGCCCTAATTCCTTGTTCCTGACGTACGATGTGCTGCGGGGAATGGAACTGCATCGCTGCGGCCGTCCATCAACCCGCTGAGCGTTCACGCGTTCTCCGCGTCTCATTTCTTCGACCAGACGGGGCGATTGAGGCTGAGATGGGGAGGGCTGTGGTTCAAAGGAGGTTCCGCTGGCGGCATCACCACACCGAACGTCGTGCGAGGTTCATCCTGCTGGGGCGCGTGAACTCCGGGTTTTCAAGGAGTTTGGACGTCGGCTGTCCGTACACCCAAGTCATTATCCTGCGGCGGTGTTCACGACCGACGTAGGAACGGCAAGCTGCCAAGTGCATTCGGTGGCGCTCCTGAGCAAGTTAGCAGGCCTGCGTTTTCCTACTGGGACCGACACACGGACGCATTTTGTGAAGGAACGTGTCGCCACAAGGGGGTGCTCCTGACGACGAGGCCACAAGCGTTATCGCCCGGCTAGCTGCCAGCCGCTTTCACCATCGCCACGACATCCGCCTTGAGCGCCTCGGGCAGGTCCGGCCACGCGTCGATAACGGTCTCTGTAGATCGGCGTCGGCCGGCAGGTTTTCGGGCGAAGTGCCCCCGCTGGTGCCCCCATTGCCTGCCTCGTGTGTGGAAACCCTTGTTTATGTTGGGTTTTCAGACTCGCGAATCGGAGGCCATATCAACCTGCCATCCAGGCCATGGCCATCGCAGTTTACAGGCACGTTACAGTTGACCTGCCCTCTGGCGGCTACAATGGACGGCGCGGATCTGGTTCGGCCCCGACACGACTGACAGAAAGGGAGATGGCCATGGAGAGAATTGCTGCGTTGTCCACAGTTGGGGTCCTCGCGACGGCGGCAGTCCTGCTCGGTGGTGAAGTTCAATATCCAGCCACGACCTCGCCGTACGGCCAGTTCCTCTACATCCGCCACAACGAAGTGGATGGCTCGGCCAAGACCGACGCGCTCGTGCTGGCGAGCGTCGGCCCCGATGAGTTCCAAAAACGCGATCTGTACACGAAGGGCAATCTTCACGTGGGGTGGCGGGCGCTGGGCGTTTTCGGCGGCAAAGTCTGTGCCTTGAAGATCAATAGCCTATTGGAAATTGACATTGCCACTGGTCAGGTGGAGAACCTCTGCTCGACCGTCCAAGCGTCCGGCTACAGTGACGGCGTGTTGGCCGGCGTGGTGTACCCGGAACCGGGGAAGCCTTTGCTGCGCGTGTTCGATTTCCGCAAAGGCGCGTATCGCGACGTGAAATGGCCGGCGGTTGAAGGTTGGATTGATCGAATCGAACTCTCGCCGGACCACAAACGCGTGGCCTTCTTCTCCGGCAAGCGGCTGGACGGGAAGGCCCTTTCGCCGATGTCCGCCATGTTGACGTTCGTCGAACTGGAAGGTGGCAAGGTGACGCAGCCCGCCGACCCGGTCCGCTATCTGCCGCCGGCGATTTCTTCGACGATTCGCACGGGGCCGCCGTACCTCTGGACGGATTCACGGACGATTCTCTGTTTGCGCACCGACGTCCCCGACGAGAACGTCGCTGGTGGCGCGATCATACTGGACGGCACGGTCAACAAGGTCGTGACGATCGACGCTATCACTGGCAAGTTGCGCACGGTGGCTGCTATGCCGGGCCGTCCCGATTTCACTATGGTCAGGCTCGTTCGGCAAAGCCCCGAGTCGGGGCCGCTCTGGATTCTCCACGGCCCCCGGCTCGCCGGATCGCGTTACCGCGTGGACCTCACGGCGGGAAAGCTGGTCGAGGACAACGGCATCGGTGGCAGTTTCCGGATCCGCGAGGCGGCTGGACCGCGGGGCCCGCGTTCGGAGCGTGACAGGCAACTCTTCTGTGGCGAGACCCTGCTGGATTCCTCCGTACGAGACATCCACACGTCCGTTTCGCCCGACGGCCAGCGAGCCGTGTGGTTCACCGGCCGAGGGTCGAATCAGAAGCTGCGTTACTTCGACGCTGGCGAAGGAAGCGTACGAACCGTGGCTACCGGTTGGTTTGCCGGCGGTTGGTACGGCGAGCGAGACGCGTTCTGCTGGTTCAAAGATGAGACACTGCAGCCCGCAGCCGCCCCGGTCGAACTCGCAGCCGGGTGGACCCGCTTTGCCGCCCGGCCGAAGCCTAAGCCAAGGCCGCGGGAGCCCGATACCCGCAAGAACATTGCCGACTTTCTCACGGTCGACGTGAGCATCGACAAGCAGGTTTACCGTCGGCACGAGCCGATTCAGGTCACGCTGACGTTACGGAACAAGACTGACGAAAGCGTCGAGATCGTCCGTCCGGCACTTTTCGACGACCGGCTGGTACGCGTCACGCTCGACTACCCGGGCGGCTCGAAGCTCGTCTCGCAGATCTGGTCGTACCTGCCCGAGCACGAGAAGATCACGCTCGAACCCGGTGAATCGGTCCGGAGCGAAGGGAAGCTCGAAGTCGAGCCGGTCGGCAGGTACGAGTTGAGGGCCGATTTGCACGGCATGGTCGTTCGCGGCAACTGGCGTGGACGGCTGAGGGCCGAACCAGCGACATTCGGGGTGGAGAGTTCGCCACAGGACAAGGAGCTGTTCCTGAAGAAGTTCCGGCGACTAATGGCCACGTTTCGCGGCGAGTTCGAAGTGAATCCCGATTGGGACGGCGCCAACGAGACGCTTCAGGACGACGTGACCGCCATGGGCCCCAAGGTGGCAAGCCTGCTGATCGAGGAAATCGAGAAGACCGAGGACCCGCGGGCAAGAGAACTAATGCTTCGCCCGCTTGTCTCCCTGGCCAGTCCCGAGGCGATGAGTTTCTTCGCCGCGATGCTGGACCGAGCGGAAGAGCCCGAGACGGTCTGCCGAGGGTTGTACGGACTTCATAACGAAGGCCGGGGCGAGGGAGAGGCACTGAACGTGCTAATCCGAGTCGGGATGGCGCACGACAAGGCCGAGGTGCGGCGCGAAACGGCCGATTGTCTGGCCCGGATCGACGATCCGAAGGTGAAGACGGGGTTCGGCTCGGCCGTCGAGGATGATGACGAAGAGGTGCGGATGACTGCGGCGCGATACCTGGCGGCGGCCGAAAGGCTCGATCTAGTGCCCCGACCCAGAAGTTCTGCATCGATATTTGGCAGATTGACTTTTTCCTTGGTTTCTGATATTTAACCCATATTCAGGCTGAAGTACCGTAGTTCACGGTTGATTTGTTCGATAACTTCAGCTACAGTGGG
>JADHUC010000211.1 GCA_016784735.1 Pirellulaceae bacterium | reverse complement strand
GCGCATTTCAACCTGGCCGTGGCCTATCTCAAAGACCGCAAACTGGAACTGGCGGCCGAGCATTGCCGACGAGCGATCGAGGCAAACCCCGAGTATCCCGACGCGTACGTCGTGCGAGCGACCGCCCTGGCCAACTTGGGTAAGCTTGAAGAGGCCGCCGACAGCCTGGAAGCAGCGATCAAACTCGAACCCGACAACGCGGTGGCGCACTACCGTCTGGGCACGCTCCGGGTTTCCCTGGGTGACTGCGAAGGGGCCCGGCCGCTGTTTGAGAAGGCCATCGAGTTGGATCCCGACGATGCCGCTGCGAGAGTCAGCCTGGGTGGCCTGCAGCGGCGCAGCGCCTTCCCGTATAAGAGATAGGTACTGCACTGCGTGCCGTGGTGCGTGCGGCGAGCCTTCCGGTACGGAGACTACCCGACAGAGCGTACTACTTGGACCGCTGCTAGCAACTGCACGCTATCAGTTCCAGCGTGTCTGCAGGCGGAGTTGGAGTCGATCGCGTGCGTTCGCGCCAAAGAATATGCAGGCAGCCAACTTAGGTTGAATTTCTGCTTCACGTGGATGTCGCTGTCACATTGAAGAGCTTACCAACTGCAGGAAAAACATGCAAACGGGTCAAGAACCCATGGTGAAAAGTACGAGCTAAGATTAGAGCCGACAAGATACCACAAGGTCAAGATATTCACAGGATTGAACTGAACCCCAGAAATCTCGCCAGAAACAACGACGGCGGCAGTCTACAACTTGAGGCATGAGGCGCTCGCCGAGAAATGCCAAGCAAGGATGCGGATTGCCGTTCCGTCGAGTTGCACGGATTGCAAAACAACTCGTTCCACCTTCCATCGATCAACCGATAGCGAAGGTTTGACCCTCTAGTAGCAAGGAGGCGACGTCGTGCGCGACAACACTCGCTTCAGATTTCGTATTCAGGGCTCCCCTCTCGGACTCGTTTTGTTAAGCGTCTGCTGCCTGACGATCGCCTCTTGTGGCTTTCCGCAGAGGCAAGGACGACGCGCCGAGACCGAATTGGAGCCAGGCTGGCCTAAGCCGAACAATGCCTTCCGGGAGGCATCCCTGGGGGTCATTAGGGTAGAGTTACCCACCATCGAGGGAGCAGAGTACGTCGAAGACGACGAACTCTGCTTAACGTGCCATGGTGTATACACCCAGACCTTCGAGCAGAACGTACACCGAGGCATCCACGAGGGGCAGGCGTGCGAAGCATGCCACGGTCCGGCCAGCGAGCACTTGATAACACGAGGGAAGGAACCGGGGACCATCTTGAGCTTCAAGAAATTGGAGCCGGCACAGGCCTCCGAATTGTGCCAAAAATGCCACGAAGAGGATGTTTGTGCCCCAGGATCCCAATGGCGTACGTCAGTGCATGCCCATAAGTGTGTCACTTGTATCGACTGCCACACATCGCACTACAACGTGCCTCCAGGGACGATGCCAACGACGGAGCCCGAGGAGTCGGCGATGCGCCGAAACAAAACGCCAATCAGGCTGGCGAACTACCAGCAGCCGGGCGACCAGCCGTCGCTACGAGGCACTTCGAACAACTTGGGAGCTGTTGCACCAAACGCCTGCTACAAGTGCCACGGCGACATGTACGAAATGCAGGAAATCGCCGGGCCGCACCAGATTCTGGGAGACAACAGCTTCAACTGCACCACATGCCATGACCCGCACGGCAGAATCCTTGAACACTCGCGGAAAGACCTCTGTCTGGAATGCCACAAAGAAGGCTCGCCGACCATGGCGTGGCACGCTTCTACCCACAATCTGATGGGAGTGGCATGCACGGATTGTCACAATCCGCATCCACGCGCGGCGGTGCAGGAGTACCCACGGGCCACCGGCGTGAGTTTCCTTCACACCAACGTGGCGCGGCCTAAGCGATTGCCCATGTCCGTCCAGGAACCGGAGGCGTGCTACAAATGCCATCCGAAAATCTACGGCATGAATGCCCTGCCTTCGCATCACCCGATCAAGGAAGGCAAGATGGTTTGCTCCGACTGCCACGATGCTCACGGGCAGCTTGAAGGAAACCTGAAGGCCGAAAGCAAGAACCTGTTGTGCTGGAAGTGCCACGCGGACAAGCAAGGGCCGTTCGCTTACGAGCATCCGCCGGTGACCGAGGACTGCGGCATCTGCCACGATCCGCATGGGACGGTGACCAACAACCTGCTGAAACAGCCGCCGACGTTCCTCTGCCTGCGATGCCACGTCGGACACCGCGATGGCACGCATGGAGGTGGTGACCGAGTTGACATCGACATCACCCCACCTCTTCGTGGAGGCTTCTATACCGATTGCACGACGTGCCACTCGCAAATCCACGGGAGTGATCTGCCGACGCCGCACTTCCCGGCAATGTTACGCTAGACGACAAAGTCCTCGCGGCCCTCTGAAAGGGCCGCGATTTAATAATAAGGGGGGACTTAATAATGACACGGACCTTTTCCATGCTCGCTGTCGCGACCATGATTCTGGTGCCTGCCGGGACGCTACGAGCAGACGACCCGAACCCGAGCGAAGGTACGCGATTCCAAATAGGCGATGAGCCGGCCGAGTTCACGAATTGGCAAGACGCCGAGTCAGTTGATGAGGCCATCGATCGCAACTTTTCCGACTCGTACAACAACCCGTACATCCAAATCGAAGACGTGCCCGATTCGCCAAGGTTGGCCGGCCGCTTTGGCTGGTGGGGCCTTGAGGTCGACGGTTCACGCTCGAACGTCGGCGAATGGCAAGGCCTGGACAACTCGGGACCGTTCTGGGACGTTGATGGACTCACCAGTGATGGCTACCGAACGATCGATTTCTTCGCCACGGGGACCGAGAACGAATCGACTCAGGGGGGCCTGTTTTATTACGGTGGTCCCGGCCTGTCGGTCGATCTCGATTACGACCGATTCATCCATCGCTTGGGCCACGATCCTCTGGGTGGCCTTCCAATTGCGGGGGGCTTTCCTCCGCAAGGTGGCTTCTTCGATCCCGTGCTGGCCGATGGTGGTGGCGGTACTACTGAGCAACCCGGCTATCCGATGTTCGGCGAGGACTTTAATGTGGGGCAGGACTACGCCATCCGCGTCCAGCAACTTAAAGCCAACTTCAAGGGCAACCTGACGGAAAACATCAAATGGCGTCTGAACGTCTGGGGGCTGAAGAAGGAAGGCACTCGCGGAGCCAATTCGACGCAACACTGTTTCACGGCCACGCATGCTCCTAGCGGCGATAACGTCAGCACCTGCCATGTGGTAAGCAAGGGTCAACAGATCAACTGGTTGACGATGGAAGTCGAACCGGTGATCGAGGCCCGCTTCGGCTCCGTGACGCTCGAGTATTCCCGTACCATGCGGAAGTTCGAACAGAACGACCAATTGGTCACTAACGATTTCAGCCGAAACCCCAGTTATGGTTTTGGCCCAGGAGCGGAGAACGGGGCCTACGGGTACGTACCGGAGAACTTCACCGAGATCGACCGACTCAAGATAGGTGCCCAACTGACGACGAATACAGACATGTACGTCGTCGGACATTCAGGCAACACGCACAACGAGTTTCGGCAATCCGATCGCAGGTTCTACGGAGTTGACGCACGGTTGACGAACACGTCTATCGACGGCTTGGCGCTGACCGCCTACGGCAAGACGTTTTCGCAAAACAATTCGGCCGACACGGTCGCTTTGAACACGCGGTATCCCGGCCAGGCGAGCACATGGCTCGAAGCCACGCCGCCGCAAACGATCTACAGTCCGGACTCACTTTACCTCGGCTTGGCCGACCGTGATGTCTGGGAAGTCGGCGTCAAGGGCCGCTGGACTCCGCGGTATTCGGGCGGCTGGTGCGACGGTGGGGCCCTGACAGCGGGTTACGAATACGGAGAGATCAATCGAACCAACGTCACGTACGATTTGGAAGCGCTGACACCGCCGGTTCTGTTCACCCAACCGACAACGTTGAGGCACGAGGCCTTCGTCGGCGTGGACAAGAACTGGTCGCGGCGAGTGAACACGTACGTGCGTTACCGAGTCATCCAGAACAGATGGCCCTTGACGGGCGTCACGCACCGAGAACAGTTGAGTCTTGATGCCGCGCTCAACTCCAATCTGCCCGAGCATGAGGATCGGGTCGAAATCGGCGGTAGTTGGACGCCGGCTGACAACTTCATGCTGAATGCTTCGTTTTGGATTCGGAGCAGCTACAATCACTCGGAATTCGTGGATTTCGATGAGGACGACTATCCCCTCGTCGTCAGCGCGTGGTACGCCGCGGATGATCAATGGTCCTTCACTGCCGGCTACGCGAGCTTCTCGAACTGGATTGATCAGGACGTCACGCTGGGCCGGGAAGATGGGGGGATTTCTCGCGGGTCGCAAGAGTTGACCGCCTGGACGGACACCTGGAGTTACAGTGGACGGGCAGATGTCGTCACCCTGGGCGCGAGCTACGCCGCGTCGCGTGATTTGAATTTGACTGGCGGATTTGAGTACGTACGAGGAAGAAACCGGATTAGCAATATTCCTTCGAATACGTACAGTGAACTCACCATCCCCTTAAGAACAATTACGTACGAGGATATTCCGGGATACAGCCAGGTGAATGTCAACACCTACCGCATCATGGGAGGTTTTGATTACGCGCTATCGGACAGATGTGGCTTCTTTGGCCGTTACAACTACTACGACTACGACGACCAAGCGATGGCTTACAACGCCGGCACGGCTCACATGTTCTTAGCCGGCGTAAACGGAGTCTACTAGGAACTCTCGAAGAACGCGGTTTCCCCCAAGCGGCAACCGTGGTACTGAATGGTTGGGCGACAGGGTATTGGCAACTCCCAATCCCCAGACCCAGCGCGTCAATGAGAAAGGGCCTTTCTCGGACGCGCTGGGTTTTTTGTTGAATCGGGGTCCACCTCAGCCAAACAACGTCAGCAGCATCCCAACCAGTAGGGCCAAGCCAATAGCCAGGGCTACATAGCCGGCCAGCATGATCGACCACAGGACTCGTTTCGGAGGACTCGTCGCTCGCAGTCCGTCGAGCGTCTCGGCTTCGCGCATGCGGTCGACAAACTCTGGTCGCTCTTCTTCCAGTTCCTCCTCGCTGACCAGGCCCGTCAGCATGCCCATGTCCATGGGGAATCTTTCGGCCCGCAGATGCGTGTTGAAGAAATGGATCGCGAAGATGAAGCCTGTGGCCAACAGAGCTTCTTCGGAATGAATCACCTTTGCCACGTTCAACGTCCAGCCGGGAAGGAACCGGCAGAACAACTCGGGAAACCACATCATCAGTCCGGATGTCCCGATAATAGCCACGCCCCAGAAAACGGCCCAGTAGTCGAACTTCTCCCAGTAGGTCCAACGCTCGTAGGTCGGCCTCGCCCCCCGCCCAAGAAGCCAGCGCACCATGCCAAAGAAATCCTTGGCGTCGCGCACATTGGGCACGGGTGAATCGGGCCCGAACACAAGCGTCTTCCACGGCATCTTGTCCGCCCAGCAGCGAAACACCTTGCCGGCAAGCCAGACGAGATGGACCGCAAAGTACAACACCGTGATCACCGCGCAGATACGGTGCAGGATGCTCGTATTCTCGAAACCTCCCAAGGCCGTGGCCAGCCATTTGGCCCAGGGTTGGGCGCTGTATTTCAACGGAAGGCCCGTCAGAGACAGCCCCAAAAAGGAAACGATGATCAATACGTGCAGATAACGGTGGATCGGCTCGAAACGCACATAAGCGGCTTCTCCCTGCACGAGTCGGCTGGGAGCTCCATGCTTCCACCGGTGCAGCCAGGATCGAATCAGCCAAGAGCCGGTATGAATTCCGAAGAAACCGAACACGGAACACAGAAGCAATTCCATGCTCAAAAACACGTAGTAAAGCGTTCGGGACCGTTCGGGGTCCGTATGATTGGCGTGGGGGTCAAAACTCGCGAAATTGGCCGGCGCCCGCGGATGACATTGCTGGCACGTGTTCACTCGGTTTTGCGGCGACAGGCGCGAACGATCGTCGCTGATCGGCAGGATGTCATGCGCGCCGTGACAGTCGGAACACTTGGCTCCTTCGACATTACCCAATTCCGTCAATTGGCCATGCAGGCTCATCGTGTAGCTTTTGCTGGGATCGACGTGGCAGTCCCCACAGCGGTCCAACTCGTGGTTGCGAAAAGCGGCGGACTTGGGATGCGGCAGATCGTGTCCCTGGTGGCAGTCGGTGCAGCTTGGCTTTCTCTTCACCTCGCCGCCCGGGGCGGCACGTTCCGAGGCCCCGCCCGGACCGTTACCGCGACCGTGTACGCTGTGCTGCAGTCTTTCTTCGATGAACCGATGGCATTGGGCGCACGTGGCGGCGACCTTGGTCGCGTGAAGCGTCGATCCTTCGTCTTTCGCCGGTAAGATCCGATGGGCACCGTGGCAACTGGCGCAAACTGCCGTGGTCAACAAGCCTGATTGTTCCAGACCGTGACCGTGCACACTTTCGATGTACGCCGCCAGGCTTTCCTCATGGCACTGGCCACACGATTGGACTTGATTCCTGACAAACACCGGCGACTCCGGGTCCGCCACCGGACGCATGCCGTGAATGTTGCCCCCATGACATTGGTTGCAGTCGAGGAACGTTTTTTCGCCCTGCCCATTTCCATTGCCGGCTTTCTTGTGTACTCCCGCAAGCAATTCATCACGCTGCTGCGGGTGACACGCGCCGCACGTTTCCGCAAGACGCTGCGGATGGATGGCGGATTCGGGATCGTCGGCCGAGCGTGTTTCGTGTTTCGGGTGGCAAGAAATGCACGACGCAGCCCTCGGATCCTCCGCGGCGGACTGCAGATATTTCCCGTGCGCGCTGTCCAGGAAATCGGCTGCATGGTTCAACTTGGCGTTGGGATCGAACTTCCGCATGTACTCCTTGTCCGAATGGCAGTGTCCGCAGAAGCCGGGGATTTCCGCCGCCGACTGGAGGGGACGGAAGCCGGAATCCTCCCGATGGTCTACATAGTCGTCAAGCTTGGCGTTGCCTCCGTGGCAGTCGTGGCAACGCAGGCCTTTCTGCCAATGGATATCGGCCTTCAGATCTTCGTGGGTGACAATCAGATGCTTGTTGTCCTCGTCCCCCGCCAGCGTGCCGTCTTCTCCGTGACAGAAATTGCAGGAATAATCCTCCAGCGATTCCTCCTGTGCCTGGACCGCCGCCCCGACAGAAATGACAATGACCAACGTCGCCAGAATCGCGACCAAGCGGTAAAGCGCAGAGGGACGTTTTACCGCACCCCAGCGGGAAGCGCGAAGCGTGTGTCCCGCGGTGAGAGAGAACGTGACGCGTTCAGAAGACGCAGGACCGTCCCGCGTTCCCCGCTGGGGCGCGGTAAAATAATGCATAAGCCAGTCAATATCTGCGCGACGTAGGGTTCTCACTTCCGTCGTTCCTCTGCCTCACACGCTTCGGCGCGGTGGGTTATTCCTCGTGCTCTCGTAAAGCCTCGTCTCTGGCGTCTTCCTTCTCCGAGACGGGCTCATCCTTGGCGGGCTCATCTTTGGCGGGCTCATCCGTGAGCGGCTCGTCCTCAGCCGGTTCCTCCTTGGCCGGCTCTTCCTCGGCAGGTTTCTCCTCGGCAGGCTCCGCGCCGGGTTTCTCGGGCAGCCGGATGCTCGGCAGCTCGACCTTCAACTCATCGCACAGCGAGCTCAATTGTTCCACGACGGCCTCGGCGAGTGCTCGTGCGTAATGGATGTTGTGGATGTCGTTCCCCGTCTGCAGGAAATGAACGTCATGGGTGATGTCGTCCAGACGCGATTCGATGGCCGTCTTTCGTTCGGGATCAAGCTCCGCCGCCGTGAATTCGTCACGCACTCGCTCGATATCCGTGCCCAAATTCGAAATCGCCTCTTTCAGGCTGGCGTGGTACGTCTCCAGCTCCGTAACCTCTTCGTTGTCGTGACAGGCATTGCAGGTCTTGAGCGACGCCTTCATGAGCACGGTTCCGGTCGGCGAAACATCTTCCACGCGATGGCAGGAGGGGCAGGCGATGCGGGCGACGCTCATACTACTAGCCTGGGCGGCGATAGATCGGCCGCCGATGCCTTTCAACATTGCCACTTGCTCTTGGTGGTGATCGGGATGGCAAGAGGTGCAATCCGAGGCGGCGTGATGCAGCTTGTCGGAGTCGAGCGAGTGGTGGATCGCCAGATGACAGTCCAAGCAGTCGACCTTGTGTTCGGTGACGTGCTTTTGATGAAGGAATACGTGGTCGTCGATCCGCTTCAAGTCATCCTCGCGGTTGTGGCAAACTCCGCAGCGTTCCACCGGTACTTCGCCGTTTCCGCGGATCAGATCGCCGTGGCATGACGCGCAATCGACACCTTGCTCGTAGGCGAGATCGTGATGGAACTTGACGCCCCCGCCCAAGTGGATTTCTTCTTCCGGAATCTGGTGACATCGCGTACAGGCGCCGAGTCCTTCGTTGAAATGAGTGTCCTTGAAATGACAAAGGAAGCAGGTGGACGCCGTCACGGTCATGTGCGTCCCTTGCACGATTTGGCCATGGCAGCTTGTGCAGCGGAGCTTCTTCCCACGCCGCAGCTCTTCCATGTGGGGCCGGTGGTCGAACGGGATTCCCTGAAAGTCGATCCTACCGGACAGCAGTCGCGCTTCATGGCACCCGGATCGCAGGCAGCTTGCGTCCGGTATTTCGGCCGCAGGGCGCGGCCCTTCGGTGCGGGTAACGTATTTTGCCAACTGGACCATCCCCAGCATCTTGCCGCGGATCTTTTCGCCAGCGCCCGGCGGGAAGTGGCATTTGATACAGGAGACGTCTTTGTGGCTGGAATGCTGCCACGATACGTAGTAGGGCTCCATGATATGACAACTGCGGCAGAATTCCGGCCGCGACGTGTACCAGCCGGCAAAACCCATGACAACAGCCCCGAACAGCACAAAGGCTCCCAACAGGGCAATGGCGCGCGCCGCGAACCAACGGAGCTTATGCCACAACGAACCGTCGATCGGTGGGCCCCATCCATAGGGCTCGGTTTGCGAAGAAGGTTCGTGGGTATCGTCGTTCCGCGATTGCTCCGGACGAACCGAATCGTTTTCGTTCATCGCGTCACTTTCCCAGGGAGGCCAAGAGAATCCACGCCAAGAGGGCCAAGCCCAGCGCGAGAATGGTCAGTCCTCCCAAGCTCACGGCCCACAGGCGCCGGGTGGAAGGTGCGGTGGTGCGGATTTGCTCCAGCCTGCCTTCCTGCTGCATGCGTTCCAGGTATTCGGGGCGGGCCGACTGTAAATGTTGTTCGCTAACCATACCCGTCAGAATGGACAAATCCATGGGGAACTTTTCGGGTCGCAAATGGAAGTTGAAGACGTGGATGACAAAAATCAAACCGCCGACAAAAAGAGCCGTTTCCGAATGAACGACTTTGGCCACGTTCAGCGTCTGGCCAGGCAAGATCAGACAGAACAAGTTGGGTAACCAAAGCATCAACCCGGAAATGCCGATCATGCCCACGGCCAGAAACATAGCCCAGAAATCGAACTTCTCCCAATACGTCCACCGCTCGAAGGTCGACTTTGGCCCCAACCCAAAGAACCAGCGGATCATTCCCACGGCGTCTTTTGCGTCTCGGATGTTCGGCACCAGCGAGTCTGGGCCGAACACCACCTCTTTCCATTGCTTGCCTTGTTGGCGGAGCTTAATAACCCAGCCGATCCCCTGGACCAAGCGCACGACGCAAGCCGTCAGGAGCAACACCGCAAAGAAATGGTGCCAAACGCTGGTCGCGTCAAAGCCCCCCAAGGCGTTGGCAAGATTGTGGGACCACGCTTGACTGCTGTACTTGAGCGGTAAACCGGTGAAGATGAGTCCCAGGAAGGACAACATCACGATCACATACGAAATGCGATCGATCGGCCCGAATCGGATAATCGCGTACTGTTGCGTGACCAACCTCCCGTGGCGTCCGTACCTGAGCGTATGAATCATCGACCGCGCGAACCACAACAAGGCGTGCAACATGAAGAATCCGAACAGCACGTTGACCACGGTCTCCGTCGATGCGTAGACGTGGTAAAGCAGCGCGTAACGCCGTTTGTCCTTGTGGCTCGCGTGCGGATCGAACGTGGCAAAATTCCGGACGGCATTTACGTGGCATTTCTTGCAGGTCTCGATCCGATTTCCTGCTGCGGTTTGGGCGTTGGGATCGTCTATGGCAAGAATGTCGTGATCGCCGTGACAGTCGGAGCATTTGGCAGCCGGCTCGTAGCCCAGTTGCGTCAGTTCGCCGTGAACGCTCATGCCGTAACGCAGGGACAAGTCCGCGTGACAGTTCCCGCAACGGTTGGGAAGCTGCAAACGGAACGAAGTGGAATCGGGATTCGGTTGGTCGTGTCCCTGGTGGCAATCGACACAACTAGGTTTTCGTTTGGCACGCCCACCCGGTGCCGCTTCGGTCGTCGGATCGCCCGGCCCGTTGTCCCATCCGTGGACGCTCTTCTCCAGACGTTCTTCGATGTAACGGTGGCACGCGCCGCACGTCTGCGCGACGTTGGTCGCATGGAGCGTCGATCGCTTGTCTGCGGCGTAGTAGATGTCGTGGGCCCCATGACAGTCGACACACACGGCCGTAACCAGCAGCCCCGATTCGCGCAGCCCATGACCATGCACGCTGTCATCGTAGGTTGCCAAGTACTTCTCGTGGCAGCCGCCGCAGGTCTCGACTTGGTGGTCCAGGAACGTGGGCGAGCGGCTATCGTCAACGGGAAGCATGCCATGAACGTTCGTACCGTGACACTTCAGGCAGTCCAGCGGCGTGCCGGCCCCCAGTTCGTTCCTTTCCCCCGCGGCATGATGGACGCCTTTGCGAAGTGCCGTCCGCTCGGCGGTGTGGCAATTGCCACATGTCGCGACCAGCCGGCTCGAGTGGACCGCCGACTGTGGATCGTCCGCAGTGCGCATGCTGTGCTTTGGGTGGCAGGACATGCAAGTGGCAGCCTTTGGGTCGTCCGCGTTCGCCTTCAGATGCTTCCCATGCACGCCTTCCCAAAACTCGGCGGTGTGGTTCAACTTAGAGCCGGGATCGAACTTCTGCATGTACTCCTTGTCCGAGTGGCAGTGCCCGCAAAAATCCGGGATCTGGTCAGGCGATTCGATTTTCCGAAAGCCGTCCTCAATGGCGTGGGCTTCACGCAGGTCGAACGTCTCGGCGTTCCCACCGTGACAGTCGTTACACAGGACGCCCTTCTGCCAGTGAATGTCGCCGGCAAGATCCTCGGCGGTTACATACAGGTAGAGCGTATCGTCTTCCCATAGGTCCGAGTTGCCATGACAAGTCACACAGTGGTTGTCTTCCAACGACAGCTCTTGCGCAGCAAATACGCCAGACCCCAAGGCGGCTGTGACCACCATGGCCATCGCGACGGGTTTCCGTAGCATTCTCATTGAGGCCGTCCCGCGGATCCCGGAAGAAAGAAAGTGGGGCTAATATTCTACCTGCCAAGTGCGCTGAAGTCCTAGCCCACGTGCTTGACGCGTTTGTTAAAGACCCTTGGAACAGGCAAAGAAATTCATCTCACCAGGAGACAGAACTCGTTTCCGAGTTCCCACTTGAGCGTGAATCTCCCAGAAGCGCTGTTTCCAATGCTGCAAAACGAGTTTTCGCAAACGCGAGGGTCCCAAGCAGGGGCTTGGGACCCAGGATACATGCGTCGAGATGGCGCGACAGCCGAATTCCTACAGCAGGCTTTTCCGCTTTGGTCCGCCGTCACGCACGATGACGGAGATTCACTTGGTCCTCAATTCCTTCGGCGTTGGATTCTCTTTGTGTGCCTTCTGCACATGGCACTTGAGGCACGAGTTGTCCGGAAGGATCATCCAAATCGAATCGCGGAGCATCTTCTCCTGCTCGGGTGTCAGTTCCTTTGTCTGGGCAAACGGCTTGCAGATCTCTTCATGCTTGCTCCCAGGGCCGTGGCACGACTCGCACGTAACCCCCGCCAATGCCTTTGAAGTCTCGGCATCCTTAAAGCCAGTCGGCTCCCCGTAACCCGTCGTATGGCATTCCAGACACTTTTCGTCTTTCTCGTACTTGGCCGTGAGTTTCTCGAACGCCTTCGAATGTGGATCTTTTTTCCACTTCATGTACTGCTCGAAGTGGCACGAAGCGCAGCGTTTCGCGCCGGTGTATTCCTGATCCGCTGGCGGGGCGGGTTCGGGCTCGCCAGCCCGCGCGGTTTGCGTGGGCGGCAAGTTGACTGAGGCCAACATGGCGACCAACAACGGAACGGCCATCAAAATAGCTAACCCACTGAACCTTCTCTGCAATAGCCCAAGCATTCGCTTTCCTCCTTTAGGTCAACGCTCAAGGCACCGTCATGACACGATTTCGTGCCTGCTGGCACCGACAAAACTGATTAACTGAACTACATTGTTTAATGAAAAAAGGGTCTCTTGGTAATGCGAAGAAAGGGAGAAATCACGTAGGTAGATCACCTAGGGCGAACTCACGCCCGATTCACTCTAATAAAACTATACCCCTGCCAGCAGCAAGTCAACCGATCAGACGATTCTCTTACCTGCGGGTATTTTATTCCTGGCAGTCATGAGATAAGATAATGAATGCTTAGACTTCTCGCGATCATCATTTGAGTCTTTCATTCATATGTCCACCACGAATGGTCCACCGTCCGAGTCGCGACGAGGCTGGCTGTTGCGAATCCTGCAAGGGAGCGTGGCGGTCACCTTGGCGGCGGTCTTTTACCCCGTCGTTCGCTTCCTTTGGCCACGTCCCGCCACGAGTTCCGGCGAGCTTGAGGTGGCCGCTCCCTACCGAGTCGATGAACTCCGGCCCGACGCGCAAGGCAAATGGCCGTCGCCTTTCAATTTCGGCGGCAAGCCCTGTCTGGTCATCCGTACACCGGACGACGAGATTAAGGCGTTCAATGCCATCTGTACGCATGTGGATTGCACGGTCGAGTACCGTGCGGAAGACGGCGACATTTTCTGCAACTGCCACAATGGTGTGTACGACTTGAATGGGCGCAACGTGTCGGGTCCGCCGCCGCGTCCGTTGGAAGTCTACAAAGTGACCCTGCGGGGCGAATCCGGAAAGGAAGAGATCATTGTCTCCCGCGCCACCTGACGATCCCGGTGACCGGCTTTCGCTCAAGCAGCGAATCCGAGCCTTCGGATTTGAACGGCTCGGATTAGATGTCGCGCAGAGCCTGGCCGCCAAGAAGACGGTACCGATCCATCGGAGCACCCACTTCTATTTCTTGGGTGGGATGGCGCTGTTCCTGTTTCTGGTGCAGATCGTCACCGGGGCGCTCCTTTCTTTGTACTACAAGCCTTCGCCGGATCAGGCGTTCGAGAGTGTGCGAGCCATCATGACCGAAGTCGAATTCGGCTGGCTGATCCGCTCGATCCATTCCTGGAGCGCCAATTTGCTTGTGGGAATACTCTTCCTGCATGTGCTGACGACCTACATGATGCGAGCGTACCGACGGCCCCGAGAGATGACATGGCTAACGGGCATCGCCTTGTTGGGTCTGTTCATGGCTTTCGGATTCAGTGGTTATCTTCTTCCCTGGAATGAATTGGCGTTCTTTGCCACGCGCGTGGGAACGGCGATCGTAGGCGTTGTGCCGATCGTGGGCGAGAAACTGCTGCTGGTTGCCCGCGGAGGGGAAAACGTCACCGGTGACACGCTGGCGCGGTTTTACTCACTGCACGTTGTTGTCTTCCCTCTGGTGACGTTTGCCTTGCTTGGCGTACACCTTTTCCTGGTTCAGAAACACGGCATGAGCGTCCCGGATCGCGAGTTGCCTCGAAACGGCCGTGCCGATCAATTGCCGTGCATGCCTTTTGTGCCTCATTTCCTGCTCCGGGACATGGTCGGATGGTATCTGGCATTGGGGATCCTGGCCGCGTTGGCAGCGCTCTTTCCGTGGGAACTGGGCGAGAAGGCGGACCCATTCGCGTCGTCCCCGGAAGGCATCAAGCCGGAATGGTATTTCCTTTTCATGTTTCAGACACTCAAGGAACTGCCCCATCACGTGTTCGGTATCGACGGAAAAGTGTTCGGAGTGCTGTTCTTCGGCTTCTGCGGACTGGTGGTGTTGGCCGTGCCGTTCTTGGACCTCGGGGCAACCTTTCGCCGAATCTTGAACGTCCTGGCCGCCGCCGCCGTGGCGTTTTTCATTGTCATGACAGCATGGAGCTTTTTTGACAGCGTCCGTTACCAATGGATACTGGGACTGTCAATGTTTGTTGGCATGTTGGTGCTTCTGCTTCCCTTCGTGCAGCGTGGTGGAGCATGCCATCGTGCCATTTATATCGCAGGTGCAGCCCTTTTGGCTTTGTTGGCAGCTGTGGTCGTTTGGGAGTTGCTTTGCCGTTGGGGAGTGCTATGAGGGCCGTGCTGAGAGTCGCGCTGGTCAAGATGTTGCTGGCGGCTGCCGTGGCGACGGGAGCTGCCCAGGACGATGAAGAATCGCTGGAGGACTATTCCTGCAATTTCTGTCACGGAAATGACGGCACGCTGGCGGGAGTTGAGGAAAACAAGCACCTGATTGTCACCCACGAAGATCTGAAAGCCGACGTCCATTGGCAGAAAGGCCTGCGCTGCCACGACTGCCACGGAGGCAACCCCAAGCTTGATGACTACGTCGACCATCGAGATGATGCCGGCTTCCGTCCCCTTCAGTCGCTGGCGGATATGCCCGGCTTCTGCGGACACTGCCATTCGGATACCCAGTACATGCGCCGTTTTCGTCCTTCTCCGCGGACCGATCAGGAGATGGAGTATTGGACAAGCGGCCACGGCCAGCGTCTCCGCCAAGCGGGGGAGGACTACAAGAAAGCGTTGGAAGCCGCGAAGGACGGTGAGGAGGCACCCGTCTTTGAAGATCCCAAAGTGGCTACTTGTTTGGACTGTCACAGCCCAGGTGGAAAGCACAACATGCTGGCCGTCGCTGACCAGAAGTCGCCTGTCTACGTGACCCATGTGGCGGAAACGTGTGCAAAGTGCCATTCAGACGCTGAACTAATGGCGGATCGCACCTATCACGGCAAGCCGCTGGGCCACGATCAATACGAAGAGTGGAAACAAAGTGTGCACGGTCAGGCGATGCTGGAAAAGGGCGACCTAAGCGCACCCACCTGCAACGACTGTCATGGCAATCACGGCGCCGTGCCCCCAGAAGTCGACTCCGTGGCTAACGCGTGCGGGACCTGCCATAACAAAGTCGCAACACTGTTCGCCGAGACCCGCATGAAGCATCGATTCGAGGAGGAGGGACTTCCCGGATGCGCCGCGTGCCATGGCAACCATCAGACTCAGCACCCCTCAGACGCGATGCTCGGCATGGATGGAGAGGCCTTTTGCAATCGCTGTCATAAGGATAACCAGTTCGGTGCCACTCTGGCCGGTGCCACAGCCGCGGTTAAGATGCGAGACGGCCTGGAGAACCTCAAGACGCAGATCGCAGTGGCGGAACACACGATTGAAGAAGCCGAACGGCTGGGGATGGAAGTCCGTGGCCCGCGATTCGATCTCCGGCAGGCCCGCGATGCGTTAACCAACGCGCGCTCCGTGATCCACACTTTCTCTCCCGAATCCGTGCAAGAGGCGATTGGCGAAGGCCTGACGGCTACCGCGAACGTCACGGCGAGTGCGAACGCGGCCCTGGCGGAACACGCCAACCGCAGGATATGGTTGGCCGCCACGCTCGCGCCGATCTTGCTGGTAGTGGGCCTGCTCCTGCTCTACATTCGAGCGCTGCCGATTCCCGCCGTACAGGCGACGTCCCAGGCGGAGCAACTGCCAGAACACTGACCATGACTATTTTCGTCGCGGCGCCTGCGTTTTCTTCCGTTTGGCCGTGGTCTTTTGACTCTTCGCTTGCTTTCCCGTACTAGGCTGCTCCGAACGACATGGCTGGGGCGTCTCGTCGTCGGGAGGACAGCATGTCAGCTTTCCCCACCGCGCGGAGACCACAGATTCGGACGCATCGGCAATGGTGATCTTGCTGAACTTGGCCTCGATCTTGGCCCGTTCTTTCTGCCAGAAACCCCGCAAAGGACAGGGAGTCTCGTCGGAGCAACCGGGCAACTCCAGGAGACAGTCGGGGATCGGGCTGTCGTTCCCCACGACCCTCATGATATCCAGTAAGGTGATTTCCTTGGCTGGTCGCGCCAAGCGGAATCCCCCTTTTCTGCCCCGCGTGCCTTCGAGAAGTCCAGCCTTGCTCATTACGAACAGGATTTTCCGTAGGTAGGGCATGGGAATCCCAGTGCATTTCTGCACCTGATTCGACAGTACCTGGTCCCCTTTCCACGATGCGATGCAACCCAAAGCAAGAACTGCATACCCGACCGTCTGCGACAGCGACAGCATGAGCAAGAACTCCTTAACTCTGTTCCAAGCATTCCCGTAAATGAGAAGGACGCGGAGCCGTTTTCTGTATCAATTAACTGATACTGTTCTGGGTGCTATCAGTAGGTCCCGGCTGCCGGAGGGGACCTCCGGCCGCAGACGCCTCCGATGTCCATTCAGGTCCCGTCCAGCAGAGGGGGACCTACTCGTTCGCTCGGGTTCCGCGAATTTATCCAGTTATCGGATTTCAATGTCTTCTTGTCAATTGCCCACGAGCAGACTTTCGCCCCGATTGATGCGCAGGCTTTCAATACACGATTCGCTTTGACATGTTCGGAGCGTTCTGTTAATGTCCGCGCCCCACCCCACCGGTAAGGCACTGCGGTACGTCCACAGCCAATTTCGTACTCGGGGAAAATCGGGGAAAAGGTGTCAGGAACCTTTTGTGCGAAGCACGCGAAGGGCCGTTCCGGCAAAAGGTTCCTGACACCTTTTCCCTCGAAAACGCGGTGTCACCCCTCCCGTGCTGAGGAGAAACAAAGCCATGAGCACAGGCGTGAAGCTGGCAATTGGCGCCACTGTTATCATCGCCGTGACAACGTACATGGCGTATGTCGGAGCGTCTTCAAGTTGGCAGTACTACCTGACTACGGATGAAAGCGTGGCCGAAGCCGAGAAGTTTGTCGGCCAACGCGTGCGTGTCAGCGGCAAGATAGTCGACGGCTCTCTCGAAACCAGCGCCGATCGAACGCAGGCTCGTTTCGCCATGACGGGGACCCGCGAAAGGTTAGATGTGGTCTGCTCGGGGCGATTGCCCGACAATCTTTCCGAAGGTATGGACGTGGTAGTGGAAGGCCGAATCGAGGCGAGCGGGTTGCTCCGAGGCGACAAGGTCCTCACGCGCTGCGCCAGCAAATACGAATCCGGTCAGTCTCCCGCCTCTTCGGACGGCGCGCCGGCCAACGAGTCGAAGGGGGCCCAATGAGAAGTCTTGGTGAACTCTCTCTTCTGGTCGCCTTCGTCAGTTCCGGCTTCGCAGCGTTTGCTTGCGTGGTTGGCTGGCAACGCAATCACCGCACGCTGCGGTCTATCGGTGCCGGTGCCGCACTGGTCAGCATGTTGGCTTTGACATCAGTGACAATGGTCTTGGCGTGGGCTTTGATCGAGAAGGATTTTCGCTTCGCCTACGTCGCGCAGTACTCTAGCGAACTCTTGCCCTGGTACTACTCGCTGTCTGCGCTGTGGGTCGGCCAAGCAGGTTCACTGCTGTTATGGGCTTGGTTGTCTGGCGGACTGGCCATCTTGTACGGCTTTTGGCCCCGCCGGGGAAAAGGTGTCAGGGACCTTTTGTGCGAAGCACCCGAACGGCCGTTCCGGCAAGAGGTTCCTGACACCTCTTCCACGCGACTTCGCGAACCGGCCCTTGGCGTGCTGATGGGCTATCTGTGTTTTCTCGTGGCGATCATGGTATTCGCCGCGGATCCGATGGAGCCAAGCATCTCTGCTCCGCGTGACGGCGCGGGGCTCAGTCCGCTGCTGCAGCATCCCGCCATGCTGATTCATCCGCCGGTGGTGTTTCTGGGTTACGCGTTATGGGCCGTTCCCTTCGCTTTGGCTCTGGTCGCGCTGGCAACGGGCCAACTCGATTCAGACTGGGTGCGCCGGGCGCGTCCGTGGGCGTTATCGGCGTGGATTGTGCTTGGGGCCGGTATCCTGCTGGGTGCCGAGTGGGCCTATGAAGAACTCGGATGGGGCGGTTATTGGAGTTGGGACCCGGTCGAAAACGGATCGCTGATTCCCTGGCTGACGGGAACGGCGCTGATTCACAGCATGATGACATGGCAATACCGCGGGGCCTTCAAGAAGACCGCCGTTTTACTGGCCATCGCAACCTTCGGACTATGCAACTTCGCCACGTTCCTTACCCGTAGCGGAATCTTCAGCAGCCTGCACGCCTTCAGTGAATCACCTATTGGCTGGTTGTTTTTGGTCCTGATGTTGACGCTGGTGGTAGGGGGCGGCGTGCTCGTCTTCCGCCGTCGAACGCAACTGACGCCCGACAAACCCATAAGTAGCATCCTCAGCCGTGAGGCCTTTGTGCTGCTTTCGACCTTGGCGCTACTGTTGATGACAGTGGTCACGATCGCAGGCACCCTGAGCACAGCGTTGTCGGGCATATTCCTTGGTCGGACCGTCATGATGGGCCCGGCTTTCTACAACAACGTACTGATACCCACCGGCTTGGTGCTTCTGGCCGCAACGGCCATGGCGCCACTGTTGCGTTGGGGAGCACCGCCAACATCGTCGCAGAAGAAGTGGTTGTTCTGTTCCATGGGTGCAGGCAGTACCGCTCTGGCGATCTCGTTGGCTTTCGGCATCAGGCATCCGATCGAGTTAGCGGTTCATTGGCTGGCTTTCGCCGCTGTCATCGCGCTCGTGGGCGCGTTGTTTGTCGATGCGCGGCGGCGACAACTTGGCGGAGTCTTGTTTGGCACGCTACGAGCGCTTCGCGACGCTCGCCGCCAATACGCAGGCTTTCTGATTCACATGGGCTTTGTTGGTCTCGCTGTCGGCGTAACCGGCTCGTCGCTGGGCACTCGCGAGCAAGAGTTCGTCATGCGCGAAGGCGAAACCGTCCAGTGGGCCGGCCGCCACATCCGGCTGGCCCGCCTTAATCAACGGCAGCTTCCGGACAAACTGGTTGGCGAAGCGGAACTCGAAATCTCACGCGGCGGACGTCAGGTTGCGGCCCTTATGCCCGCTCAGCATTTTCATTTGCTCCAGCGTGATTGGACTACCGAAGTGGCCATCCACTCGACATGGGCCAGCGACTTCTATGCGATTTTGCACAGCGGGGAAGGCCAGCAGAGCGCTCGCATGACGTTCGTCGAAAACCCGATGATGCGTTGGCTCTGGTTCGGTGCGTGGGTCATGGGCCTGGGCACGCTGATCCGTCTGTGGCCGGCCAGACGGCGGCGAACTGATGCATCTTCGATTTCCATTGAAAAGGAAAAACTGAAGGCCAATGCGATCGCGCGGCGCGCAGCAGCCGCCAGTTTGCTTCTGGCCGTGGTCTTCAAGTGGATAGTTCCCCCTTAGTAGAATTCCGCAAACAAGCGATGGACGATCAAGAGACTGCGATCGAGGCACGAGGACTGTCGAAGGATTTCGGCAGCCGCGCTGTCCTGCGCCGAATCGACCTTGACGTCCCAGCGGGTCAAAGCGTTGGGTTGACCGGCGCGAACGGCGCCGGCAAGACGACGCTGCTGCGATGCCTTGCCTCGGCCGTACGGCCTACGGCGGGCGAGGTGCGCTGGTTCGGTCGTCCGGTGACGAGCGGTCCCGCGATGCGTCGCATGATTGGAATGGTCGCTCACGAGAGCCGTCTTTACCCTCATTTGACACTGCGGGAAAACCTGATCTTTGCCGCGCGGATGTGCGGCGTTCGCGAACCGGCGCGCAGAGCCGATCAATTGCTAGAGCGTATCGCGCTGTCATCCCGCGCCGAGAATCGTCCCACGCAAATCTCGAAGGGCATGCGCCAGCGAGTGGCTGTCGCTCGCGCGCTGGTCCACGATCCGCGGATTCTGTTACTTGACGAGCCGTTCGCCGGCCTGGATGCACAAGGCGCCGAGTGGCTGATGGAGATGCTGCTCGATTTGCGCGATGGTGGGCGAACGCTCTGTTTCGCGTCGCACGACGAAGCGAAGACACATTGCTTAGCTGATAGAGTTTTCGAGCTGCAATCGGGCCGGTTATACCAACGAGAAACTGGCTTTCACGCAGGAAGCCCAAACGCCCCCGCGCGGGCGCAAGCCGCCTGATCGAAAGAACGCGTGATGACCAATCTTTGGTGGATATTTCATAAGGACTTGATCACCGAGTTTCGGGCACGCCGCGTGTGGCCGACGATGCTGTTGTTGGGCGTCGTTGTGGCGCTTGTGTTTGGCGTGCAGATGGATCTGCTTCCAGATCAAAAACAGCGTCTGGTGGGCGGGCTGCTGTGGCTGGCCATCTTTTTCGCTGGTATGACAGCCGTCGATCGGTCGTTCGCTTCCGAGCAGGAAGACGGATGCTGGGAAGCAATGAGATTGTTCCCAACGTCCCCGGCGGCGGTGTATTTCGCGAAGCTGTTGGCGAACGCCGTCGCGTTGGCTGCCTTGCAGTGTCTGCTGATACCGCTCTTCTTTGTGTTGTCGGGCCTGCCCCTGTGGGATCACGCGGCGGAGATGCTCTTGATTGCCTTTCTGGGGAACATTGGAATCGCAGCGGTCGCTACTCTGGTCAGTGCTCTAGCAACCGGCATCGGCAGAAGCGGGAATCTCCTGGTATTGTTGGTGTTGCCGTTGATCATTCCTGTGCTGCTGGCGGCCGCCGAGGCGACGCGGCTGGTCGCCGAGGGCCAGATCGACGAATCATGGTGGCGGTGGGTCCAACTGCTCGGGGCTTTTGCCGTCGTTTTCGTCACAGCAGGAACGATTCTTTTCGAGTACGCAATCGAGGAATAGGCCCATGCAAACGAGCAAAACCCATTTCCCATTAGTCTCCGGCTTGGGATACGTGCTCGTCGGCGGACTCTTGGCCGGTGCAATACTCGCGATTTTCCTTTTTGCGCCGACCGAGCAGACGATGGGACACGCCCAGAGGATCGTCTACGTTCACGTTGCGGTGGCCTGGCTTGGGCTGTTGGGACTGCTGGTCATGGCCGGAACCGGGATCGTTTATCTTGCCCGCCGCCGATTGGCGTGGGACCACTGGTTTCAATCGGCCGGTGAATTGGGCTGGCTGTGCTGCGGCCTGACTCTGGCCACCGGATCGCTGTGGGCTCACGAGGCGTGGGGCACATGGTGGGTATGGGATCCGAGATTGACCACGTCGTTTATCCTCTGGCTGATCTACTCAGGAATCCTGATCGTACGTGCCAGTTTGGAGGACCCTCATCAGCGTGCCCGCATCGGAGCGATTCTGGCGATCTTGGGGACGCTGGACATTCCACTGGTCGTTTTGGCTACGCGCTGGTTCCGCGGCATGCATCCCGTGTCGCCCGAAATGGCACCTACGATGCGGATAACCTTGTTGGTAAGCGTGATCGGTTTCACGGCATTTTTCGTCTTGTTGGCGGTCCGCCGCCGAGCGCAGTTACAGTTGCAGTGCTCGGCCGACAAGCTGGCCAGGGAAGCGGACATGTAAAAGGACGTTTGTAAAAAGGAAAACCGTCATGGCTACGTTTGCTGCTGCCTACTTAATCGTCTGGTTGGCCGTTGTCCTGTACGTCGTGTGGATGGCCAGTTGCCAGCGCGCTCTGGCTCGGTCGATCGAGTCCCTGCGATCGCAACTCGAAGGGCCGCAAGGCGAAGA
>JADHUC010000210.1 GCA_016784735.1 Pirellulaceae bacterium | reverse complement strand
GGCAGGCGACGGCCCCTGCGGAAGAAGAGACGCCGTTGATTCCCGTCGCCTGTCGTTGCGGGAAAAAACTGCGGGTGAAAGCGAAACTTGCGGGCAAGCGAGTCAAGTGTCCTGCCTGCGGCCAGGCATTCACCGTCGCGGACATCCAACCAGCGGTGGCACAACCGGACGGCGAGCTTGATTTGGGGCAACTGGCAGGAGTTGAAGAAGCCGCCGCAACGACGCTCGGCGCCCCGCTGTCTCAAGTGAAGAAGAAAGAACAGCCCTCGCATACCCGCTTGATCATCGGCTTGAGCGTCGGGGGCAGCGCGGCCGTATTGGTACTGTTGCTCGTCCTTGTCCTGTGGCCCTCCGGGGAGGATGAAGAGCTTGCGAAGGAGAATGGAGCATCCATCGAGTCGCTCACTGAGGCTGCCGAGACACCGCCGGCCACAGGGTCTGACGAGTCGGCGGCTAGAACGGACGAAGAACTGATCGACAGCCAGGTGTTGACACGGGCGGCTACGGAGCTTTTTGCTCAGTCCGTCGCCCACGCGAAGGAGACCGGACAGGCGGTTCCACCAGGAGACGCTGTTGCAGAGCTGACGAAGATCCATCCAACAGTGCTTCGAATCACCAAGGATCAGGAGAGTCGCCTGGCGGCAGGACAGTTTGACGACCAGGCGACTTCCAATCGCCTGCAAGCGGTCATCAAACAGTGGTCGGGGATGGATTCGTATTTGAAGGGGAGTCATCCGCCTGGCCTTAAGTATCTGGTCCAGCAGTTTCGAGACGGCAAACTCCAAGGAGCCCACTTGGAAGTGGCGCTGCGTTTGCTCGATGCGGAATTCGTTGCATACGTGCAAGCGATGGGCGGCTCGGCGCGACCATTGTCCCAGGAACGCCCGCCCGCGGGAGAGGGCCGGTCACGGACCTATCCGTCCTTGCCGGACGCGTTGACCGAGCCGCCGCCATGGATCGGGCCGGGAGCGCCGTTTGACGTGGCCAAATTCTTCGAGACTCCGCCGCCCGAGGAGAATGGCGCGCTGCTGTATCTGGACGCCCTCTTCGAATTTTCCCCCGACGTTGCGATGTGTTTCTACGAACAGGGGCAAGAACCCGAAGGAGGAATCCTTCAGCGAGCGGAGATCGCCAACGTACGCCACAAGGAGTATTCCCGCCTCGAAGAAGCGCGGCAGAAGAACCCAGCCTCCGCGGACAACGCGGCAGTGGACGCCTGGCTCGCTCAATATGAAACCGGATTCCAGAAACTGGCTCAGGCGCAGAATCGCCCGCAATGCGTGTTCGAAGCGGGTTTGGGTGTCGATTCGCTGGTGCCGCACGCCCAGGGGACTCGTGAAGTGGCGCGAGTGGTGAAGTGGCGTACCAGGCGCGATCTCGCTCGGGGCGATTTCGAGCGGCCGATCCAAGGAGTGGAGACCGTGCTGCGGTTGAGCCGGGATCTGCGACCGCGAGGCAATCAGATCTGTCAATTGGTCAGCGTCGCAATGGACCAAATATGTTACCAGGAGAGCGTGGTCGCGATCCTCACCGCGCCCGGAATCGAGGCCAAGCATTGTGACCGTTTGATCGCGATTCTCCGGCAGCACGAGCAGGCCCCCGATATGTACGTCGAGGCGCTTCGACAAGGCTATTCGGTGGTGCGAACGGTCCTCGACGATGTGGAACACCGCGCGGGCACGGTCGATCCAAACGTTGCCGCCCTGGTGGGCAAGACTTTGTGGCAAGGGACAAACAGGCCGCGAGACCGCAAAGAACGGGCCAGGCAGGTCGAGCAGTACTTGGCGACCGTCAACTTCCAACAGGAACGCGAGGCGCTGGACCGATGGTATCGTTCGGTGGCGGGATTGTCCGAAAGCACGCTTCGCGAGCGAGAACAACGGCTCCCGGGACTAACCGAGGAGGCCGAGAAGGGAAAGCTTCTGATCGCCGCGATTCTTCCTCCGTTGGTTCCCTTCTCGCAGGCCATCGCCAGGCATCGGACATATCACCGGGGCACGAAGTGCCTGGTCGCGCTGCGGCGGTGGCAGCTTGAGCATGATACGCCGCCGTCTGATCTGACTGCTGTGATTCAGGCCGCCGGCATGAAAGAAGTCCCCACAGACCCATTCTCCGGCCAGCCAATGCGAATGACGATGGTCAATGGCGAACCGGTCATCTACTCCGTTGCCATGGACGGCAAGGATGATCGAGGACGCGTAGACGTGTGGGAGAGTTCCCAGCGGGGCAAGCTGGGTGACCTCCTGTTTCGTTTGAATGCTTCTCAGTAATAAGTCAACAGTACAGTTGGTTGCTTGTGGAATCAGGCAAATGATAAGAGTCCATTTTCGCCAATGGATGACCGATACGGTTTTGGCGGCAATCATCGCCGGATTGCTGGGAGTTCTGCCATCGACGGTATGGGCGTTCTTCTCGGGTGCCCGCGTTGAGGAGGCGCTGTTGGTACCGGGCGAACTGTTCGTCGGAAGGAACGCGTGGATAGGAACGAAGATTTTTGTGACGATCGTCGTTCATGGCGGGATGTCTCTGTTCTGGGCAGGCGTGCTGTGTGCGCTTTTGCCGCGTCGACGTCCTGTGATCAATGCCTTGGGAGCGGGTTTTTCGATTGCCGTGCTCGATCTGCTGGTCATTGCTCAAGCGTTTCAAGCCGTCCACTCGGTGGTCCTTCTGCATCGGGCTTTGGACTCCTTCTGGCCTTGGCTTGCCGACCACTTGGTGTTCGGCGCCGTCGTGGGAGCGGTCGTCGCGTTTCGGCGCAGGCGGGACGCGGCAACAGAAGACTTGGCGCCTGCAGATCAGACTCCGCCTGATTCGCAAGGCGAAGAAGTGGCAAGGTTCGCCTTACCACGTCCTGCCGTTTCGCTGAGTTTCGTGATCAGCGTTGTTGGCTTCGTGATCACCGGCGCGGTCCAGGGCGGTGATGCGTTCCTTGGTGTGATTTGTGGTGTTTTCTATCCGCCGTTGCTGTTTCTGTTTCTCCTGGCGTTGGTCGGCATGGTGCTCTCGATCCGCCAGCCATCTCGGATCGGTTGGTTGTTCTGCGCCCATGCCTGCCTGCTGGCGTACTACATCACGGCTCTTGACTTTGCGAAGGATATTCTCCGTTCGATCAGTTGTTAGGTGAATCAAGATACGGAAGGCGGAAAGACACGTGGAACAGTCATCAGTAAGCACCATTGTGGTATTGCTGGGCTTGGTCTTCCTGGCGGTAATCCTGGGATTTGCCATTTGGCAGGGGGCTGCCAAACGGAACCAGGGCATGCGGCAGTTTTGCGCTGACCACGGTCTTACATTCCAGGGCAGGGACAATCGCGTTCTATCGGTGATCTCGCCATTTGTTCTGGGACATCGACAGCGAATCAAGCACGCGATCCGCGGCATGTCTGGGAACTATAAGGGCGTGCACATCGTCATTCTCGACCTGTTCGAGAGCGGACTAACAAAGAGCCATGTGAACCAGACAGTAATGTGCATATCCAGTGCATCTCTCCGCTTGCCTCGTTTCATCATTGTGCCGCACAACATCTCCCACGTTGTGAACGGAAGTTCTTGGCAGCGACGCGTTCTGCGCGACAATCTACGCAAGTTGAAGCACGCCCAGGCCTGTGTCGACGTCGATATGTCGGATTGTCCAGCCGTGGCCACGGAGTACGTCGTGCGTGGCGCTGACCGAGGGGCGGTGCGGCGATTATTGACACCCAGGGCGATTGTGCATTTGAGCAATATCAAATCGTTGTGCGTTGAAGGCTGCGAGAATCGCCTCACCATCTGGCGAGAGGGACACATCGTCCCTGTCGACAAGCTGGAGGAAACGCTCGCCGAAGCGATGTCAATTTGCGAAATCTTTGCCACTTGAAGTTTCGATGCCAACGAGTGCAGAAAGGTCGAACGGTGAGTAAAGCGGAAGAGGCGATAGGCCCCTTTTCTCTTGGGAAGTTCATTGACGGAGGTGCAGAATGGAAATCATGGTGTTGATCATCCTGATCGGTGTTGTCCTGATCGACGGCAAACTGTGGAAAGTGGTGCTTGAGCAACGCCGTCACAACAGACGCGTTGAGCAGTTGCTCGCTGAGATACGAGCTAACGTGACGGGCCAGCCCATGTTCGGAATTTGGCGGATCCTGCAGGACAGCACAACCGATGGCGACTGGTGGCGCGGTGCCGGGGAAGACTCGCCTGCAGTATGGTTCCCCAGCCGAGAGGAGGCCGAATCGAAGGCCGAAGAACTCGCCAAGACACAGGGGCACAACGCCAGTTTCGAAGTGCGTCTGTTGAACGAAAAGGTATGACACCAGGTTGAAGTGATGCTTCGCGCCACGGGAAGCGGAGCTTCCTGGAAATGCGTTCCCAAGCCGAAGTTTGGGAACGAGACGGAAATCCAGAGAGGTGAGACGGAGGTGCTGCCATGAAGATAAGACTTGTCTGCTACGTCCTTCCGTTGATTCTCGTTTTGTTGGGAGTGCTGTTTTGGGTGAAGATCTTCCGCCCGATCCGCGGGCTGACGGATGAAGATCCCAAGGGCCGCGCGGAAGCGGTGAAAAGCCTGGCAACAAGCTGGGTGCCAAATCGAGCTTCGCGCCTGGCCGTTGCTCTGAAGGATGAGGATAAGGATGTTCGCCAGTGGGCAGCCGATGCACTGGGCAGGATCGGCAACAAGGCTGCCTTGGCGGCACTGATCGAAGGCCTGCACGACGAGATGTGCCAAGAGCACGGCGCTATTGCTGTCGCGCTGGGCGGCATCGGCGAGCCGGCGCTGGAGCCCTTAATCGGTGCCCTGCAACACGGAGACCCGTGCGTGCGCAAGGCTGCAGCGGAGGGCATGATCGGGCTCCTTCCCAACATCGAAGATCCCAGTATTCGTGCGAAGGCCATACAGCCGTTGATCCGCGCTGTGAATGACAAAGACAGAGACGTGGGGACGCGCGCTATCGGAGCCCTGGGCAGGATCGGCGAACCCGTGGTCGAGCCCATGATCCATGCCACGAAAGACTGCGACTATACGGTATGCGTTTACACTGAAGTGGCCCTGAAAGAGATTGGCGAACCCGCGGTCGACCCCCTGGTTCGCGCCTTACAGGACGAAGACATTCGCGTGCGCAGGGCCGCCGCGCAGGGATTGGGGGCCGTCCTGTCTGGCCTCCATCGGGACTCCCATGAAGAGGCGCGACAGCAGTTGGAAGAGCATCGACAGGAATGGGACAGGCATCAGGAGAGCATCGTCGCCAAACTCGATGCATTCGGTCCGCATGTCAGCGGCTATCGCAGCAGTGGCAATGGCAGTGTCAAAGACGTAGCGGATCTGACTCTTTCCAGACCGTCTGGGCTGACTGACGACGACCTGGTGGACCTGAAGGGACTGCCTGGCCTCAATCATCTCAGACTCGGACGCCCCGTCGCTTTCACCGACACGGACGTAATCGTTACCAACACCAAGATCACCGACAGCGGCCTGGAACATCTGACAGAGCTGAGCAGTCTCAAAACGTTGGATCTCAGCGGCTCCCAAGTCACGGGCCCCGGCCTGGAGCACCTCAAGGGATTGCCCAACCTTCGGACGCTGCACCTCGGCGGCACCCAGATCACCGATTCCGGCCTGGAGCATTTGACAGGGCTCACCTATCTGCAAACGCTGGATCTCCGAGGCTGCTCGGTGACCGATGCTGGGCTGGAACACCTGAGGGGACTACATCGTCTTGAGAGTCTACTACTTAGCGGGACCCAGGTGACCGAAGCAGGCGGCCGCAGTCTCAAGCGTGCGCTGACGAAATGCGAGATCGTCCGATAACGCAAACCGCTGTCTCTGAGGGTATGACCATGAACGATTCACTTCGACCGGGAAAGAAACGTCGCTGGTATCAATTTGGGCTCCGCACGCTGTTGGTCTTGATCTTGGTGGCTGGCGTCGGACTCGGCTGGCTCGGCGTCAAGGTCCAGCAAACCAGAAAGCACCGTGCGGCAGTGGCGAAGCTACAGGAGTCAGGGGTGACCATCACATTCGATGACGACGGCTGGGCGAAGACCATCGACTTTCCAAATTCTGAACTCACAGCGGACGCCCCCGTCCTTGATGTTGCGATTGTCCCCTTGAAGGATTTGCCGAAACTCGACGAGTTGACGCTCGAGCAGACCCGCATCACCGATGTTGGCTTGGAACACCTTGCAGGCTTGAAGAACCTGAGAGTCCTCGATCTTTCGGCCGGCTTTGATCAAGATCTTGTCTTTCCCGATATCACCGACGCCGGATTGGCGCATCTGCGGGACTTGACAGACCTGAAAGAACTCAACCTGGCTAACACCCGCGTTAGCGACGCTGGACTGGAACATCTCAAGGGTCTGACCAATCTCACGCAGTTGAACCTCGAACATGGTTTCGACAGATTGGATGCCTTAAGGGTCATCGAGGATGGTAGTGTGCGTTTGAAGCCTATCAGCGATCCGGATGCCACCATGTTCATCGGGGGTGGCATGGTGCGTTTGAAGCCTACCAGCGATTACCCTGAAGGCGCAACCGTGCCCTTTGACGAACTGACCGATCTGGAGCAGATCACTTGTGCCGGACTCGTCCACTTGAGGGCGTTGACCAATCTCCAATCGCTGAATCTCAGCCGCACCGAAGTCCGTGAAGCCGGCCTCGTGTGTCTGAAGAAGATGACTGACCTTCGCGAATTGGATCTCGGCGCAACCCAACTGACCGATGGTGGGCTGGAGCATCTTCAGAGGCTGACAAAGCTGGAGAAACTTCGGCTCGGCGGCACCCACGTCGGTGATGCCGGACTCGTTTACCTCAAGGCGATGACCACGCTGGAAGAACTGGGACTCGGCCACACCAAAGTGACCGATGGCGGTTTGGAGCATCTGCAGGGATTGACTGCCCTTTTGCATTTGGATCTGCAGCAAACCGCGATTACTGGCCAAGGGTTCGAGCACCTGAAAGGTCTTCCCCACCTCCGAATCGTGGACTTGACGAAGACCCAGATCGCCGACACTGGGCTGAAGTCCCTGGAGGAACTGGCTAACCTTCGGGTGCTCATCCTCACGGGCACCCAAGTCACCGACAAAGGCGTGAAGGAGTTCCAACGCGCATTGCCGAACTGCAAGATTTTCCACTGACCGAAGGGGTGGCCCACTCGCGATGCGAGAGAGCTCCGGCCTGGCTGATTGGATGGGATTGGGTGAACGTTACTTTGGTTCATTTCGATAATGGAAGGAGTAGGAGCGGGCTGATGTAACCGTTGCAGATTTCCTGAATTCCGCGCGCCTATCTCGGCGGTGTTTCACGCTTGATAGCTTAGCGAGTGAAATATGGCTGGTGAAACGAACGAGTTATCTGGTCGAGCGAACTCATTGGTCGCCACGTTTTGGTTCTGGCTTGGAAGCATAGTGTTTGGCATTCATATCGCTGCGGAGGGCGCAATTACCGCCTCGCCGACAAGCTACGAACACGGCCCGTTCGCCTTCGTGATCGGTACGTGCATGGTGAGCGTTTTCTTGGCGTTCATGGCAATCGCATTCTTGATTGCCGTGATTGTCTCTCCGAAAACGCCCAAGAGAGACTCCCGGCGGCTTTATTGGCTTTCCGGTGCGTTAGGCGCCTGGGGACGAGACAGCATCGGCCACGGCCTCGTCGCCGTGATGTCGATCGTATGGCTAGTGATCCTGACGCCGTTGGCGGCAGGGATGGCCTTTTTCCTGACCCGCCCAACCACCCGAAGTTTGTTCGGTCCAAATGACGCTTCGCTGTCAAAAACCGAAAAGAACGTCATGTTGATATCGTTGGGGGTTTCTTGCTGGCCGAAATCATCGTTCTTGCGAACGTGCATTGGCTTGATTTCGTACTGAGGTTGCTTTGAGAACAATCAGAAGAGCGAGCACTCACCAGCAATGGAGAATCTCGATGGATCCAGACGCAGTTCTTCGATATGAAGCGGGCCTTTCGGACGCGATGGTTAGGACGATGGGTTTCATGCTCATCACCTACGTACCGTTGCAGGTGGCGGCGGTTGTAATGATGAAGCGCTTGTTGTGGCGTATCGCTGCCGCCTTGCCGCTCATCCCGATGCTTCCAGTCATCTACGTCGGTTTCAACCTGGATACCTACCGAGATGGCAGTCTGTACGGCCTCGCCTTCTACTTTCCCTACGCACCCGCGATGGTCTACCTTGCTGCCATCCTGGGAGTGGGCATCTTTGTGACGAGGGGTAAGCGCAAGGCGGCTGCGGATACTACGACGGAGACGACCGGAACGACACCGAGGAGGAATCGGGCGCTTATCACTGTTGCCGCGCTAGGGGTAGTGGCGGGGATCGGCCTCCTGCTCTTCGTACTGATGCCGGCTCGCAGCAACGATGGACCATCCTCGCCACGTGAGGCGTTGATCCGATACGCGGAAGTCCTGCATGACGGCGACGAATCAAGACTGTTCGCGGCGTTGCAGGCCACCGAGGCACAAAAGGACTTCATGCGTGCCAACATGCAATTTCTCACGGCAAAAAACGCCTTCCGCGATGCATTCACCACAGCCTACGGCCAGCAGGCTTGGGACGATTTCCAGGACGACAGCAAAGGCCCCAAAGACGGCAATGCGAAGATCACCACCACCGATTCCGATGAGATTGTCGCCCGGTGGCGTAATGCGACGATCGACGAACGTGGGCACGAAGCACTCTGTAAAGACTCGGCTGGAGCCGAAAAGGCAGTGCGTCTCATCAAGGTTGACGGAGCATGGCGGGTCGATGCCAGCAGTGTCTGCCCAAGGACGCAGCAGATGCGGAAAATGATCGAAGAAATCAAACCGGTGACGGTTTTGCTCCGGAAATACGAGAAAGCGATCGGCCGCGAAGGCATCAAGCCGGAGGATATTGATGCCGAACTCGGTCGAGCGATCATGAAGGTTCTCAAAGGTGTCGAGACGCCAGCACCGCACCGCTTTGACATCGACCGACTGTGAGTCCTGTGTTGCGGCACGGTCTCCAGACCGCCGCACAGCAAGCAACAAGACCGCTGAACAACAAAGCGTCGTGATCGTTCAGACGACAAGAAAGGAGCGAATGTCATGAAAAGTGTTATCCCATTTGCCTTGCTTGTGATTGTGGTAACAGCAGGTTGTCCGGAAAGCCCGGAGGCCGTTGTGGATGCTCGCAAGCCGCCGCCGCGCGATCGGCAAACCGTGACCGATGACCAGCAAACAGCGACTGCTCACGAACAAACGGGCACGCGCGAGGAACAGTCGCCGGAACAGGCCGCACCGAGGCCGACGGGACCGACGGACAAAGCGTCATCGGCGGAACCAGAGGCCCCGGTTCGGCCCGGGCCTGCGCAGCAGCCTAGCTTCGACGGAGACGAGCCGGTTTTCGAAGGTAAATCGGTCAGCGAGTGGTTCGCAATGCTGAAAGATCCCAATGGATCTTTTATGGGGCCGGAGATTCGTGCTCTTGCCCAGTTGGGCCGCCAGTCTGAGGCGGTCGTCCCGATACTCGTCGAGTTGCTCGACGACCAGAACCGCGGTGTGCGAGCAAAAGCCGCGGTAGTTCTGGGCGAAATCGGCCCGCAAGCGAAAACCGCCGTGCCGGCGCTGCTGGAAACCCTCAAGAAACACCCAGATGGCTTCATTGCCATGTCGCTGCGCCGACTCGGCCCGGATGCCGATACAGTCCTTCCCACGCTGGTGGAGATGCTTCGTAACGAGAATCCGGAGGTTCGTATTGCGGCGGCCAACGTGTTGGCCGAATTCGGTCCGCAGGCCAAAGCGGCGGCGCCGGCACTCACCAACATGCGGAACGACAAAGACGAGCGGGTACGTACACAGACGGCAGTGGCGCTTTGGAAGATCGATCAACAGGCCGAACCGGCAGTCTCCGTGTTGGCCGAACAGCTAGAGAAGAACGATCCTCAGATGTGCATTTTTGCGGCACGCATGCTGAGCGAAATCGGACCGCCAGCCGAAAAGGCAGCGCCGGCCCTCATTCAAGTGATGAGGAAACGGAATGAGCCGAAAGATGAGATGGAAAAGATGCGTCAGCAGAGGTTTCTAAACAACGTCCGTCCCATCGCCGCCGAGGCCCTGACCAAGATCGGTCCAGCGGCCGTGCCTTTCTTGATCGACGCATTGGGTGACGAAGACCCAGGTGTCTGTCGGTTCGCGGCCAGCGCCCTGGCGGCGAGCGGCCCGGACGCCAAAGCGGCGCTGCCGCAGCTCACGAAGTTGCTCGAAAGTGAGAATCCGAATCTACGCACGGAAGCGGCTTGTGCCGTATGGCGAATCGCGAAACAGAAAGAGCCGACCGTTTCCGTGCTGATCGATGTCGTCAAACAGGGCAAGTACGACTCCAACGTGTATGCCGCTCGGGCACTCGGGGAAATCGGAGCGGACGCCGAAACGGCCATCCCGGTACTGATCGAGATCGTCGGAGGCTCCGGCAAATTCGAGCATGGTGGCGGGGTCCAATCGTATGCCACGGATGCCTTGGGAAAAATCGGTTTGCAGCCTGAAACGGTAGTTCCTGTGCTCATCGAGGCACTCAACCATCCGGGCGATTCCGACGTTCGCTATGCGGCCACGCTCAGCCTGGAACGATTTGGGCCGCGGGCCAAAGCAGCCGTTCCGGCGCTGGTCGAGGCACTCAAGGACAAATCGCCTGTCGTTCGTAACCATGCGGCCAAGGCTTTGAAGAAGATTGACCCGGAGCGCGCCGGACGGGAGCCAGCCGCAGCCGCGGCGATCCAGGATGCAACGGACCCAGAAGCCTTCATGAAACACAGCGGCCACACGCACTTCAATGTCACTCGCGTCAACAGCTTTGAGCCACCCTCTGTGTTCACTCGCATCTCGCTTATGGGAGCGACGGTTGCCATTGTCTCGGACTGCCCAAAACAAACCAGCCATCCGAACGAGCCTCGTCGCGTATCGGGCGCACACATCACCTCCGATGGCCGGCAGATTTCCTGGGCGTGCGAGACGGCCGACGCCAGAACGATCTCGCGCATCGCCGTCAATGGAATCGAGTATCGCTTCGCCGACGGCAACACCCTGTTGATCTCATCCAAAGGCACGAACGTCCGAGTCCTGCAGATGCACTTCACGGACAACAAAATGCTGAAGCTGGATGATTTGCGCAAAAAGAACTCCGAAGTGGATAAGTTCTTCACTCAGCCCGCGCCAGCCGATAGTCCGACCGACGCAGATCGGCGTGGGGTCGAGAGAGGAACCAGTGAGATGTGATGTTTGAGAACGAGGAAATGTCCTGCAACGGTCTTGCAGCACCCATTCCTGGGGATTTGTCGATCATTCTGTGATTCGGCGGATTCTGCGCGCCCATCTCGCACGCGTTTCACGCTTGATAAGGTAGGAGGTGAAACAATGTCCGGTGAAACCAACGAGTTATCAGCACGAGAGCAACGAGTAAACGAACTGATCGCGGCGTATTTGGAGGCGGTGGATGCCGGTGAAGCGCCGGAGCCGAAGGAGTTCATCGCCGCTCACAGTGACATCGCGTCGGAGTTGGAGTCGTTCTTTGCCAATCGGGACGAATTCGACCGGATGGCCGAACCGCTTCAGCCAGTGGGGCCCGCCACCCCAGATGCTCAGCACGACGATGTAACGCTTCCCCCGGCCAGCGAACCGACCGAAGCTCCCACACTCGCGCCGACCGAAACGGCTGACGCCGCGATTGGCGCGATGGTGCGTTACTTCGGCGATTACGAGCTGGTGGAAGAAATCGCCCGCGGCGGAATGGGCGTGGTGTACAAGGCACGGCAGGTCAGCCTGAACCGCGTCGTGGCATTGAAAATGATCCTGGCAGGCCAATTGGCCAGCGAAGAGGACGTCCAGCGCTTCCACGCCGAGGCGGAGGCGGCGGCCAACCTGGACCATCCCGGCATCGTGCCCATCTATGAGGTTGGCGAGCACGAGGGCCAGCACTATTTCTCGATGGGCTTCGTCGAAGGAAGCAGCCTGTCGGCCAAGGTCGCCGATGGCCCTCTACCGCCCAAGAAAGCGGCAGAGTATGCGAAGAAGGTCGCCGAAGCCGTCGCCTTTGCCCACGAGAAAGGTGTGATCCATCGCGACTTGAAACCGGCGAATGTGCTGCTCGCTCGTAGTGACCGCATTCATGCGGACCATTCACATGACAGACCCGATGAATCGGGTCACTACGAACCCAAGATCACCGACTTCGGCTTGGCGAAGAAAGTCGAAGGCGATAGCGGATTGACGGCCACGGGGCAGATCCTGGGCACGCCCAGCTACATGCCACCGGAACAAGCAGCGGGGAAGCTCGATGCAATTGGGCCACATTCGGACATCTACTCGCTCGGCGCGATCCTCTACTGCCTGTTGGCCGGCCGTCCGCCGTTCCAAACCGCGAATCCAATGGACACGCTTCTCCAGGTGTTGGAGCAAGAACCAGTTCCACCACGGCGGCTGAACCCCACGGTTCCCCGCGATCTGGAAACGATTTCGCTCAAGTGCCTCGAAAAGGACGCCGGCCGTCGCTATCGCTCGGCACGGGAACTGGCCGAGGATCTCCAACGGTTCCTGGACGACGAGCCAATTCTGGCAAGACCGGTGGGTGTGATCGGACGATTCAGGCGATGGACCAGACGCCGGCCCGTGCTGGCCGGTTGCGCCTTTTCCCTTGTCGGTCTGCTGCTGGTGGTGGCGGGATTCGCCAGCCTCGCATCCGGCGTCGTCATGTTGGGCTCTGCTGGCTTTCAATTCATCGAGGATCGGACGGATCCCGCGTTCTCGTTCCCGATCGATATCGAGAAGCCACAGGCGACCGAACCGATCTCGCTGTCGGCCGGGGGCCTCAACCAACTGGAACTCAAAACGGGGATTCGTTCCCGGTCGTTCGAAACGGGCGAAGATGGCAAGAGGCTGCCCCAATACAACTTCGTGGTCGCCTACGCCGTCCTGGACGAAAACGGCAAGCAGCTTGACGGCGGCTCGGAACGCATCGTGTGGAACGCGGCCATGGAATTCCGCTATTGGCAGGACTACCAATTCGACGAGCAACGGGGCGAGGCGACGCTGGCCGTCGTAAGCTCCATCGGCCGCTTCACCACGCCGCCGTCCGGCAAGGCGTGCTTTCAGATTAGCATCGAGCCGGATCGCGTTTACCAATCAGAAATCGAGTCGGTGGAGCTTCGCGTGTACGAGAACATTCGCGACACGAAACAGCAATCGTTTTTCGGCGGTGTGTTATGTGTCAGCGCACCAGTATTGCTGCTGATTGCGCTGGCCTTGATTCTGTACGGCCCATTTTTGTTGACCACGCGTGCCAAGAAGAAAGCTCGCGTGTGAAGGTCCAACCCAACGTTTTGAAAAGGAGCTTGTCATGAAAGTCCAGTGGGCGTGGAAAGCTGTGATGTGTCTGAGCTTGGCGGTCGTAACGCTCGGCTGTCGATCCGAGCCTGAGCCTGCGGATGCGGGGCCGAAGACGGGAACGGACGAGCCTGCGACCGTGGCGGAGTCCGCGACCGTGGCGGGGACGGCGTCCGTCGCCATCCCTGATACGCCGGTATCGGGTACGTTGTTTGGGAAGGAATTCCGTCCGGACAAGTTTGAGTTGTGGAACGACCAACTGACCCTTCAACAAGGCGAAGGCGTCTTTCCCGACGCGAAGGTCAAGCTGTTCTTGTTCCTCGACCGTGGCCAGCCGTTGACGGGCGCAAAGTGGAACGTCGCCGCCTCGGACTCCGGTTTCGGCAGCAGGCCGCACGTCCACGTCGACGTCAAGAAGGAGGGAGCCAACTTTCCCACCAATGAGATGTACATGGACGGCTACACGCTACAGTTGAGCTTCAGCAAGGCGGAGGGCGGTTTACTCAAGGGACGCATCCACTTGGCACTTCCCGACGACGCCCGAAGCGTTGTCTCCGGGACCTTCACCGTCGAGCCGCCGGAGCCGCCGACGGATCCCTCCGTGCCGCCGGCGGACAAGGACAAGCCGTACGTGACCGGCAAGATCGACTTCCGCATCCCCGGCGACGGTATGGTTGGCACAGGATACTGCGGAGTCACGGCGGCGGGAGATCAGCAATCGAACTTGGCGGGGGTCGGCATCGATCCGGATACCGATAGCGGATCGGTGGAATCCACAACCTTCAAGCCCCGCATTACGCGGCTGGATATTGTCGGGCAGCAGACGGCACGTCACCGTCACGTCCGGCTGGAGCCGGGAACGTACGTGTTCTACGCCAAATGGGAAGACACCTACCTTTCTTCGCGTTGGTTGACGATCGAGGCCGGGAGCGAAACGACCTTGGACTTGACGCTGAATCCGCAGGAGTCAGGGGCGCTCGACGTCACTATGGACTCCGAGGCCGAGGACAAATCGCTACGCTTGCTTCCGCTGGACGGACAAGCGGGCCTGCCTCCAGGTATTGACGACGACCAGGCAGGGAGGGTGGCGTTTTCCTTGGGTGTTACGGCTGACATCGTTGCAGGAAAGGCAAGCTTCGAGTCCTTGTGTCCCGGAGCCTATCGAGTCTTCTACGGAAATGAGAACCAAGACACAGTTATCCAACAAGGCGAAACGGCCGCCGTCAAGTTCCCGTAATTTTGTACGTATCGGCGTGAGTTCCGATGCCACTCGTTCCTCTGGTTCCCAAGCTCCGGCTTGGGAACCGATGTAACGCGAAGCTCTGCTTCGCTTGACGGGAAGCGGAGCTTCCAGGAGGTACGCTACTTTGCCAACAGCTTGTCGGCTGAAATCTCTTTGTCCATCAATACAATTATGACTCAGGAGTTTTTCAGATGACGCTATTCAAGGCTCTTGCAACGGTCGTGGGTACAGCGATTGGCTTTGGGATTGTCGGAACGGGCATTGGTGCCTTCTTGGGAAAATTTTGCCCTGACTTTTTCCGAGTTGTGATGCCGCCCTTGCGAGGCGTGGACAATTTCGACCCTTTGGGGCTCGGCATTGGCCTGGGCCTTGTCAATGGTTTGCTCTGGGGCCTGATCGTCGGTGTGTTAGTTGTGGCCATAGTTTCTGGGAAAGAAATACTAATGTCTCGAAAGGATCGGAGAGGCGACGATCAAGCATAGCCGGCCGCGACTTGGAGTTGCGAGGCTTCAATTCTGCGCTCATCTAGTCGCAGTCCGCGTACCGTTCGATTTTCGCCAGCAACAGAAAACCACACACGACCCAACGACGATGGCACGCCGCCCTGACTCAGCAACACAATCTTAGGCTTCTTAACTAGCGCCAAATGGTGTTTGTCCGATTTCATGTTCCGAATGGGAATAGACGGTTCGTCGAACTTGCCGCGAGCTGGCAGAATGATGGAGGCAGAATGATGATCATCTCCATTTCCTTCATGTTTCATAATTCTGCCCCATGATTCTGTCATTCCTTCTTTGTACTTTCGGTGTACGGATAGTGACACTCACGACTTCCCAGATCCAGACCCGTAAGACCTCATTCTGTATGCCGACCACAGTGTCTTCCATTTGGTGCTAGGGAGTGAAGCGTGTCCGGTGACCCGATGCGGCGTTTGTCGTGCGGCAAAAAAGGGGAGCACACAATGAACGAGCACGAGCATCAACCACGACATTCCGTGTTCCGCTGGGTCTTGCGGCTCTTGTACATGGAAGGTAAATGCTGGCTGGGAGTTAACAAATGCAGGACGAGATGAAGCCGCCATCATCGGCGGAATCGGGGTCCGAAAAACGCAACGATCGAATGCCAAAACGACTTGTTGCCGTGGCTGTTCTGCACGTGATCCTCGCCCTCGGACTCGGCTGCAACGGACTACAGTTGGCACTGCGCTGGCACGAGTTGACATTCGGCGAAGTGATGATCATGCTTCTTTGCATTCCGGCTTCCGCGCTGTCCGCTGTATCCGCTCTTGGGTTGTGGCTGCGAAAACCGTATGGCCTGGTTGCGGCACTTTTCGTTGGTTGGGTAGTTGCAATCGGCGCTGGCATCCTCTTTCTGGTATTCGCGGCGTTGTTTTTGCACACGTTCATTAACGGAGGCTACATGGCAGATGTGTTCATGGCCATGTTCGCGACCTGCGGACTTTTCGCACTTGGTGTTTTTGCTGTAAATGGCTGGTCAATGATCTATCTGCGCCGAGCAAAGATTCGAGAATTGTTCGACGCCAAACGCAAACCATGACGAATTCGAGCGGATGCCGGGCTGCGATTTGCTGATACGGCGAGCCAAACCAGAGTGGTTCACAACAAGGGGGCAAACAAGGCGAAAGGGCGACCGTCAAGTTTCCATGATATCGTGCACTCGTTGCCAAACTCCAGTTTGGCGACGCATTTTTCGGAAGCTCCGCTTCCTGTCGACGAAAATGAACCTCATGCCAGTCGGTTCCCAAGCCGGAGCTTGGTAACGAGAAGTGAACGCGGCGCTTGAGAACGAGAAGTGACCGATGAACAATGAAACCGTTGAAGGAGCGAACTCATGAACCCCAACAGCTTCGTGCTCTTTGCCCACAGTATTCCGCTGCAGATTCTTCTCGCATTTTCGAGTGGGGTTGCCCTGCTCCTCACCGTGCCCTCGATCGGCGGAGTCATTGTGGGGCTGCTGTGGGGCATGATCCGGCGAGCAGTCCGCGAGAGAGGAGTGAAACCAAGTATCTCGTGGAGGGCGATCGGATGGCTCCTGATCCGAGCCTGGGCGATTAGCGTTCTACTTCTTCTTCCCGTCACCTTCGGGGTCTGGATCCTCCTGCACAAAATGAACTTGCCGGCGCCGGATGCTGTCCATCGCCCGGGGGGATGGGACCGATGGTACGTTGCTGCCGCTGCTGCTGCCCTCCTTGGCTTCGCGCTCAACGTTTTTCTCGCTCGTGCTTCTGTCGTTCGGCCCTTTGCTTTGAACGCGGCGCTTCGAGCCCTGGACACGGGAATGGTTCTGTGCGCGCTGCTGGTTCACTTGGGTTATGTGATCGGCTTCGTCGTTTGGGCTGCGGTGGCCAAAGACTTCTATTGGGCCCCCTATGTGTTCGCGGTGATTGGTGGACTGATTGGGTTTCTTCTCCCTTTTTGTCGCATGTGCTTGGTGCGATTATCTGCGGGACGCGAGCAGGAGGTTTCCGGAGACGAAGGAGCACACAATGAATGAGCACGAGCATCAACCACGGCGTTCCGTGTTCTGCTGGCTCTGGCGGGTGTTGTACATCATCTCTCCCGCCGCCGTATGGGTGCCGCTTTGGGCTCTGGGGAGCGTCGTCGGACAGGCCAGACAGAGCGTCGACGTCAGCTTGTTCGTTTGGCTCTTCATTTGGATCGTCTTCGTCACGTTATTGCTGATCTTCAAGTGGCGTGACTTTGTGTTCTTGGCCTGGGGAGCGCCTTTGGCCCTAGCGGTGCTCTTGGGGATGATCATCGTTGCGATTAACGCGAATCTCCTCAGCTCGCCTCACCGGGTACTTCAGTTGCCCACTGAGGCAATCGTCTTCGTTGTGTACGCCGCTGCAATTCTTCCCGGTTTCGTCGTAGGTCTGGTTGGTTCCATCGTGCGTCTGTTCTTGTGGCTTCGGTCAAGAACGCCGCGATCCGAGTGAGAACTGAAGAGGAGGTGATAGTGACCCCCTAGAGCGTTATGGCCCTCACGCGGATGGTACAATGCGCCGAAGTGCCGTGCACATTGGGCTGTATGAATACAAGTTCGGAGAAAAGATCGGATACCGTCATGACTCAATCACGAACGACGTCTCGATGGATTGCATTGGCGGTCGGCTTGTTGCTGGCCGGCGGCGGCTTGGTGGGACTGCTGAGCAGCGTTGCACACTTCGATGGATTTGCGCATCGGATACGTACAGAGACCAGGGAACGAGCCCACTACAGACCGCCAACGAGCGGTTTCTTTGGTGGTGGACGCGGCCGCGATTCAACTGGAAAGGGGTATGTGGACATTGCAGGATTCGAAGCTGGCGCCGACGCATTGTTCTTCATGCTGCTTCTCTCCCTTGGCGCGGGCATTTCGGCGGGGCCGTTCCTCGAAGCAGGAGGCCGGCAGAGACTGTCTTTGACCCTCGGCGTCGCTTGGCACGGGCTCGGCATCGGGACGTGCGTGTGCTATCTGCTGCTGGCACCCAGCCCGTACGACCCGCGGCCGTTTCTCGCGATCGGTGTATATGAATGGCTGGGGCTGATTCCGCTGGCTCTCGGCGTGCCGATCGCTTGGGGCCGATTGCGCAATTCGGTCTGGAGTATGTGGATCGGGGTAGTCCCTGGCGTCGTTGTCGGAGGAATCGTTGGTGTATTGTTCGACTACGGGGCGCTCTGGGTTGGAGGACCTCCCCCGATGGTCGATGGTAGACCGCCGTTCTTCTTCAAGATCGGCACCTATGCAGGTCTAGCCTGTGGCATCATAGCCGGGATCGCTTTGTCCGCCCTTTCGTGGCGAGGCGATTTCGGGTTGGGCCATCAGTCTGGTGAGGCGATCAACGCCGATCGAGGCGTTGGAGCGGACGGCGATTAGAGCTCGTAATCGGGTGCCAAAGCGATGGAAACATGTCAAGCGACAACGAAGAAGGGCCGGCAATGTAAGAACAAGGCAATCCCTGGTTCGAAATACTGCCGAAGACATCAGCAGAAGACCACGGGCCCTGGGCCGACCGATCCCCATGCAGTTGGCAATCGAGGAGCAATCGTCATTTGCGCGGGCTTCGGTGTCATTGGTCTCATGCTTGTGTGCATTGGCATTTCGCTGTTGCGAGGCGCTCCGGACGAAAGCCAAGCCGAAATGCACGGCGGCCTCATCGGGTTTGCTGCTCTGTTTGCCTCCTTCGTTTGCACAGTCTGCTTACGAAAACGGAAGAAGCTCAGGTTTGTGGCCCCTGTGCTTCTGTGTGTGGTGAGTATTGGCGCGGCGGTCTATTCAGGTTGGTTGCAGCACCAGAAGGTGGCAACGTACAAGCCGGCGCCGGCGACGTTGCTTTCGACAAATATCGAACGCACGGAAACGGAGCATACCGACGAACGGGGAATGCGCTCGTACACAACCGTCAGCTATCGGGCAGTTGTTGAATACAAATACGAGGTTGACGGCAGCACCTTCACAAGCGGCCGCATCTATCCACTGTGGTACCACTTCACAGTCGTGTGGAGCGAATCCCAGTTTGATGCACAGCGGATCCTCGGCACAATGTCCAAACCGCAGATCGAAGCCGACCACCAGCAACGTCCTGCGACGATCACCGTCTACCATAAGCCCAATGATCCCACCGACGCATTCGTGCTCAGACGCTACAGTCCGCTGCCATTTCCGCTGCTTCTTGCGCCGTTGCTCGCAATCTTCGCCATGCGATTTTGGCATGTGACCGCCTCCGGTCTGAAAGAAGATGCCAGAGCACGTGCGAGGAAGATCACCGTGATCCTGTGGCATTGCGCGGGTGCCACGGCGGCAGCCTATTATCTTCTCACTGATCCGCTGTTGTACGGCGCCGATGGAAAGATGTGGGTCATCGTCACGATTTCCGTTTACGTGGGCTTGGGGTTGATTCCTGCGGTGATGTTGCTGCCCAGCGAAGGCCGCGGCGGTCTGATCAAGAATGCTCTGGGCATGTGGGGCCTTTTGACGGGAATTCTCTCTTTTGTAGCCTTCCTCATAGTATGGTTGCTCGTCGGGTTCTTGAATGAGCACTTCAGGCTCAAATTGGCCTTTGGGCCCATATACCTTTACCTCGTCCTCGCCATCGGGAGCTGCGTCGCAGCGTTTGTGCTTTACGCTCTCTATCGCGAGCTGAAAGGCGACCCAGCGACCTCAGGAAAATCCACGAAGACGCAGACCGAAAGAAATCGCAAGCTCGCGACACGCCGCTCGATGAGGGAAACAAAGATCAAGCAACAGATCGACGCCATCGGCCGCGAGGCGTTTCCAGATTCGCCGAATGTCGTCTGGTCCATTCGGGAGATCATCCACAAGGAGGAAGATGTCGCCTTTGCTGAGGTCGAGCCGAATCCTTCCGATCCGATCGGCTGGACTCGCCTGAAATTCGCTTTGCATTTCGGCAGGAAAGAAAAACCGACCCTGGCCGCCTGTTATGGTTTCAGCGATGGATTGTGGAGCGCCGTGTTTCACGTGACTGGCTATGATTCGTCTGAGTTCGACCGGCTGCTCTTTCAGGGAAGCGGACAGCCGATGCCTGCGCCCGAGAGAGAAGCGTGGATTCGGGAGCACATCGTCGCAATCGGCAAGGCTGCGTTTGCCGACGATCCCGCAGTGTCATGGACGCTCGAAGGCATGATCCACAAAGGCTGGTACACTTTCGTTGAAGCCAAACCATCGCCCGCCGATCCGATCGGCTGGTCCCGATTCAAATTCGTCTTGCGCTGCGAAGCCGACACCCAACCTAAGATGGTCGGCGGCTATGGCCTGGACGAGAGCGGTTGGGGCGTCGTCTTCGAGATTCCCGACACACCGTCCGACTGGCAGCAACTCCATGATGAAGCCGACACATGATTGATTTGGCATTGGAACGGGATTCCGCCAGAGGATCTGTCAGCCTTCTTCGACAAATGCAGAAAGGCCGAACTATGTCGAATGAAAACGAGCAGCCTCGCGACTCCGCCTCGTCTCGTCCGTCGAGACTTGGCAGGGCATCAGTCGTCCTTGGGACGATCGGTCTGGTGATGATTATCATCTTTTCATGCGGTTTTCTGCTGACAATCGAGACGACCTTGGAGCACGCGTTCTCTGCATTCTGTTTCATGGCGGTTCTCAGCATCTACGTGGCTCCTCTTCTTGCCCTGATTGGCAGTTGCCTTGCCGCGGCCGCCCTATTGCGCAAGAATCGTTGCCGCGGCGTGTCGATCACCGGCCTCATACTTAACATGCTCGCCTTGTTGGCTTTCGGTCTGATGCTGTTTTGGTTCAATTCTGCGATGGAAGGAGCGTTTGGCGGGCTGCATTGACCGTTCAATAAAATTCCTGAATTCCGCGCGCCTATCTCGCACGCGTTTCACGCTCAATAGGTAGGGGATACGGAATCAACGGATGCCGCGTTCTTCTGGTTCCCAAACTCCGGCTTGGGAACGAGGACGCATGAACTGCTGTAACGGGAGCGAAAACAATGTCAGGCGAAACAAACGGGCCATCTGCACGAGAACAACGGGTGAATGAAGCCATCGCGGCCTATCTGGAGGCGATGGACGCCGGCCAAGCGCCGGATCCGAAAGAGTTCGTCGCCCAGAATAGTGACATTGCGGCGGAGTTGGAGTCGTTTTTTGCCAACCGGGACGAGTTCGAGCGAATGGCTGAACCGCTTCAGCCGGCAGGTGCCGCCGCCGCCCCAGAAGCTCAGCACGATGATGTGACGCTGCCTCCGACTGATCAACCGACCGAAGCTCCGACCCTCGCGCCAACGGAAACGGCCGGCGTGGCGATTGGTACGATGCTGCGCTATTTCGGCGATTACGAACTACTGGAAGAGATCGCTCGCGGCGGAATGGGCGTCGTGTACAAGGCGCGGCAAGTCAGTCTGAACCGCGTCGTGGCGTTGAAAATGATCCTGGCCGGGCAGTTGGCCAGCGAAGACGACGTGAAACGATTCTACACCGAGGCGGAAGCCGCGGCCAATCTGGACCATCCCGGCATCGTGCCGATCTTTGAGGTTGGCGAGCACGAAGGCCAGCACTACTTCTCGATGGGATTTATCGAAGGCGAAAGCCTGGCCGACCGGCTCAAGGACGGCCCACTGCCGCCGCGCGAAGCCGCCGAGTTCACCAGGAAGATCGCTGAAGCGATTGCCTTCGCGCACCAGCAAGGCGTGATCCATCGCGACTTGAAACCGGCGAATGTATTGCTGGACGCGAACGACCAACCGAAGGT